>CAXUCL010000001.1:0-132259 GCA_964249395.1 uncultured Rhizobiaceae bacterium
CGACGATCGTCGCGGTCGCCGCGGCGCGGACGATCGTCGCGCTTCTGCATCATCACCGACTGCGCCTCGTCGTGCGCGTCGACCTTGATGGTGATGTAGCGCAGGACGTCCTCGTTGAACCGCATCTGGCGCTCCATCTCCTGCACGGCGGCGGAGGGCGCGTCGATGTTGACGAGAACGAAATAGGCCTTCCGGTTCTTCTTGATCCGGTAGGTGAGGGTCTTCAACCCCCAGGTCTCGACCTTGCCGACAGCGCCGCCGTTGCCCTCGATCACGCCGCGGAACTGGTCCACGAGCTGATCGACCTGCTGGCCGCTGATGTCCTGTCGGGCGAGGAATACGTGCTCGTAGAGAGCCATGGCGTATCGCCTTTCCGTTGGTTTGCGCGTCGCGTCGTGCCCGGAACAGCGGCTAAGCCTCTGCGACTCTGCGGCGGAAAAGAACCCGCATCGTTCGGAAAGGCGCGTCGTGTTCGGACGGTCGAGAGCGGGGACACGGGAAGCGGACGCGCCCTTCGGCGCGACCTCATGCCGGAACTTACGCCCCGGCACCCTCCGTTCAGCCCCCGGCTTGTCGCCGGGCAGTGACGATGCGCGGCCTACCCCATCAGGCACGGCGAAGCAAGGCGGCTCAGCCGACCTCGACGCGTTCGTCGGACGTCCTCGTCTTCCACAGGCTCCAGACGACCCCGACGGCGAGGATGGCGAAGGTGACGCTCAGCGAGACGACCGGCGGGATCTTGTCGATGCCGAGGAGGTCGGCCGCGAAGATCTTGGAGCCGATGAAGATCAGAACGATCGCCAACGCCGGCTTCAGGTAGCGGAAGCGGTGGATCATCGCGGCGAGCGCGAAGTAGAGCGCGCGCAGCCCCAAAATCGCGAAGATGTTGGACGTGTAGACGATGAACGGATCGGTGGTGATGGCGAAGATCGCCGGCACGGAGTCGACCGCGAAGATGACGTCGGCGACCTCGATCATGACGAGCGCCATGAACAGCGGCGTCACGAACCACGTCGCCTTGCCGGTCGCCGGATGCGGCTGGCGCACGAAGAACCGCTCGCCGTGATGCTCCTCCGTCACGTTGAGACGGCGCTGCATGAAGCGCACCAACGGGTTCTCGCCGAGCGGGCGCTCCTTCTCCCCGAACGTCAGCATCTTGATGCCGGTCGCGATCAGGAAGGCGGCGAAGACGTAGAGGACCCAGGCGAAGTTCGACACGATCGCGGCGCCGAAGCCGATCATCACCGCCCGCAGCACGATGACGCCGAGGATGCCCCAGAACAGGACGCGGTGCTGGTAGACGCGAGGCACCGCGAAGAAGGAGAAGATCATGGCGATGACGAAGACGTTGTCCATCGCCAGCGTCTTTTCGACCACGAAGCCGGTCAGGTAGTTCATGCCCGGCTCGGCGCCGAGATACCACCAAACCCACGCGCCGAAGGCGAGGCCGAGGCCGATGTAAAGGGCGGAAAGCTTCAGGCTCTCGGAAACGCCGATCTCGTGGTCTTGTTTGTGCAGAACGCCGAGATCGAAGGCGAGAAGTCCCAGCACGATCGCCAGAAAGGCGAGCCACATCCAGACCGGCGTACCAAGCCAGTCGGCGTACAACAATGCCATGTCCATAAGGACCACTCCGAGCCGGAAGACGATGCCGAAGAGCGATCCGACATCGCGAAAGAGCCGGCAGCTCTCGCCAGAGGGGCCCGGATCAGGGGTGCGGTTGGCGAAGTGGTGAGGGGCGGAGCGGGGTTCAAGTTCGGTGAGTCACTGAATTCGGCCTTCGCGTCGCCTGACTTTCGCCCGCCCGTCGCGTCGGGTCGTAGCGGGCGACTGCTGCTGCCAGCCTTGACAGCGGAAAGCAGTTGCGACTTCAACGCGCTCCACCACCGAACGGTCGCGGCGCAGGAACCTCATGACTTTCGCCCTCGTGTTTCCCGGCCAAGGCAGCCAGAGCGTCGGCATGGGACGCGCCCTCCGCGATGCCTTTCCCGAAAGCCGGCGCGTGTTCGAGGAGGTCGACGAGGCGCTCGGGCAGAAGCTGTCCGCGACGATCTTCGACGGGCCGGAGGATCGGCTGACTCTGACGGCGAACGCGCAGCCGGCGATCATGGCGGTCTCGCTCGCGGCCCTGCGCGCCATGGAGGCGCGTGGCTTCACCGTTGATCGCGCGGCCTTCGTCGCGGGCCACTCGCTCGGCGAGTATTCGGCGCTGGCCGCGGCCGGTGCCTTGACCGTTTCGGAGACCGCGCGGCTGCTCAGGGTCCGCGGCGAGGCGATGCAGCGAGCCGTTCCCGCCGGCGAAGGAGCGATGGCCGCGATCCTCGGCTTGGAAGCCGAAGCCGTCGACAAGCTGTGCCGCGAGGCGGAGGCCGAAGGCGGCGTCTGCCGCCCGGCGAACGACAACGGTGGCGGGCAGATCGTGATCTCCGGCGATGCGGCTGCGGTCGGCCGGGCGGTGGCGATGGCGCCCGAACGCGGCGCCAAGCGCGCCATCCTGCTCGCCGTGTCCGCTCCATTCCATTGCAGCTTGATGCAGCCGGCCGCCGACGCGATGGCCGAGGCGCTCGCTTCGGCCGCGCTCCGGGCGCCGGCCGTGCCGCTCGTCGCGAACGTCACGGCCGGTCCGGTCACCGACCCCGCGGAGGTCCGCCAGCGGCTCGTGGAACAGGTTACGGGCCAGGTCCGCTGGCGCGAGTCGGTCGAGTTCATGGCGCGTTCGGGCGTCGACGCGCTGGTCGAGATCGGCAACGGCAAGGTGCTGTCCGGCCTCGCCAAGCGCATCGATCGCTCGCTCGCGACCCATGCCGTCGGCTCGCCGGCCGACATCGAACCCCTGCTCGGCGCGCTCGCCTGACGGCGCCTCGCCCGACCCATCCGATGGAAAAGCCCATGTTCGATCTTTCCGGCCGCAAGGCGCTCGTCACCGGCGCGTCCGGCGACATCGGCGAGGCGATCGCCCGCGCTCTCCATGCGGCGGGTGCCACGGTCGGCCTGCACGGCACGCGGAAGGAGCGGCTCGACGAGCTGGCCGCCTCGCTCGGCGACCGCGCGCACGTGTTTCCCGCCGACCTCGGCGACCGCGCGGCGCAGCTCGCCCTCGGCGAGGCGGCAGAAAAGGAGCTCGGCGGCGTCGACATCCTGGTGAACAACGCCGGCATCACGAAGGACGGCCTGTTCGTGCGCATGTCGGACGCGGACTGGGACAAGGTCATGGAGGTGAACCTCACCGCGGCGATGCGGCTCGCCCGGACGGTGACGCACCCGATGATGCGTCGCCGATTCGGCCGGATCGTCAACATCACCTCCGTCGTCGCGGTGACGGGCAACCCGGGCCAGGCGAACTACTGCGCCGCGAAGGCCGGGATGATCGGCCTTTCCAAATCGCTCGCCGCTGAGATCGCCTCGCGCAACGTCACGGTGAACTGCATCGCGCCCGGCTTCATCGAGAGCGCGATGACGGCCAAGCTGAACGACAAGCAGACGGAGGCGATCATGGGCGCCATCCCGATGAAGCGGATGGGAACGGGCGCCGAGGTCGCCGCCGCCGCGCTGTTCCTCGCCTCGAACGAGGCGGCCTACGTCACCGGCCAGACGCTCCACGTCAACGGCGGCATGGCGATGATCTGAAGCGGCGCCGTCGTCGTCGCTGAAATCGTCCGATCCGGACGGAGCCGGCCGTTCGGGGCGCTTGATCTGCGCGGTTCGCGCGTCTAGTCAGGTCGGCGAACCGGCTCCCAAACGAGGAACACACATGAGCGATGTCGCTGAACGCGTGAAGAAGATCGTGGTCGAACACCTTGGCGTCGAAGCCGACAAGGTGACCGACAACGCGAGCTTCATCGACGATCTTGGCGCCGACAGCCTCGACACCGTCGAGCTCGTGATGGCGTTCGAGGAGGAGTTCGGCGTCGAGATCCCCGACGACGCGGCCGAGACGATCCTGACGGTCGGCGACGCGGTGAAGTTCATCGAGAAGAACCAGTCGTCCTGACACGCTTCGCAGGCATGATCGAGCGACCGGAAGCGCGATGAGACGGGTCGTCATCACCGGCGTCGGGATGGTCAGTCCCCTCGGCGCCGGCGCCGGAACGAGCTGGAAGCGACTGCTCGCCGGCCGTAGCGGCGCGAAGCGGATCGACTCCTTCGAGGTTTCCGACATTTCCTGCCGCATCGCCTGCGAGATTCCGCGCGGCGACGGTTCGGACGGCACCTTCAATCCGGATCAGTGGATGGAGCCGAAGGAGCGGCGCAAGGTCGACGACTTCATTCTGTTCGCCGTCGCCGCGGCGGCCGAAGCCTTGGACGACGCCGACTGGCATCCCGAATCCGACGAAGACCAGTGCGCCACCGGCGTCATGATCGGCTCCGGCATCGGCGGTCTGCAGGGCATCAACGAGACCTCGATCGTCCTGCACGAGAAGGGGCCGCGGCGCGTCAGCCCGTTCTTCATTCCCGGCAGCCTCATCAACCTCGCGTCCGGCCAGGTTTCCATTCGCAACAAGCTGCGCGGGCCGAATTCGTCGGTCGTGACCGCCTGCTCCACCGGCGCGCACGCCATTGGCGACGCGTCCCGCATGATCATGCTCGGCGACGCCGAGGTCATGGTCGCGGGCGGTTCCGAATCGCCGGTTTGCCGCATCTCCCTCGCGGGATTTGCCGCGTGCAAGGCGCTGTCCACCCACTTCAACGACGAGCCGACCCGTGCGTCCCGACCCTACGACCGCGACCGCGACGGCTTCGTGATGGGCGAGGGGGCCGGCATCGTCGTTCTCGAGGAGCTCGAGCACGCGAAAGCGCGCGGCGCGAAGATCTATGCCGAGGTGATCGGCTACGGCTTGTCCGGCGACGCCTATCACATCACCGCGCCGGCGGAGAACGGCGACGGCGCCTACCGTTGCATGCAGATGGCGCTGAAACGCGCCGACGTCCGGCCGGACGAGATCGACTACATCAACGCGCACGGCACGTCGACGCCGCTTGGCGACGAGATCGAGCTTCGCGCCATCGAGCGCGTGCTGGGCGAAGCCGCCGCGGGCCGTTTGATGTCGTCGACGAAGTCGGCGATCGGCCATTTGCTCGGCGCGGCCGGATCGGTCGAGGCGATCTTCTGCGCGCTCGCCATCCGCGACCAGGTCGTGCCGCCGACGCTGAACCTCGACAACTGTTCGGTGGAAACGCGCATCGACCTCGTGCCGCACGAGAAGCGGGCTGCAAAGGTCGACGTGGCGCTGTCGAATTCCTTCGGTTTCGGCGGCACCAACGCGTCGCTCGTGCTGCGGCGCTACGCCGAATAGAGCAGGGCCGGACGTCCGGGCGATGCGTGCCCATCCGTCTTTCGCCATATTGAAAACTTAAGGGTCCGCGCGGGACTTTCCGGCTCGCGGCGGGGCGCGTGCCGAATGGGGATGGGGCGTTGAACGACGAAACCAGGCCCGGCGACGCCGGCTTGCAGCGCGACGCGACAGGCGCGACGGAACGAACGGGCGCTCGCCGATCCTCGGCGCCGCCGCGGCGTTCGCGTGGCTCGCGCAGCCGGGCCGTGATCGTCTTCAATTTCCTTCTTTCGGGGGCGCTCGTCGCCTGTCTCGTCGCCGCGACGCTGATCCTGTGGGGCCGCAGCGAGTTCGATGCGACGGGTCCGCTGAAGACCCAGGCGACGTTGATGATCCCGCGCAACACCAGTCTCGACTCGATCGCCGGCAACCTCGAGCGTGCCGGCATCGTGTCCAGCGGCCGGGTGTTCGAATACGGCGTGCGGGCGACCGACTCGGCCAACAAGTTGAAGGCCGGCGAATACGGCTTCGAGCCCGGTATCTCGATGCGCGGCGTGCTCGACAAGCTGGTCCGCGGCGAGTCGATCCTGCATTCGGTCACGATCCCGGAGGGCTGGACCGTGCAGCAGATATTCGATCGCGTCGCGGGCGACGAAACGCTCGCGGGGGCCATGCCGGCCATGCCGGCGGAAGGCTCGTTGCGGCCGGACACCTATCGCGTCCAGCGCGGCATGCAGCGTGCCGACCTCATCCAGCGGATGCAGGCGGCGCAGACCGCGCTCGTGCAGGAAGTCTGGTCGCGCCGGAACGAGGACGTGCCGCTGCGCGACATCGGGCAGTTCGTGACGCTCGCGTCGATCGTCGAGAAGGAAACCGGCCGGGCCGACGAGCGCCCGCGCGTCGCCTCCGTCTTCATCAACCGCCTCAACCAGGGCATGCGGCTGCAGTCGGACCCGACGATCATCTACGCCGTGTGGGGCGGAGCGGGAAAGCCGGCGGAGGAGCCGATCCGGCAGTCGCACATCCGGAACGAGAGCCCCTACAACACCTACGTCGCGCGGGGCCTGCCACCCGGGCCGATCGCCTGCCCCGGACGGGCCGCGCTCGAAGCGGTCGCCAGCCCGGCCGAAACGAAGGACGTCTACTTCGTCGCCGACGGCGCAGGCGGCCACCTGTTCGCGCCGACTCTCGCCGAGCACAACACCAACGTCCGGCGCTATCGCGAGATCGAACGGCAGCGCAACGTCGTCGTCCCGCCGACGGTCGGCCTGGACGAGCCGGCGCTCGCGCAGTAAGGCTCCCGCGCTCCGGATGGCCGGGGGGCGACGAAAGGGGCGGCATGCCGATCGCGAGCATGACGGGGTTCGGCCGCGCCGAGGGCCAGGCGGGCGAGGCGGCTTTCGTCTGGGAACTGCGCGCGGTCAACGGCAAGGGCCTGGAACTGCGGCTGCGCCTGCCGGCTGGCTTGGAGACGCTCGAAGCCGAGCTTCGCCGTCTTGCCACGGCCCAACTGTCGCGCGGCAACGTTCAGGTCGTTCTCAACCTCGCTCGCGCCGAGCCGCAACCGCGCTTCGCCGTCAACGAGGCGATGCTTGCCGACGTCCTGGCGCTCAGCGACCGTTTGGTCGCCGCCGGCCACGCGGTGACGCCGACCGCCGACGGCATCCTGTCGATCCGCGGCGTGATCGAGGCGGGGGACGCCACGGAGCGGGTTGAAACGCTCGAGCCGACCGAGCACGCGGCGCTCGTCGCCGGCTTCGTCGGCGCGCTCGATGCGCTGGTTGCGTCCCGCCGCGACGAAGGAACGGCGCTCGGCGACGTCCTGCGCGTTCGCCTCGATCGGATGGCCGAACTGGTGGCGCGCGCCGAGGCCGATCCCGCTCGGCAGCCGGGGGCGATCGTGGAGCGGCTGCGGGCGCAGCTCGACCTTCTCAAGCAGGCTGGCGCCGTCGACGACGGGCGGCTCGCCGCGGAAGCCGTGCTGCTCGCGACGCGGGCGGACATCAGCGAGGAACTCGACCGGCTGCGCGCGCACCTGGCCGCGGCGCACGCGCTGCTGGCCGAGGACGGCCCGGTCGGTCGCCGGCTCGACTTCCTTTCACAGGAATTCAACCGGGAAACGAATACGATCTGCGCCAAATCGAACGCGACGTCGCTGACCGCGATCGGCCTGGAGATGAAGGTCGTCGTGGATCAGTTCCGCGAGCAGGTGCAGAACATCGAATGACGCCGGACGCCGACCAGACTTCGCACAGCCGCATCGAGCGCCGCGGCATCATGCTCATCCTGTCGTCGCCGTCCGGCGCCGGCAAGTCGACCATCGCGCGCAGCCTCCTTGAGACCGACCACCGCTTTGCCCTTTCGGTCAGCGTCACCACCCGCCAGCGGCGACCGAGCGAGATCGCCGGGCAGCACTACCACTTCATCCGGCCGGAGGAGTTCGAGCGCCTGAAGGCGGGCGACGCCCTGCTCGAATGGGCGCAGGTGCACGGCAACCTCTACGGCACGCCGCGCGAGCCGGCCGAGGCAGCGATGCGGGAAGGGCGCGACATGCTCTTCGACATCGATTGGCAGGGCGCGGAGCAGTTGCAGGAGAAGGCGAAGGCCGACATCGTTTCGGTGTTCATCCTGCCGCCAACCATGGAGGAGTTGCGCCGCCGGCTCCTGCGCCGCGCCGAGGACTCGAAAGATACGATCGAGATGCGCCTCCAGAACGCTCGGCGCGAGATCGAGCGCTGGGTGGACTACGATTACGTCGTCGTGAACTACGATCTCGACCAGGCCTTCTCGGAAGTCCGCTCGATCGTCGCCGCGGAGAGGCTCAAGCGGGAGCGGCGACCGGGACTCGCGGCGTTCGCCAACCGGCTGATCGCGGCAGATTAGGACGCCAGATACCGGCGCATTCCTTTCCAGCACGCCATCCTTGGCCGCCGATCGGGGAGCCATGCCGCGCGTTCGGATGTGGGGATGGCGGTGGAGGACGAACGTTTCTTGGTCACCGTTCGGGCAGCGGTCGCGCCGCGGCATCGAGCCCCGCGCTGCGCGCGAGGTGACGACTCTGAAAGGGAGGCAGGCAATTCGAGGGTTGGCGCAGCCGTCGGTTCCGCCCGCTACCTAAATCAGTGCCGCGAGCCGGCAGAACTCGGCGACGGTCAGGGTTTCGGCGCGCCGTGTCGGGTCGATGCCGGCTCGCGCGAGCAGCGTTTCGCCACCCAAGGTCTTGACGCTCTGGCGCAGCATCTTGCGGCGCTGGCCGAAGGCGGCGGCCGTGACGGTCTCCAGCGCTCGCACCGGCACCTCGATCGGAGCGGCGCGCGGCACGAGCCGCACCACCGAAGAGGTCACCTTCGGCGGCGGCGTGAAGGCCTCGCGCGCCACGTCGAAGAGGATGGTCGCCTCCGTCCGCCAACCGGCCATCACGCCGAGCCTGCCGTAGGCGGCGGAGCCTGGCGCGGCGACGATCCGCTCGGCGACCTCGCGCTGGAACATCAGCACCATTTCAGTCCAAACGGGCGGCCAGGCGCTCGGCGTCAGCCAGCCGAGCAACAGGGCGGTGCCGACGTTGTAGGGGAGGTTCGCGACGATCTTGACGGGCCGCCCGTCCGCCAGCGACGCGAGGTCGACCGTCAGCGCGTCCGCTTCGACGACGTGGAGCCGGCCGGGATGGCGCACGGCGATCTCAGCCAGCGCGGCGATGCAGCGCCGATCCTTCTCGATCGCGACGATCTCCTGCGCGCCTTGCGCGAGCAGCGCCCGGGTCAAGCCGCCCGGACCGGCGCCGACCTCCACCACGAGATGACCGTCGAAGGGGGCGGCTTGGCGCGCGATGCGGCCGGTGAGGTTCAGGTCGAGCAGGAAGTTCTGGCCGAGGGACTTGCGTGGATCGAGGCCGTGCGTCGCCATCACCGCGCGCAGCGGTGGCAGACCGTCGCCGTCGGCGCTCAAGCCGCCGCGGCCGAAACGGCCACCGACGTATCCGTCGCGCTCGCGAGACGCGCCGCGAGCCGGATCGCCGCGATCAGGCTGTTCGGCCTGGCCCGGCCCGTGCCGGCGAGCGCCATCGCGGTGCCGTGGTCCGGGGACGTGCGAACGATCGGCAGGCCGAGCGTCACGTTGACCGTCTCGTCGAAGGCGAGCGTTTTGGCGGGGATCAGCGCCTGGTCGTGGTACATGCACAGCGCCACGTCATAGGTCCGGCGGGCTTCCACGTGAAACATCGTGTCGGCCGGCAGGGGACCGAAGGCGTCGACGCCGGCGGCGCGCAGCGCCTCCACGGCCGGGCGGACGACGGTCTCGTCCTCCGTACCCATCGACCCGCGCTCGCCGGCATGCGGGTTCAGCCCGGAAACCGCAAGACGCGGCGCCGCGAAGCCGAAGCGGGCGCGCAGGTCGCGGTCGACGATGTGGCCCGTTTCGACGATGAGCTCCGTGGTCAGTTGCTTCGGCACGTCCGCCAGCGGGACGTGGATCGTCACCGGCACGCAGGAAAGTTCCGGCCCGCCCAGCAGCATAACCGGCTTGAACGGGCGGCCGAGCAGCGCCTCGCAGAGCGCGGCCAGGTATTCCGTGTGGCCGGGATGCCGAAAGCCCGCGTCGTAGAGCGCCTTCTTGTCGATCGGGCTGGTGACGACGCCGGCGCAGTCGCCGGCAACGGCGAGCTTAACGGCGCGGTCGATCGCCTCCACGGTTCCGAGCGCGTTGAGTGGGTCGATCCGGCCGGGCGTCTCCTCATGGCGGTTGGCGAGCGGCAGCACCGGCAGCGCCGTGCGAAAGGCGTCCGCGGCTTCGGCCGGCGTCGCGATCTCGCGCAATGCGACGTCGATGCCGAGGCGCCGGCCGCGCGCGCGCAGCATTGCCGGATCGGCGAGCATGAAGAACGCCGGCAGACCGAGACCCTCACGATCGCGAAAGGCGGCGAGCGCAATGTCCGGTCCAACGCCCGCCGGTTCCCCGACGGTCAAGGCAAGGGGCAGTCCCAGCGACATCAGCGGCGGATGATCGCCGCCTTCTCCTTCAGCTTGGCGAGGAGCTTCGCGTCCGGCCCGTCGTTGCCGCCCTTTTCCAGATCCTGCGTTTGGAACACCATCGCGGCGACCTTGTCGTCGGAGATGCTGCGGGTCGAGCAGACGGCGATGAACTCGATGCCACGCTCCGTTTCCCGCGCCGGGGTCGCCCCGGTCGAGGGGATCTTCGCGATGGCGTCCTTCCACGCGGTCGGCAACTCCGGCTGTGAAACGCGGCCCAGGTCGCGCACCGTCACGTCGCGCAGGCCCTTGGCGATCGTGAAGTTGCCCTCGCAGCCGGCGAAGCGGTTGCGCATGCCGTTGGCCTCCAGCATTCGCGGCGCCTTCATGGCGGCGCGCTTGGCCGGCGGGATCACGAAGATGACCTGCTGCAACTGGTATTCGGTCGTCGTCGGCTTGCTGCCGCCCTGCGCCAACATCCGCTGCACGACCTCCTGCTCGGTCAGGCGCTGCGTCGGGGCGCGCATGGAAGCCTGGACGGCCTGTCCCCAACCCATCTGGACGCGGATGTAGTCCTTGAACGCCTTCGCGGAGAAGCCGGCGCGACCGAGCACCTCGCCGAGCTGGTCCGGCGTCAGCTTGTTGTCGCCCGCGAACTTTTCGAACGCCTGTTCCACGGCCGCGTCGGAGATTCGGATGCCGGCACGGCGGGTTTCCTGCTTCTTCAGCGCCTCGTCGATGAGTTCGTCGATCGCGTTCTGCCGGGCGTCGCCCTTGACGCGCCGCAGCTTGACGAAGGCGGCCCGCTGCTGGATGGCGAAGGTGGTGATCGGCTCCTTGTTGACGATCACCGAGATTTCCGAGGCCGCCGTGGTCGGCAGGTCGGCAAGCAAGGCCGAACCGGCAACTAGCATGGCGATCGCCGTCCGCTTCAACTGCTGCCGTCCGGTCATCTGTCGGTGCTCTCCCAAGCGGCTCCGGCGGCCCTCGAACAGCGGCCGCGATCGTTCGCTTTCGCGCGTAGCGGCAACCTTTGGCGAAACGATGATCGCGCCCGATCAATCGTCGTCGTTGCTGTCGAGCTTGTAGCTGTAGTCGGTTTCCGCGAGCGTGCGCAGCGCCAGTCGGAAGAAGACCGAGCTCTGCGCGTCGTTCAGCTCGTAGCGATCCTCGGTCTGCGTGTAGCGGACGAGCAGGCTGAAGCATTCGTCGAGATAGCCGACGCCGACCGAGCGGCTGATCAGCGCGTCGTTCTCGATGTCGTAGCCGAGCGAGCCGTAGGCGGTCCAGTTCGTGGTGAGCTTCAGGTTCGCCGATACGCCCGCCTGGCTGCGGTCCTCGGGGAAGCCGTAGATCGGCTGCGCCGCGAGTTGCGAGTAGGTCGCGCCGATGCCGAACCGCTGGTTCGCGTAGGTGCCGGTGAAGTCCGTGCGACGCACGTCGAGCGAATCCTCGTCGAGACGGGTGCCGACGCCGAACGCCAGGCCGACCGGCGTCGCCAGGGTGAAGGAGCCGACGTAGTCGGATCGGTCCGTTTCCAGACCCGAGTCGGGACCGACGAGCGCGAGGTCGATGTCCTGATAGGGATTGTCGCCGAACAGGTGATAGGACTGCCCGACGGTCGCGTTGATCGCGTAGCCGGTGTCGAAGGTGCCGGAATAGCGCAAGCCCACATTGGCGCGCGTGCCGCCCTCGATCCGGTCGTAGCCGGAAAACTTGTCGTGGGCGAAGAGGTTCGCCGCGTTGAGGACGAGGCTCTGGGCGTCCTCGTTCGGCAGGTCCGCTTGTTCCGGCAGGGCGCCGATGCCGGTCTCGTCCGGCCGCACGAGAACCTGCGCGATCGGTTCCAGGATGTGCGAGGAGGTCCGTGCCTCGAACAGGATCGGATAGCGCGCCTCGAGGCCGGCCGTCGCCATGCCGCGGAAGCCGGAGTCGTCGAGATCGTATCCGCCGAGCGTCGCCGCGAGATCTCGCCCGGCCGCCGGATCGGCCGGGAACAACCGACCTTCGATGGACATGTCCGCGCTGTACACGTCTCCGCGCAGCTTGCCGAACGGGGTCAGCAACAGGCCGCCTTCGGTGGTGAAGGTACGGCGCCATTCGGCTTCCAACGTCCCGCGGCCGTAGTCCCCTTCGAGCCCACGGCGACGGAAGAAATCGTCGCGGTAAGGATAGGTTCGGTCGGTCAACGGAACGTTGTCTATGCCGCACCGACCCTTGTCGAAGAACTCCGGCTCGCAGAGCAGGAAGTTGGATTGCCGCGTGTCGGCATCGCCGCGCCGCAGGTAGGTCAGGTTCGCGTCGATCTCGACCTCGCCGCCCAGCGGGCCCTCCTCGATGCGCTCGTAGTCGAGGGTGGGGAAAACGTCGGGCTGCACGTCCTGGTCGTCGATCAGCCGGTTCTCCTCGTCGTCGCCGAACAGCCGGTCCGGGTCGTCCGACTGCACGTCGAAGCGCTGCACGCGCAGGTCGAAGAACGAGCGGTCGCCGAGGCCTGTCAGGTAGACTTCGGACGTGCGGAACGTCTGGTTGAAGTTCTCGATGTCGTAGGTTTCGGAGAAGTCCTGGTCGCTCTGGAACAGCCAGTCCCAGCCGACCGTCCACTTCTCGTTGATGGCGAAACGGCCGGTCGTGCCGATCATGCCGCGATCGACGTTGTCGAAGTCCGGGGAGCCGAACTCGAACGTGTCCGGGTCTTGCTGCGAGATGCCGGCCGCCTGCACCGTGTAGTAGCCGGTGCCAATCGCCTGGCGGAACTCGACTTCGCCGAGGAAGCCCTGCTTGCTGTAGTAGGTGCCGGCGACGGTCGCGTCGTAGCTGTCGGAAAGCGCGAAGAAGTAGGGGACCCGCAGGCCGTAGCCGAGGTCGCCCGAAGAGCGGAAGCTCGGGATGAGGAAGCCGCTCTTGCGCTTCACCGTCGGGTCGGGCTGCGCGAGATAGGGTAGGTAGGCGAGCGGCAGGCCGAAGAACTCCAGGCTCGCGCCGTAGTAGCGGATGATCTTCGCCTGCTGGTCCCAAACGATCTTGCGCGCCTTGACCTGCCACAAGGGCGGGCGGTCGGGGTTCTCGCGGCACGCCTCGCAGGCCGTGTAGACCCCGCGCTCCAGCGTCAGGATGTTGCCGTTCTCGCGCACCGCGCCCTGGGCCGCGAAGCGCGTGTTCTCCGGCGACTCAATGCGCAGCGCCCGCACGAAACCGTCGGCGAAGTCGTCCGTGATGTCGGCGCTGTCGGCGTAGATCAGGTTGCCGTCCGGCTGCTGGAGCTGGACGTCGCCCGTCGCGACGAGGCGTTTGGTCTTCTGGTTGTAGACCACCTTGCGCGCGACGAGCTTGTAGCCGCCGTAGTCGATCTGCACGCCGCCGGTCGCCGTCACCACGGCGGCGTTGCTCTCGTAGGCGACGGTGTCGGCCTCGAGGAACAGTTTGGCGTTGTCCGGCACCGATACGTCGACGGGCAGCGGCGCCGGAGCGACCTGCGCGACGGCGACGTCCGACAGGGCGACGACGAGCGCGATCGCGGCGACCCCGGCCGTCAGCGTCGCCCGGCGTCCCCACGTCCGGGTCGTTCGCGAGTTTCCCCTCGCCACCATGCTAACCGTCCTCCTGGTGCAGCAGGATCGTCACCCCGAACAATCCTGCCGCCACGACCGGGAACCACGCCGCGACCACGGGCGGAACGATCGAGTTGCTCCCGAGCGCTTGAGCCAGAAAGGTCACGACGTAGAGCACGAAACCCGCCAACACGCCGCCGAGGATCGTCCTACCAGACTGGCCGGTTCGGGCAAAGCGCACGGCGACGGTGGCCGCCAGAAGCGTCATGGCGACGAACAGCGCCGGTTTGGCGACGAGCGTGTTCAGGTGCATCGCGAAGGCTTCGGCGTTGTAGCCGAGGCTGCGGGCGACCTCGATCTTGCTGTAGAGCTCCCAGATCGGGATCGCCTGCGGGTCGGCGAGCCGCTGCTCGACGAACTCGGGCCGGAGCGACGTCGGCAGCCGAAAGGTCGCGAGCTTTTCCGGTGCGTCGCCGATGCGCGTCAGCGTCGGCTCCTGCATCTGCCAGGCGCCGTCCGCAAGCGTCGCCTTCGGCGCGTCGATGCGCGCTTCGACCCCGCCGTCGGGTGTCATCAGGAAGGCCGTGACGCCGGCCAGGGTGAGGCCGTTGTCGGAAACGGATTTCGCCCCGATCAGCGAATCGACGCCCTCGCTGTTCTGCCGGAGCCAGGGCGAGAAGCGGCGGCTCGACGGCGCCTTGCCGGCGAGGTCCGTCTCGATCCGATCGGCGAGGCTCTGCGTATAGGCGGCCACCGGGTTGTAGAGGAAGATCGCCGCCGCCCCCAGAAGCACCGATCCCGCGAGGAACGGCAACAGGATCTGCCAGGCCGAAACGCCGGCCGCGCGCGCCACCACCAATTCGTAGCGCTTGTTGAGCGAAAGAAGCGTGAAGATCGACGCGAACAGGATGATGAACGGCAGCGCCTGCTCGATGAAGCCCGGAACGCGCAACGCCGACATGGCCGCGAGCACCGAAAAGCTGACCTCGTCGAACTTGCCGCGTCGCGACAGCTCGATCACGTCGATCAGGTAGACCAGCGCGAAGATCGCGATCAACGCCGAAACGAAGCTCGCGAGGAACCGGCGCAGGAAATAGCGGTTCAGCGTGCCGGTCATCGTGCCGGACCGCCGCTGGCGACCGCGCGGCCCGGAAGGCGGGCGAGGACGGCCTGCCCGACGTCTCGCAGACGCTCGCCGATCCGCACGAACAGCCGCGATTGCGCGATGTTCGCGTTCGACCAGACGAAGAAGGCGTTGGACAGGATCGACGCGAGCGGCACCGCGAACACGAGGAAAACGAAGCGCGCGTCGTTGTCGATGAGAGCCAGCGACACGAAGCCGAGGGCCTTGAGGGCGATCGCGCCGGACAGCCCGAGCGCCATGGCCGGCCCGGACCCCTGCCTGTTCGTGCGCGGCGAGCCGGCCACGACGAGCGCCCACAGCGCGAAGGCGAGCGGGTAGAGCCAATCGGAGAAGCGCTGGGCAAGTTCCTTCGTGTAGGCCGACGGCCGTTTTTGGAACACCGTGTCGTCCGGGTCCGGCGACAGGAGCTCGAGCGTCGAGCGTTCCGATGTCCGGGTCCAGTCGCCGTCGGCCTCGGGTCGCAGCGAGGCGAGATCGAAGGCGTAGGTCTGATACTGGATCACCGAAACGGCGCCGTCCGCGACGTTGCGCCGGTGCAGCTGCCCGTCGGCGAGGAGCAGGTGTTTCTCGTCGTCGCCACGCTGGGCGATCTGCGCTTCCCGAGCGAAGTAGGCGAGGTCGACGGCCGGGTCGCGTTGATCGGAGATGAACAGCCGCGAGATCGTTGAGCCGCGCACCTCGCCGACGTTGATCACGAGCTTGTTCTGGATCTCCTCGAACCGCCCGGGCCGCAGGAAGAGGGTGATCGCGTCGGCGTTCACGGCCCGAAGCCCGTTGTAGAACGCGTTCTGCGCGAGCGGCCCGACGACGTGTGACACCAGCAACACGAGTGCCGCGCCGGCCAAGCCGAGCGCCAGGATGGGCTTGGCCACGACGATGTTGCGGGCGCCCGAGGCGGCGATCACCGCGCGCTCGGAGTCGGCGTTCAGCGAATTGAGCGCCTGGATGCAGCCGATCGCAACCGCGAACGGCACGACGCCGGCGGCCAGATCCGGCATCAGCATCAGCGCGATCCAGAACATGTTCCCGGCGGCCGAGGCGCTGGTGCGCACGATGTCGACGCGCTGCAGCGCCTGGACGATCCAGACGATCAGAACGAGCGAAGCCATCGCGCCGGAGGCGAAGATGAAAGCCCTCCGGTAGATGTAGCGCTCGAGAAGCTTCATGAACTCGCAAACTTCCCGATCGATCTTGTCCCGCCGAGACCGGGCGTCGGCTTCGTCCCGCTTCACCTTGCCGGGCCTTGGATAACAAGACCCGAAAGGACGTGGTGAACAAGTCCTTAACGGCGGTCGCGGACATTGCAAACCAGCCGGCTCGATCCACCCTTGCCGTTGTGTCCTTTGCAACACGGCCCGCCGCGTGCGACAGAAGCCACCGTTTGCGACCGTTCCATGGCTCCCGGTCCGGGCGCCGTTTCATCCCCGGGAATTCAGATGGCAGCAGTTCCGACCGTCCGCTTCGCCGCGTTCGACATGCCGGCGACAGGCGTGCTCGTGGTTCTCGCCGGCGAGAACGCCGCGCTTCCCGAACGCTTGCCGGAGGCGCTGCGCGCCATGCTCGCCCGCGGCGCGGCCGCCATGAAGTTCAAGGGCAAGAGCCTGTCGTCGTTCGATCTCCTCGCTCCAACCGGGACCGATCTCGATCGCGTCGTCGTCGTCGGCACGAAGGGCGACAAGCCGTTCGGCGAGGAAGACTGGCTGAAGATCGGCGGCACGGTCGCCGCGAAAGCGAAGGGTGCGAACGCGGTCGCCGTTTGGTGCGAGGTTTCCGGCGCGCCGCTCGGTCCGGACGCCGTCGCCGCCATCGCCGCCGGCATCCGCCTGCGCGGCTACCAGTTCGATCGCTACAAGACGAAGAAGCCGAGCGCGGACGGCGAGGACGAGGCGGGCGAGACCGCCGCGGACTTCGTGCTGATGCACGCCGACGAAGCCGCCGCGCGGACAGCCTTCGCCTCGGCCTCGGCCGTGGCGGACGGCGTGATCCTCGCGCGCGACCTCGTCAACGAGCCGGCGAACGTGCTCGGGCCGGTGGAGTTCGCTGACCGGATCGCGGCGCTCGCGGATGAAGGGCTGGAGGTCGAGATCCTCGACGAGAAGCGCCTGTCCGAACTCGGCATGCGGGCGATCCTGGGCGTCGCGCAGGGATCGCCTCGCCCGGCGCGGCTGGCGATCATGCGCTGGAACGGCGCCAGCGGCGACGCGCCGCCGCTCGCCTTCGTCGGCAAGGGCGTCGTGTTCGACACCGGTGGCGTTTCCATCAAGCCAGCCGCCGGCATGGAGGACATGAAGGGCGACATGGGCGGGGCGGCCGCCGTGGTCGGCCTGATGCGCGCGCTCGCCGGGCGCAAGGCGAAGGTCGACGCGGTCGGCGTCGTCGGCCTCGTCGAGAACGCGATCGACGGCAACGCGCAGCGCCCGGGCGACATCGTCACCGCCTTGTCGGGCACGACGGTGGAGGTGTTGAACACGGACGCCGAAGGGCGGCTCGTGCTCGCCGACGCGCTCTGGTACTGCCAGGACCGCTTCAAGCCGCGCTTCATGGTGAACCTCGCAACGCTGACCGGCGCGATCATCGTCGCCCTCGGCAACCAGCACGCCGGCTTGTTCTCCAACGACGACGCGCTGGCGGACCAGCTGCTCGCCGCCGGCCTCGAAACGGGCGAGAAGGTCTGGCGCATGCCGCTCGGCCCCGAATACGACAAGATGATCGAGGGCAAGTTCGCCGACATCAAGAACATCGGCAACGGCCGTGCCGCCGGCTCGATCACCGCCGCGCAGTTCCTGAAGCGCTTCGTCAACGACGTGCCCTGGGCGCATCTCGATGTCGCGGGCACCGCCATGGGCTCGCCTGCCAACGAGTACAACCAGTCCTGGGGCTCGGGCTTCGGCGTCCGGCTGCTCGACCGCTTCATCGCGGCGAACTACGAGGCGTCGTCCGTTTGAGGACCGGGCCTTGGCCGAGGTGCTGTTCTACCATCTGACCGAAAGCCGCTTGGAGGACGAACTTCCGAAGCTGCTGGAGCGCAGCCTCGCGCGCGACTGGCGCGTGGTGGTGCAGGCGACGACGGCGGAACGCCGCGACGCGCTCGACCATCACCTCTGGGTCTTCCGCGACGATGCGTTCCTGCCGCACGGCACGGACGCCGAGGCGAGCGGCGCCCTGCAGCCGATCCTCCTCACGATCGACCCGGCGCAGGCCGCCAACCAGCCCCACGTCCGGTTCATGGTCGAGGGCGCCGTGCCGGCGACCCTCGAAGGCTGCGAGCGCGGCGTCTACCTGTTCGACGGACACGACGCCGACCAGCTCGCCGCCGCGCGCGCGCGGTGGACGATCGAAAAGGCCGCCGGCCACGTCGTCACCTATTGGCAGCAGTCCGACGACCGCCGCTGGGTCAAGAAAGGCTGAAGCCGGCTTGCCCGGAGTGCCTCGCCGGTCCGAACGAGCGGATGGGTCGATCTTCCCGTTCCAGATCCGCCGCTTCACGCGACGCGGATCGAACGCTCCGGTTGGCGATGAGCAGGGTCGCCGGCGTGGGCCAGGTCGCCTTCGATCGCGGCGATCGCCCGTTCGAGGGCGGCGACGCAGTCCGGATCGTAGGCGCGACCGACGTCGTCGCGGATGATGCCGAGAGCGACGGCGACCGGCATGGCGGCTCGGTAAGGCCGGTCGGCCGTCAACGCATCGAACACGTCGGCGACGGACACGATCAGCGTCTCGTGCTCGATCTCCGCACCCTTCAGACCGCGAGGATAGCCGCGACCGTCGAGCCGCTCGTGGTGGCAGCCGCCGATGCGCGCCATTTCGCGGAACAGCGGCACGCGGGCGAGGATGTTCTCCGACAGGGCGGCGTGGTTGCGCATCTCCCCCCATTCGTCGTCGTCGAGCTTGCCGTTCTTGTCGAGGATGGCGTTGGACACGCCGAGCTTGCCGATGTCGTGCAGCAGGGCGGCCCGCCGCAGCCAGCGCCGGCGCTCGGCCGGATAGCCCATCTCCGTCGCGACCATGTCGGCGTAGATGGATACGCGCTCGGAGTGCCCGGAGGTGAAGGGGCTCTTGCTGTCGATGATCTGCGCGAAGGAGCGGGCGATGTCGTCGAGGTAGCCTTCGTCGACGGTGATCAGGCTCCGCCCCGGCTCGAGGTCGAACACCGCATCGGCGATCGCGTCCGACGACAGCGTGGTCCAGAAGTCCGCGTCGGCGGCGGCGCGCTCGAGGCAGGCCACCGCGTGCGGATCGAACCAAGTGCCCGCGCGGCCTCGCGCCTCGGCAAGGGCCGCCACCGGTCCGGCCGCCGAATGGAACACGTCCACGACCTGCGCCAGAAGCGCGATCCGGGCGTAGATCGGAATGGCCGGTCCTTCCAGCCGGTCCGGCCGACCCTGGCCGTTCCAGTGCTCGTCGAGTGAATGGATGCCGGCGCTGACCGATGCCGGAAAACGCAGGGCGGCGGCGATCTCGGCGCCGCGCTGGCAGCGGGTCTGGATCAGGTCGTCGACGATCTCGCCGCCGTTCTGCACGATGTTAAGGATCGCCCGCAACCGGTCGCCGAGCTTCGACCGACGGCCGGTGTGCGACAGGACGAAGCCGAGCACCTTCGGCAGGCTGTCCCCGACGGTCTTGAAGTCGCGCTTGAAGCCGATGTCGTCGGACATGTAGAGCTCGCAGATGCGCGCCGCGTTGCTGGAGCAGCCGAGGTCCTTCAGCATCACCGTGTAGTAGAGTTCCCAGAGCTGCATATCCGGCAGCCCCATCTCCCGGCCGATCCGCATGCCGATCCACGTCGAGCGGATGCAATGGCCGATGGGTTGCCCCTCGGTGAGGTCGAGCGCGTAGCTGAGGGCGCCGAGGACTTCGGCGAGCGGGACGACGCTTCCAGCGTCGCGGCCATCGCCGACCAAACCTATCGCCATCGAAAACCCCGCGCCCGCCGTCCGGGCATCATGGCTGTCGTTGGGTAAGGAAGTTCTATGTGGCTGGGAACGCCGTTGGGAAGGGTGAATGGACCCTTGCATTCGCGTCTTGACTCTTCTCCAAGCCGATCTGCGGCGTATGCCCGGTGGTTGGCTCTCTTCTCAGCTTTGTCATCCCGGCCTTTAAGCCAGGATCCGTGCCTCTACGACAGACAGACGATCACAATAGTTCGGGAAAAGCATCAATCCTTTACGGTCGCAGCGGCAGGTCGGTCTCGGCATGGATCCCGGGTCGAGCCCGGGATGACGAAGCGGAGCTTAGATAGCTGTTTCGAAAGTGCGGCTGCGGTGAAGATCGCCATGCGTCAGCGCGCTTGGCACCGCACGCAAATCAGCTCGCAGCCGCCAGCTCGTGCTTTTCGGACAACGCCAGCCATTCCGCCTCTGCAACCGCCAGCTCGTCCGCCGTCCGCGCCCGCGTTCGGGCGAGTTCTCCAGCCTTCGTCGGGTTCCGCTCGAAGAAGCCGGGGGCGGCCATGCGGCGGTCGACGTCGGCGACCTGGTCCTGCAGCTTCGCCATCCGCGCTTCGAGCGCGCGGATGTCCTTCTGGATAGGTCCGAGCGCTTGGCGCTTGCGCGGTGCCTCCGCCGCGACGAGCGTGCTCGCGGCCGGCGCCGGCTTGTCTTTTTCCTTCCGACCACCGCGACGGGCGGCGAGCACGAGCTGCTTGTAGTCGTCGAGGTCGCCGTCGAACCGCGACACCGTGCCGTCGGCGACGATCCAGAGCCGGTCCACCGTCGCTTCGACCATGTGGCGGTCGTGGCTGATCAGGATGACGGCGCCCGGATAGTCGTTCAACGCGCGGACCAGCGCCTCGCGCGAGTCGATGTCGAGGTGATTGGTCGGCTCGTCGAGGATAAGAAGGTCGGGATCGCCGAAGGTCGCGAGCCCCATCAGGAGGCGCGCCTTCTCGCCGCCGGACAGGGCGTCCGCCTTCGTGTCCATCTTGGCGGTCGCCAGACCCATCCGCGCCACCTTCGCGCGGACCTTGGCTTCCGGCGCGTCCGGCATCAGCCGCCGGACGTGCTCGACGGCGCTCTCGTCGGGCCGCAGGTCGTCGATCTGGTGCTGCGCGAAGAACGCGACCTTGAGGCCCGGCGCCTTGACGATCTCGCCGGAACGGGCGGAGAGACGCGCGGCGAGGAGCTTGGCGAAGGTTGACTTGCCGTTGCCGTTGGCGCCGAGCAGCGCGATCCGGTCGTCGGTGTCGATGCGCACCGTGACGCGCTTCAGGACGGCCGGTGCCGCGCCGTAGCCGACGGCCACGTCGTCCATCCGCACGATGGGGGAGGCCGGCCGGCGCTCGCCCGTGTCGAAGGCGAAGGGCGCGACGTGGTCCTCGATGACGGACGCGATCGGCTTCATCTTCTCCAGCGCCTTCAGGCGGCTTTGCGCCTGACGCGCCTTCGAGGCCTTGGCCCGGAATCGCTCGACGAACGCCTCCATGTGCTGGCGCGCGGCGTCCTGCTTCACCTTGGCCTTCTGTTGCAGCTCGAGCTTCTCGCTGCGCTGGCGCTCGAAGCTGTCGTAGTCGCCGCGGTAGAAGACGAGCTTCAACTGGTCGAGATGGATGATCGCGTCGACCGCGTTGTTGAGGACGTCGCGGTCGTGGCTGATGACGATCACCGTGTGCGGGTAGCGCGCGACGAAGGTCTCCAGCCAGAGCGTGCCTTCGAGGTCGAGGTAGTTCGTCGGCTCGTCGAGAAGGAGTAGATCGGGCTGCGAGAACAGCACGGCGGCGAGCGCGACGCGCATCCGCCAGCCGCCGGAGAAGGAGGATACGGGACGCGCCTGCGCGTCCGCGTCGAAGCCGAGGCCGGACAGGATCGCGCCGGCCCGCGCTTCCGCCGAATAGGCGTCGATGTCGGCGAGACGCGTGTAGATGTCGGCGATGCGACCCGGGTCGGTCGCGGTTTCGGCTTCCGCGAGGAGGGCGGTCCGCTCCTCGTCGCCGGCGAGCACGACGTCGAGCAGCGAGTCGTCCGTGCCCGGCGCTTCCTGAAGCACCTGCCCGATCCGCATGCCCTTCTGCAGCTGCGCCGAGCCGGTTTCCGAGGCGAGCTCGCCGGTGATCACGCGGAACAAGGTCGACTTGCCGGCGCCGTTGCGCCCGACCAGGCCGGCCTTCGTGCCGGTTGGCAGCGTCAGGTTCGCGCGGTCGATGAGCAGCCGTCCGGCGACGCGGGCGGAAAGGTCGGTGATCTGCAGCATGAACGGGCTTTTGCCACGTGAGGTAAACAGGCGAAAGAGAATTGTCGCGCTGCCGGATGATGTGTATGGATTATGTTTTCATACCCATGAGAGCAATTCGGTCATGCGCACCAACATCGAAATCGACGACGGCTTGATGAAGGCTGCAATGGAGGTACTGGGCCTTACGACAAAGCGGGAAACGGTCGAGGAAGCTCTCCGGACCATCGTGCAGCAGCGTCGCGCACATGAGGAATTGATGAAGCTTTACGGCTCCGTCACCAACTGGGAAGGGAACCTTGACGAGATGCGTCGAGACCGGTCATCGGCGCGCGGCGATTGGTAATCCTTCCCGACACGTCGGCATGGGTCGATTTCACCCGCGGCATCGACGAACCATGGACCCGTGCGATCGGTCGAGCACCGATCGGTTCTATCGTCGTCGGCGACCTGATCCTCGTCGAAGTTCTTCAGGGCATACGCGACGACCGCGAACTCAAGACCGTTCGATCCATTTTGGTAGGAAGTAAACAGGTCGCGCTCTGCGGTCCGGTGATCGCCGAGAAAGCCGCTTCCAATTACCGGCTACTTCGCCGCAACGGCATCACCATCCGCGGGACCATCGACGTCATCATCGCGACGTGGTGCATCAGCAACGGAGCCTCGATCATTCACAACGACCGTGACCTGGGGACGATGGAACGCCACCTCGGTCTCGTCGCCTACGCTGGCTGATCGTCATAGTCCGACACCCGTTTCGCGCTGGAAGTAGATCAGGTCGAGGCTCGGCGCGTCGCGGCCGAAACCGGTCAAGATCGCATGGGCTTGGCCGCGGTGGTGGGTTTGATGGTTGAAGAGGTGGGCGAGCGTCGTGCCGACGGGCTGCGTGACGTCGCGGGGACTGGTGATCGTCCGGTAGGTGAAGCTCTCGGCCAAGGCTGCGTCGTCGAGCCGGTCGACATAATCGATCAGCCGCTGGTCTTCCGCTTCGCGGGCGGCGCGAAGCGGCTCGAACTCCGGGAAGAGAACGGCGTCGAGCCGGTTCGGCGCGTCGCCCGTGCCGATCAATCGCTGCAGCCAGATGCGGTCGGCTGCGAGCAGGTGATTGAGCGTCCCCATGGCGGACCGGAAGAAGACACCGCGGTCCGCCTGGAACTCCTCCGGCGAAAGCTGGGCCGCCGCGTCGTACAAGCGGCCGTTGGCCCAGCGGTTGTAGCCGGCGAACATCCGGTAGAGATCGCTCGTCCGCATCGTCGTTCGCCCCGTATCGTCGCCTGCCGACGCCCTTGTGACACCGGAACGCGCCGTTTATGAGGACCCACTTCATGACCTGCGCTGAGGAACGAAAATGGCGGTCGAACGCACCTTCTCGATGATCAAGCCGGACGCGACCCGGCGCAACCTGACGGGCGCGATCACGCGGATCCTCGAAGAGGCCGGCCTGCGCGTGGTCGCCTCGAAGCGCGTCTGGATGAGCCGCCGCGAGGCGGAAGGCTTCTACGCCGTCCACAAGGAGCGGCCGTTCTTCGGCGAACTCGTGGAGTCGATGTCGGCCGGCCCGACGGTTGTGCAGGTGCTCGAAGGCGAGAACGCCATCGCCCGCAACCGCGAGGTCATGGGCGCGACCAACCCGAAGGACGCTGCCGAGGGCACGATCCGGAAGCTGCACGCCATGTCGATCGGCGAGAACTCGGTGCACGGCTCCGATGCGCCTGAAACCGCAAGGCAAGAGATCGCCTACTGGTTCTCCGAAACCGAGATCGTTGGCTGACTTCGAGCTGAACTGTCGCTTCCGCTCGAACCGCCGCCGCCCTGCCAGGCCGCGGCGGTTCTTCGTTTTGGCCATCGCACGGTTGGCGAACGTCGGCCTGCCGACCTAACTGGGACGCACGCGCCGGTCCGTGCCGTGCGGCGCCTCGTCCGCGACGGCGCGGGGCGCTTCGCCCCGGATTTGCCGGACTGTTTGCGCAAGTGCCGCCCGAATGGCCAGCGACGTGATGACAGACGATCAGGACATCCCCGACGACTTCGACGTCGAGGATGCGGACGACGATACGGACGAGGTTGCGGAAGCCGACCCGGCCGCCGCGTCCGACAACGCCGCGCTGCTCGCGGCGATCGATTGGGACGACGCCGGCACCGTCGCGGATGCCTGCGTCCAGGGCGTTGAGGTGATCGCGGCGGCCGTGAAGCGCCTGCCGAACGATCCGGGCGTCTACCGCATGTTCGGGCAGGGCGGCGAGGTGCTCTACGTCGGCAAGGCGCGGTCGCTGAAGAAGCGCGTTGCCAGCTACGCCCGCCCGACCGGGCACACGAACCGCATCGCGCGGATGATCCGCGAAACGCGCTCGATGGAGTTCGTCACGACACGGACGGAAATCGAGGCGCTGCTGCTCGAAGCCAACCTCATCAAGCGCCTGCGGCCGCGCTTCAACGTGCTGATGCGGGACGACAAGTCGTTCCCCTACATCGTGATCGGCGACGCGCACGAGGCACCGGCCATCGCCAAGCATCGCGGCGCCCGTTCCAGGAAGGCCAGCTACTTCGGCCCCTTCGCCTCGGCCGGCGCGGTCGGGCGCACGATCAACTCGTTGCAGCGCGCTTTCCTGCTGCGCACCTGCACCGACTCGGTCTACGAGACGCGCACGCGGCCCTGCCTCCTCTACCAGATCAAGCGCTGCTCGGGTCCCTGCACGCGCGAGATCGCGCTCGACGATTACGGCGGCCTCGTCGCGGAAGCGGAAGGGTTCCTGTCCGGCCGATCGAGCGAGGTGAAGCGCAACCTTTCCGACGCGATGCAGCAGGCGTCCGCCGACCTCGACTTCGAGCGCGCCGCCGTCCTGCGCGACCGCCTGTCGGCGCTCGCCCACATTCAAAGCCATCAGGGCATCAATCCGCACGGCGTGGAAGAGGCGGACGTCTTCGCCATCCATTGCGAGGGCGGTCTCACCTGCATCCAGGTGTTCTTCTTCCGCACCGGCCAGAACTGGGGCAACCGGGCCTACTTCCCGCGCGCCGACGTTTCGCTGGAGCCCGGCGAGGTGCTCGGCGCCTTCCTCGCCCAGTTCTACGACGACAAGCCGGTGCCCCGGCTGATCCTTTGCTCCGCCGAGATGGGGGACCGCGAGCTGCTGGCCGCGGCGCTCGCCGAACGAGCCGGGCGACGCGTGCAGGTCGCGGTTCCCGCGCGCGGCGAGAAGCGCGACCTCGTCGACCACGCGCTCGCCAACGCGCGCGAGGCGCTCGGCCGCAAGCTGGCCGAGACCTCGTCGCAGGCGCGGCTCCTCGCGGGCCTTGCCGAGACCTTCGCGTTGCCCGCGCCGCCGCGCCGGATCGAGATCTACGACAACTCGCACATCTCCGGCACCAACGCCGTCGGCGCGATGGTGGTGGCGGGGCCGGAAGGCTTCGCCAAGAACCAGTACCGCAAGTTCAACATCCGTGGCGCGGACATCGCGCCGGGCGACGACTTCGGCATGATGCGCGAGGTGATGACCCGGCGCTTCTCGCGTCTCGTGAAGGAGCACGGCGAGCGCCCGGACGAGTCGGCGACGGCAAACGCGCTGGAGCCGGACGCCGGCGACGCGATCGGCGCCGAGCTGCCGGCCTGGCCGGACCTCGTGTTCATCGACGGCGGCAAGGGGCAGATCTCGGCCGTGCGGGCGATCCTCGACGAACTCGGCATCGCGGACCAGGTGACCACGATCGGCATCGCCAAGGGCGTCGACCGCGATGCCGGCCGCGAGCGCTTCATCGTGGCGGAGCGCGAACCGTTCACCCTGCCGCCGCGCGATCCGGTGCTCTACTTCGTGCAACGGATGCGCGACGAGGCGCACCGCTTCGCGATTGGCTCGCACCGCGCCCGTCGCAAGAAGGAGCTGGTGCGCAATCCGCTCGACGAGATTTCCGGCATCGGCCCGTCGCGCAAACGCGCGCTGCTGCATCATTTCGGTACGGCGAAGGCCGTGTCGCGAGCCGGCCTCGGCGACCTGCAGAAGGTGGAAGGCATCTCGGCCGCGACCGCTCAGATCGTCTACGACCACTTCCACGACTGGGGCTGAGACGGGCCCGCCTGCCCGATTTTTCCCTGGCGGGCGTTGCTTTCCGCCGGTTCGCGGGATTGAAGGGGTCGCAAGCGCAGCGAGGTGCATCCTTCCCGATGGGAAAACGCAGCTTCAACCTTCCCAACCTCCTGACCTATGCGCGCATCCTGGCCGTTCCGCTCGTCGTCGCCTGCTTCTTCTGGGGCGGCGCGTTCGACGCGAACGACAATGCGCGCTGGTGGGCGCTGGCGATCTTCGTCGTGGCGAGCGTGACGGACTTCTTCGACGGCTACCTGGCGCGCGCGTGGCAGCAGACCTCGACCATCGGCCGCATGCTCGACCCGATCGCCGACAAGCTGCTCGTCGCCGCCTGCCTGCTGCTGCTCGCCGCTGCCGAGACGATCGCGGGCTGGTCGCTGTGGGCGGCGATCGTCATTCTCTGCCGGGAGATCCTGGTGTCCGGCCTGCGCGAGTATCTCGCCGAACTGAAGGTGAGCGTGCCGGTCACGCGACTGGCGAAATGGAAGACCGCCATTCAGATGGTCGCGGTCGGTTTCCTGCTCGCCGGTCCGGCCGGCGACAAGCTCCTGCCCTACGTGACGGAGGGCGGCATCGCGCTTCTCTGGATTTCCGCGATCGTCACGCTCTACACGGGCTACGATTACTTCCGAGCCGGCCTGCGCCACATCGCCGACTAGGACATTCCGCCGACCGATCGAAGGGTCGACCAAGGAGGGTGCCGTGAAGCTCGTCTACTTCGCCTGGGTTCGCGAGCGCATCGGGGTGGACGAGGAGACGGTCGAGCTGCCGGCCGGCGTCGTCACCGTTGCGGACCTGCTGCACTGGCTGAAAGGGCGCGGGGCGGGCTACGACGCGGCGCTCCTGTCGCCGACCTCGATCCGCGTCGCGATCGACCAGGAACATGTCGACCATTCCGAACCGATCGCGGGAGCGACCGAGATCGCGATTTTCCCGCCGATGACCGGCGGATGAGCGCCGCACCCGTGCCGGTCGACGTTCGGGTATCGCGCGAACGGATCGACGTAGGCGGCGAGACGGAGAAGCTTTCCGCCGGGTCGAACGTCGGGGCTGTCGTGACCTTCGTCGGTTACTGCCGCGACGAGAACGGCCGCCTCGCCGGACTTGAACTGGAGCACTATCCGGGCATGGCCGAAGGCGAGATCGCGCGCATCGGGGCTCAGGCGAGCCGGCGGTTCGAGCTCGCCGGCGCGACGGTCCGGCATCGGCACGGTCTGGTGCGACCGGGCGAGGAGATCGTCTTCGTCGGCTGCGCGGCCGAGCATCGGGCCGCCGCTTTCGACGGTGCCGCGTTCCTGATGGACTACTTGAAGTCCAGCGCGCCCTTCTGGAAGCGCGAGCACTTGGCGGACGGCACCGTCGGCGGTTGGGTCGACGCGAAGAACTCCGACGCGGCGGCCATGGACCGCTGGAACAGGGCGTGAACGGTCAGGCGGCTCGCCGCTGACGGTCGCCGAACACGGCTTCCGCGGCGCGGGCGGCCAGGCGCGTGCCGCTGCCGAACACGTCGAGCTCGGCGGCGAGCGCCGCCGCCTCCTCGCGGGCGCGCTTCAGACCAGGCGCCTGCGTCTCGTTCAACGTGAAGATCGACCCGCCGTAGAGGAAAGGGGCTTCGAACGCGGCGCGCTGCGCGAGACCGATGCGTAAGCGCTCGGTCGGTCGGGCTTCGAGCTGCGCTTCGATGACCCGCGCGACGCGGCTCGGAATCTGCGAGATGGCGGTGGCGACGAAGGCGAGACGCTTGCTGGTCGACCGCGTTTCGGCCGACAGGAACAGGTCGGTCGCGGCGGCCGCCTGCGCCGACAAGGGCGAGAAGCGCACCGGAACGAGAACGGTGTCGGCCAGCCGCGCCGCGGTGCGCAGCGTTTCCGACCGGGTGCCGGCGTCGATCACGACCAGGACGCGGCGATCGACGCCCTCGCGCACCAACGCTTTCAGGTTCGCGGGTTTCTCGCAGCGCGCAACCTCGATCCGCTCCGGACGGCCCACGCGGGACGCCCAGTTGGAAAGGTCGCGGTCGGGCGCCGCGTCGACGACGAAGACGGGGATGTCCGCCGCGGCGGCCGCGGCCGCGATGGTCATGACCAGCGTCGAGGTGCCGGCCGACTTGAACGAGCCGACCGACACGACCGGCAACACGGCCGAGGTCTTGCGGTGCGCGCGAAACGTCCCGGCGAAATCCGCTGCCCGTGCGATGGAATCTTCGATGCGGCCCATGACCCAGCCCTTTGCGATGCGGGCGAATTTGGCCGGCTAAGATGGTGCGAGACTTGCGATCTCGCGGATGCACGCGCTCGTGAAAACGGTGGAAGGGCCGGGAGGGACGTAGGCCCCTTTCGGGAGCTCCCTCGCGGTCAGCTGCCGGCTTTACAATTGGCTCAGGCCCCCCCTCGCCAAAACAGGCGACACCGCTCGGTCAAGACAATGGCTTGCAGATCGCATCGGAGGTGAACGAGAGGTTCACCAGGTAAGCTTCGCGGCGACGAACCGTGCCCACCAGAGCGAGCAAGCCTGGCCGTGACGGCAACGACCCTTCCACGGGCAGCGCCGCGGCGGCGTTACCGTGGAATGGACGGGCGCAGCGCGTCGAGATCGGCGAAGGCGTCGAAGAACCCGTTTGTCCAAGCGCGGAGCTTCGGGCAGTTCGTGTCCCATCGGTCGGGAAACCTGATCGAGAGCCAGCCCGCCATCGCCGCGACCGCGACGTCGCCGACCGTCGGCTCGGCCGGCACGGGGCCGAGGTCCCGTTCCAGCACGGCAAGGCCGCGCTCCGCCTTGCGCCATTGCCGGTCGACCCATGGTTCGTGCCGCTTCTCGTCAGGCCGGAAGCGGCTTTCGTAGACCACGAGCATCGCCGCGTCGACGACGCCGTCCGCGGTCGCCTCGATCCGCTTCGCCTCGATCCAGGCCGCGCTGTCTTGCGGCACGATGCGGTTGCCGCTCTGCCGGTCGAGATAGTCGCAGATCGTGCGGCTGTCGTAGAGCGCGCTCCCGTCGTCGAGGACGAGCGTCGGGATCTTGCCGAGCGGGTTGAGCCGCAGGAGGTCGTCGGGCTCGGACTGCGTGTCGACCGCCACCGCCTCAAGCGCGATGCCGCACAGCCTCGCCGCCATGCGCACCTTGGCCGAGTAGGGCGACGGCGGAGCGTAGAGAAGTTTCACGGTGGTTCAGTATCGACGCAGCGAGGAGCAGTTCGCGCCGTAGATGTACCACTTGTCGAGCCCGAGCACGCAGCCTTCCGCCTTCCAGCCGACCGCCGCGTAGCCCATCGGATAGGAGACGGTGTAGTAGACCGTATGCCGTTCGTGATCGGAAAGCACGACGCGGCCCTGGCAGTAGCGGCGCTCGAAGGACGAGTCGTCCTCGCGCGGAAACCAGGCCTTCTCGTGCAGGTCCGAGAACTCGTTGATCGTCACGCTCGTCTGCAGCATGTCGACCGCGCCGTATTCGAACTGGTCCTCGACCTGGCCCAGCACGCGCGGGTCGTCGCAGGCCGGCGTCTTGCCGACGCGCACTTCGGCGGGTGCGGTCTGGAACGCGTCCGCCGCTTCGGCGGCCTGCGCGAAGACGGACGCCGTTCCGATGGCGAGGGCGGTGAGGATGCGCATGGCGCGGCGACTCCAGGACATGCCGCCCTTCGGCGGGCGGTCGTTGCCGCGACGTTACGGACGCTCGGGCGCGATCGCAACGACCCGGGACGCGGCGCCCGTCGTTTTTGCCAGCGGCTGTTCCAGAATTGCCATGATCCGCGCCGCGTCGTTGCTGAACGTGTAGGGTGGGTTCACGACCGCGAGCCCGCTGCCCACCAGCGTCGGCTCGGCGGTGAACGGCTCGCGCATGAACTCGGCCGCGACGATGCCGGGAATGCCCGTCTCGCGGAGCGCCGCGTGCAGCGCCTCGCGCTCGGCCGGCCGCTTGATCGGATACCAGACGGCGTAGATGCCGCCGGCCCAGCGGCGATAAGCGGCCGCGAGACCGCGGGCGATGCGCTCGATCTCGCCGGGCACCTCGTAGGGCGGGTCAATCAAGACGAGGCCGCGCTTCTCCTTCGGCGGCAGGTGCGCGCCGAGGGCCAGCCAACCGTCGAGCGCGAAGGTCTTCACCTGCAGGTCGCCGGCGAAGACGGCGCGAAGCTCCGTCGCGTCGGCCGGATGCAGTTCGTAGGCCGACAGCCGGTCCTGCGGGCGCAGCAGCCGGCGCGCGAGCAGCGGCGATCCCGGATAGACCGTCGCGCCCTCGGCGGTCGCGGCGGCAAGGTAGTCGGCGAGTTCGGGCGCCTTCGCGGCCGGCGAGGCGAGAAGGGCGGCGATGCCGTCCCGGTGCTCGCCCGTGCGCCGCGCCTGGTCGGACCCGAGCTGGTAGCACCCGGTTCCGGCATGAGTGTCGAACACCCGGAACGCCTTGTCCTTGCGTTTCAGGTAGCCGATCAGCGCGGAAAAGAGGGCGTGCTTCACGACGTCGGCGAAGTTTCCGGCATGAAAGGCGTGGCGGTAGTTCAAACGCGGCTCGCTTCAAAGAACGTCTCAGTTACCGCCCACGATCGCGTCGCAGCAAGGCCCGGACCCGGTAACACGCGGAAGCTGATCGGCGACTTGCCGTTGTTTCTCATCCGCTGGGTTCAGCGGATGGAGTGGGCAGTGCGCGACGATCGGATAACGACATCTGGCGTCAAAATCGGCATTTGGCCGGCACCCACGATTCATGCCCTCGTATTCGCGCCGCTCATCCGACCCATCGACAGAATCAAATTGAGCCGACGCCGGCAGGCCGGCTATAGTCCTTGCCCATGAACCAGCTTGCGCCTGTCCGCACCGGCCACAGCGCCTGCCCGCACGATTGCCCCTCGACCTGCGCGCTCGATGTCGAGATCGTCGGGAACGCGATCGGTCGAGTGCGCGGCGCGAAGGCGAACAGCTACACCGCCGGCGTCATCTGCGCCAAGGTCGCGCGCTACGCCGAGCGGATCGGCAGCCCGGACCGGCTTCTCAAGCCGCTGCAACGCGTCGGCGCGAAGGGCGCCGGCGAGTGGCGCGAGATCGACTGGGACGACGCGCTCGACCTCGTCGCCGAGCGATTCGTCGCGGCCGAGCAGCGGCATGGGACGGAAAGCGTCTGGCCCTACCACTACGCCGGGACGATGGGCCTCGTGCAGCGCGACGGCATCCATCGCCTGCGCCACGCCAAGCGCTATTCGAATCAGTTCGACACGATCTGCACCAACATGGCCTGGACCGGCTGGTTCGTCGGGGCCGGCCGGCTGACCGGCGTCGACCCGCGCGAGATGGCGCAATCCGATTGCGTGGTGATCTGGGGCACGAACGCCGTCGCGACGCAGGTCAACGTGATGACCCACGCGGTGGAAGCGCGCCGCAAGCGCGGGGCGCGCATCGTGGTCGTCGACATCTACAACAACGCGACGATGGACCAGGCCGACCTCGCGCTGAAGCTCCGGCCGGGAACGGACGCGGCGCTCGCCTGCGCGCTGATGCACGTCGCCTTTCGGGACGGCACGGCCGACCGCGCCTACATGGCGGACTACACCGACGATCCGGCCGGGCTCGAGGCCCATCTGGAAACGCGCACGCCGGAATGGGCGGCGGCGGTCACCGGCCTCGACGTCGCCGAGATCGAGGCTTTCGCCGCGCTGCTCGGGCGGACGCCGCGAACGTTCTTCCGCCTCGGCTACGGCTTCACGCGCCAGCGCAACGGCGCGCCGGCCATGCACGCGGCCTTGTCGGTGCCGGCCGTCTTCGGTCACTGGCGGCCCGAGGGCGGCGGCGCGTTCCATTCCAACTCGGACATCTTCGGGCTCGACAAGAGCGTCATCATGGGAACGGCGCTGCGCGATCCGGCGGTGCGCTTCCTGGATCAGTCCCGCATCGGCCGGGTGCTGACCGGCGACCGTGAGGCGCTCGGAGATGGGCCGCCGGTCGCGGCGATGATCGTCCAGAACACCAACCCCGCCAACGTCGCGCCGGAGCAGCGCTTGGTTCGGCAAGGGCTGTCGCGCGACGACCTGTTCGTCTGCGTCCACGAGCAGTTCATGACGGACACGGCGAAACTCGCCGATCTCGTCCTGCCGGCGACGATGTTCCTGGAGCACGACGACATCTACCGCGGCGGCGGCCAACAGCACATCACGCTTGGAGCCAAGCTCGTCGATGCCCCGTCCACCGTGCGCTCGAACCATTTCGTCGTCGAGGAGCTCGCCAAGCGGCTCGGCGTCGCCGACCGGCCGGGCTTCGGCCTGACCGAGCGCGAACTGATCGACGACATGCTGCGACGCTCGGGGCGGGGGACGCTTGCCGAGATCGAGGCCGGACGCTGGATCGACTGCCAGCCGCCGTTCGAGCGCGCGCACTTTCTGGACGGCTTCGGCTGGCAAGACAAACGCTTCCGGTTCCGGCCGGACTGGAAGGGGGCGCTCGGCCCGAACATGCCGCCGCCTTCGGTCGGCCGGCAAGGACCAGCAGGCTCGTTGCCTGAATGGCCGGACCACGTGGCGCTCAACGAGCCGACGGACGCCGAACATCCGTTCAAGCTCGCGACCTCGCCGGCCCGGCAGTTCCTCAACTCGACCTTCGCGGAAACCACGGGCTCGCGCTCGCGCGAGCGCCGGCCGGAGCTCATGCTGCATCCGGACGACGCGACCGCGTTAGGCGTTTTGGACGGCGAGCAGGTTCGGATCGGCAACCGGCGCGGCGAGCTGCGCCTCTACGCCGCCGTGACCGGGAAGGCACGGCCGGGCATCGTGATCCACGAAGGCCTCTGGGCGAACACGGATTTTCCGGACGGCGAGGGGATCAACACCTTGATCGGCGCCGACCCCGTCGCCCCCTCCGGCGGCGCGGCGTTCCACGACACGGCGGTGTGGGTGAAGGCGGGCTAGCCGCTTCGCTGCGGACCAGAACCGCCTTCTAATCGTCGCTCGTCCAGGCGGTCGATCTTCGCTTCCAATCGTTGAAGCACGGTATCGAGCGATGTCTGGAAGTTGGCGAGGGTGCCGCCGAGCTCCATCTTGATCGTTATCTCGAGATCGTCCCGTAATTCTGCTTGCCGCCGCTCGACGCGTCGCGCGAACTCGAAGGTTTGAAGCGTAAGGGTGCGTATCTCGCCGACTTCCTTCCGAACCAAGCGCGTCTCGTCCATCAGGTTTCGGACTTGGATAAGAATGAAATCCAGATCGACGGTCGAACTCATGTCAAATGGCGCCTTTGCCGTCGTGTTTTCCAGTTAGACATAAGGCATGGTCGCGTCCCCGACTACACTTGGGAAAGAGCCCTCCAGCACCTTTGCCAAAGCCTGCGGATAGAGGGCATGCTCGGCCGTAAGGACGCGCGCCGCGAGCGTGTCAGGCGTGTCGTTCGGCAGCACCGGCACGCGCGTCTGCGCGACGACTGGGCCGGCGTCCATCTCAGCCGTCACATAATGCACAGTGCAGCCGTGCTCGGTCTCGCCCGCCGCCAGCGCGCGGGCGTGAGTGTCGAGGCCGGGGAACTTCGGCAGCAGCGACGGGTGAATGTTCAGCATCCGCCCGGCGTAGCGTGCGACGAAGCTCGGCGACAGGAGCCGCATGAAGCCGGCAAGGCAGATCGTCTCGACACCGGCAGCGTCCAAAGCGCGGACGAACCCGGCTTCGTGCTCGGCCTTCGAGCCGTAGTCGGCGCGCGGAAAGGCAGCGGTCTCGACGCCAGCTTCGCGGGCGAAGGCAAGGCCAGCAGCGTCCGGCCGGTCGGAAAGGACGAGGACGACTTGCGCCGGGTAGTCCGGCGCCTTGGCCGCCTCGATCAGCGCTTGCATGTTGGAACCACGGCCGGAAACGAGCACTGCGACGCGCGTCCGCTTGTCGTTCAAAGCCGCAGCTCGCCGGTGAACCGCACGGCCGCCTCGCCGGCTGCGCGCGCTTCGACCGCGCCGAGCCTCGAAACGCGCTCACCCTCGCGTTCGAGCGCCGAGATCAGCGGATCGGCTTCGACCGCCGCCACGACCACGGCCATGCCGACGCCGCAGTTGAACGTGCGAAGCATCTCGGCCGTCGCGACGTTCCCCGTTCGCGCGAGCCAGCCGAACACCGGCGGCGAAACCACCGCGTCGAGGTCGATTCGGACGCCGAGCCCGTCCGGCAGCACGCGCGGCACGTTCTCGACGAGACCGCCGCCGGTGATGTGCGCGAGCGCCTTCACCGCGCCTGTCTCGCGGATCGCAGCAAGAAGAGGCTTCACATAGATGTGGGTCGGCTCGATCAGCGCTTGCACCAGCGTTCTCGCCGCATCGAACGGGGCAGGCGCGTCGTAGCGTGCGCCGGAAAACTCCACGATCCGACGCACCAGCGAGTAGCCGTTGGAATGCAAGCCCGACGACGCGAGTCCAAGCAGCATGTCGCCGGCCACGATGTCGCCGCGCGGCAGCAGCGTGCCGCGCTCCGCCGCGCCGACGGCGAAGCCGGCCAGGTCGTAGTCCTTCGCCGCGTAGAGCCCCGGCATCTCGGCGGTTTCGCCGCCGATCAGCGCGCAGCCTGCCATCCGACAGCCTGCCGCGATCCCGGCAACGATCGCCTCGCCCTGGGCCGGGTCGAGCCTGCCCGTCGCGAAGTAGTCGAGGAAGAACAGCGGCTCGGCGCCCTGCACCACGAGATCGTTGACGCACATGGCGACGAGGTCGATGCCGATCGTCTCGTGCAGGCCGGTCTCGATCGCGATCTTGAGCTTCGTGCCGACGCCGTCGTTGGCCGCGACGAGCACGGGATCGGTGAAGCCGGCCGCCTTCAAGTCGAACAGGCCGCCGAAGCCGCCGATCGTGCCGTCCGCGCCCGGCCGGCGCGTCGAGCGCACGTGCGGCTTGATGCGGCGCACCAGCTCGTTGCCGGCGTCGATGTCGACGCCGGCCGCCGCGTAGGTGAGGCCGTTCGCTGCTTCGCCCACCATTCGCCCGTTCCGGTTTGCGCTCGCCGCCCGATTGGCACGGCGGCGGGCCGCACCGCAAGGCCTCGTCCGGCTTGACCGAGGCCCGCGCCGCTCCCTAATTGCGGAGCGAAGCGACGCCGACGGTTGGCGGCCCTAGTTCAGCGTCCGGAGACGCCACGTGCCCACGGCGGATCGCACAAAACTGTTGCGCCGGCAGGTGCTGTTCTGGAGCGGCGTCGCGGTGCTCGTCGCGACGCTGCTTTTCGTCTTCTCGTCCGTGCTCCTGCCCTTCGTGCTGGCGATGTGCGTCGCCTACTTCCTCGATCCCGTGGCGGACTTCTTCGAGCGGCTCGGCCTGTCGCGCCTGATGGCGACGCTGGTGATCCTGGTGCTGTTCGTTCTGACGCTCGTCGGCGCCGTGCTGGTGCTGGTGCCGCTGATCGGCGGCCAGATCAACGACTTCCTGGCGAACGTTCCGCGTTACCTGCAGCGGTTGCAGGAACTCGCGAACGAGCTGCGGCAGGGCCGGTTGAGCTGGCTGTTCACCGGCGAGCAGCAGCAGCAAATGCAGGGCGACATCGCCGGCATGTTCGGGCAGGCGAGCTCGTTCGTTTCCTCGCTGCTGCGCTCGCTGTGGACGTCGAGTCTCGTGCTGGTGAACTTCCTGTCGCTGTTCGTGGTGACGCCGGTGGTCGCCTTCTACCTGCTGCTCGACTGGGACAGGATGACCGCCAAGGTCGACAACTGGGTGCCGCGCCAGCATCTTCTCACGGTCCGTCGCCTGGCCCGGGAGATCGACAGGTCCGTCGCCGGTTTCGTTCGTGGGCAGGGCAGCCTGTGTCTCATCCTCGGCAGCTACTACGCGATCGGCCTCAGCCTGATCGGGCTGAACTTCGGCGTGTTGATCGGCATGTTCGCCGGCCTGATCTCCTTCGTCCCGTATGTCGGATCGCTGACCGGCCTGTTCCTTTCGCTCGGCATCGCGCTGGTGCAGTTCTGGCCCGACTGGATCTGGATCGCGGCGACGCTCGCGGTGTTCTTCTCCGGCCAGTTCTTCGAAGGCAACATCCTGCAGCCGAAGCTGGTCGGCGCGTCCGTCGGCCTGCATCCGGTCTGGCTGATGTTCGCGCTGTTCGCCTTCGGCGCGCTGTTCGGCTTCGTCGGCTTGTTGATCGCCGTTCCGGCCGCGGCGGCGATCGGCGTGCTGGTGCGCTTCGCGATCCAGCAGTACCTAGAGAGCGAGATGTATTTCGGTCGGCCCGTCGCCCATCGCGACTCGTACGTCGACACCGTCGAGGGCGGACCGATGCGCGCCATGCTCGAAGCTGAATTCGACCCGGCGGCTCCGGCGAAGTCGCGGACGTGACCGCGTCCCCCTTTCGTCAGTTCGCGTTGGACCTGGCGACCAAAGCATCCGTCACGCGCGACGATGTGGTGGTGACGAACGCGAACCGGCTTGCGGTCGCCGCCATCGACGCATGGCCGTCCTGGCCGCATCCGGTTCTGGTGATCGTCGGGCCGGAAGGGGCCGGCAAGACGCATCTCGCGGCCGCCTGGAGTCGACGGGCCGACGCGGTTGCGCCAAGCGCCGCCCGCGCCGCCCGCGTGCCGTTCGCCGTCGCGCTGGACGACGTGGAAGGTTGGGCGGACGATGAAACCACCCTGTTCGATCTGCTCGACCGTGCTCGGCTGGGCGAGGGGTTCGTGCTCGCCACGGCGCGTAGGCGGCCGGCCGAGATACGCTTCGGAACGCGGGATCTCATGTCCCGGCTTCAGGCCGCGACCCTCGTCGAGATCGCGTCGCCCGACGACGAGCTGTTGCACGGCGTTCTGGTCAAGCTTTTCGCGGACCGGCAGCTCGCGGTCGAGCCGCGGCACCTCGACTACCTTGCGCTGCGCATGGAGCGCTCGCTCGCGGCGGCGCGGCGGATCGTGGAGCGCATCGACCGCGAGGCGCTGGAAACGAAGGAGAAGGTGACTCGAACCCTGATCCGACGCATTCTGGACGCCGAACCGGGAACGCGGCGGGACGAAACCGCTGCCGAACCGGCAGGCGAGACCTAGATCGAACCGCATGGCCGACGACGCAGAAACATTCGAGCAGGACCCGGTGTCGAAGGGTGAGCCGGCCGAGACCGTCACGTCCGCTCCGGGCGAGGACGCGGTGCTTGAAAGCTCGGCCTCCAACCAGGGCGAGAAGCCCGCGGCGGCTGCGAAGGCACCGTCGCGCCGAGCCCCATCCGGCGGTTCGAGCAACGCGAAGCGGCCGGCGTCTGCCGGGCGCCGGGCGTCGCCGGAAGCAGCCAGGGCGGAGGCCGAGAACCCGGTCGCCCTGATGCCGGTTTCCGCCAAGCTGCCGGCGGTCAGCGTCGCGAGCATCAAGGAAAGGCTCGAGGCCAACTCGGTTTCCGCAGCGCCGCCCGAGATCGTCGAGCCGGAGGTCGCCGACCCGACCCGCTCGGCCGACCGCTTCATCAATCGCGAGCTCTCCTGGCTACAGTTCAATCGGCGCGTGCTGGAGGAATCGCAGAACGCCGCCCATCCGCTGCTCGAGCGGTTGCGCTTCCTGTCGATCTCGGCGGGCAACCTCGACGAGTTCTTCATGGTGCGCGTCGCTGGCCTCGCCGCGCAGGTCCGCGCCGGCCTGAAGCTGCGCAGCGATGACGGCCGCACGCCGCAGGAGCAGCTCGATTCGGTGCTCGCCGAGGTCAATCGCCTGCAGGACGATCAGCAGGCCTCGCTCGCGGCATTGGTGAAGGAGCTCCGCAGCGCGAAGATCCACATCGTCGCGGCCGGCGAGCTGAAGAGCGCCGATCGCGCCTGGCTGGAGGAGCATTTCGCCGCGGCGATCTTCCCGGTGCTGACGCCGCTTTCCGTCGACCCGTCGCACCCGTTCCCGTTCATCCCGAACCTCGGCTTCTCGGTCGCGCTCGCCCTGGCGCGCGACAAGGACGGACAGCGGATGAACGCGCTGCTGCGCCTTCCCGTCGCCCTGCCGCGCTTCGTCGAGATGCCGGCCGTCGCGGACGATCCGAAGACGCTCCGCTTCGTGCCGATCGAGAGCGTCGTCGCGCTGTTCATCGGCCGCCTGTTTCCAGGCTACCGCGTCCGCGGTTCGGGCACGTTCCGCATCATCCGCGACTCGGACATCGAGGTCGAGGAGGAGGCCGAGGACCTCGTGCGCCTGTTCGAGACGGCGTTGAAGCGCCGCCGCCGCGGCAAGGTGATCCGCGTCGAGTTCGATTCGCTGATGCCGGAGGATCTGCGCGCCTTCGTCGCCAGCGAGGCGGGCGTATCCGAGTCGCGCATCTCCGTCATGGCCGGGATGCTGGCGCTGGAGTCGGTGTCGCAGATCGTCAGGTGCCAGCGCGACGACCTGAGGTTCGTTCCGTTCATCCCGCGCTTTCCGGAGCGCATCCGCGAGCACAACGGCAACTGCTTCGCAGCGATCCGCGAAAAGGACCTCGTCGTCCACCATCCCTACGAGAGCTTCGATGTGGTCGCGCAGTTCCTGCGGCAGGCGGCGAACGATCCGAACGTCATCGCCATCCGGCAGACGCTCTACCGCACGTCGGCCGACTCGCCGATCGTTCGCGCGCTGGTGGACGCGGCCGAGTCCGGCAAGTCCGTGACGGCGCTGATCGAGATCAAGGCGCGCTTCGACGAGGAAGCCAACATCCGATGGGCGCGCGACATGGAGCGGGCCGGGGTGCAGGTCGTGTTCGGCTTCATCGAGAAGAAGACGCACGCCAAGCTGTCCCACGTCGTCCGGCGCGAGGATGGCAAGATCGTCAACTTCGTCCACGTGGGGACGGGCAACTACCACCCGATCACCGCCAAGATCTACACGGACCTGTCCTACTTCACCGCCGATCCGGAGATCGCGAACGACGTCCTGCTCGTGTTCAACTACATCACCGGCTACGCCGAGCCGGTCGGGTTGAAGCGGATCGCCGTGTCGCCGCTCGACATGCGACGCCGCATCCTCGATGCGATCCGCGCCGAGATGGCGCACGTCGCCGCCGGCCGTCCCGGCCAGATCTGGATGAAGATGAACGCGCTGGTCGACGCCGAGATCATCGACGCGCTCTACGCGGCGAGCGGGGCGGGCGTGGAGATCGACCTGATCGTGCGCGGCATTTGCTGCCTTCGGCCGCGCGTCGCCGGCCTGTCGGAGAACATCCGCGTCAAGTCGATCGTCGGCCGCTTCCTGGAGCACAGCCGCATCTACTGCTTCGGCAACGGCTTCGGCTTGCCTTCCGAACAGGCCGCCGTCTACATGAGCTCGGCCGACGTGATGCCGCGCAATCTCGATCGTCGGGTCGAAGTGATGGTGCCGATCACCAACCCGACGGTCCACAGCCAGATCCTGTCGCAGATCATGCTCGGCAACATCCTCGACAACCAGCAGAGCTGGTCGGTCCTGTCGGACGGCAGCGCCCGCCGCATCGTGCCGTCCGCGAAGGAGCAGCCCTTCAACACGCAGCGCTACTTCATGACCAACCCGAGCCTGTCGGGCCGTGGCAAGGCGCTGAAGTCCGACGCGCCGAGACTCATCGCGAGACAGCGTGCAGAACATTCCCGCTACGACTGAGACCGTCGCGCAAGGGCGCCTTTGGGGCCGGGAGCCGGTCGCCGTCGTCGACATCGGCTCGAACTCGGTGCGCCTCGTGCTCTACGAGGGCAACGCCCGCGCGCTGACCATGCTCTTCAACGAGAAGATCCTGTCCGGCCTCGGCAAGGGCATGGCGCAGACCGGCCGATTGGACGACAAGGCGGTCGCCAGCGCGCTCGCCGCCTTGAAGCGGTTCCGCAAGCTGATCGACCAGGCCGGCGCTCGCGAGGTGCATCCGCTGGCGACTGCCGCCGCCCGCGAGGCGACGAACGGCTCGGCTTTCGTGAATGCCGCGGAAGAGGCGATCGGGGTTCCGATCAGGATCCTGTCCGGCTACGACGAGGCGCACTACGCCGCGCAGGGCGTCCTCGCCGGGTTCCATGCGCCGAACGGCATCGCCGGCGACCTCGGCGGCGGCAGCCTCGAACTCGTCGATATCGCGAACAACGAGATCGGCCGCGGACTGACGCTGCCGCTCGGCGGCCTCCGGTTGCAGGACCTGTCCCACAACGACATCGGCAAGGCCAGAACCATCGCGGATACGCTGGTGGCGTCCTGCGGCATGACGGGCCGAGCGGAGGGGCGGCCGTTCTTCGCCGTCGGCGGCACTTGGCGCAACCTCGCCAAGCTGCACATGGAACAGCGGCGCTACCCGCTGCACGTCATGCACGGCTACGAGGCGCCCGCCGCCGACTGGATGGTCTTCCTCGACGCCGTCGCCAAGAACGATCCCGACAAGCTGCCCGGCATCGCCGCCGTGTCGAAGCCGCGCCGCGCGCTTCTCGCCTTCGGCGCGGTGGCCCTCCAGGCCGTCGTCCGGCACCTCAAGCCGTCGATCGTGACGATCTCCTCCCTCGGCGTCCGGGAAGGCTACCTGTTCACGCTGCTGGACGAGGCCGAACGGCGCAAGGACCCGTTGATCGCGGCGGCCGACGAGTTCGCGGTTTTGCGCTCGCGCTCGCCGCGGCATTCGCGCGAGTTGGTCTCGTTCAGCCACCGCACCTTCGAAACGCTCGGCATCGACGAGAGCCCCTACGAAGAACGTTTGCGCGCGGCGGCCTGCCTCCTGTCGGACGTCGGCTGGCGCTCGCACCCGGACTACCGCGGCGCGCAGAGCCTTTCGATGCTGACCCATGCCGCCTTGTCGTCGATCGACCACGCCGGCCGCGCCTATCTCGGCCTGTCGAACTACTACCGGCACGAGGGCGACTTCGAGCAGACGGTGATCCCAGCGATCCACAACCTCGTCGGGCCACGGCTGATGGAGCGGGCACGCTTCCTCGCCAGTCTGTTCCGCGTCGCCTACATCCTGACGGCCTCGACGCCCGGCATCCTCGACCGCTTGCGGTGGCGCTCGGACCCGCGCGGCGGCTTCACGCTGATGCTGCCGACGGACCTCGCGGGCCTCCTCAGCGACAAGCCGGTCGCGCGGCTCGAGAACTTCGCCCGGATCGTCGACCGCCGGCTGCGGCTCGAAGTCGGCTGACGCGCCGGTGCTGAAATGGTTGTCGCTCTTCCTCGGCATCGGGATAGGCGTGACGCTTTTCCTCGGCTGGAAATGGTACGCCTACGTCACCAACACGGTGACGCCCTACGACCAGATCGGCATCGAACTGAACGGCTTGGTGCCTGCGACCTGGAACGCGTGGGGCTGCGCTCGGCTTCGCGCGACCTTTCCGCAAGCGCTGCCACCGGCGGGGTGCGAAAAGCCCGACGGCGGCTGGCGCGACAATCCCATTTCGCCGCCTGCCGCCGAGCTTCAGGATAGACTGACCACGGCCACTTTCCTTTCGCGGAAGCACAGTGCCGCCCGCCCGGCGAGGAGGTCGAGCGCGCGGTCGCCGAAGACGCGCCGCCGCCAGCCGTCCAGCGCCGGCACGCCGGACGCTTCGCCCTCGGCGGCGAGCCGTTCGAGATCGTCCGTCGAGGCGATGAGCCGGGCGGCGACGGCTTCCTCGTCGACGACGATCTTGAGGAGGACCTTCAGCAGCTCGACGGCCGCCGCCGTGCCTTCCGGATAGCTCGGCTGGCGCGGGATCGGCGGAAGTTCGGCGCGCGGGATCGCATGCGCCTTGGCGACGGCGGCGAGGAGCTGCGCCCCGGCGGCCGAGCGCTCGAAGCCTTTCGGCAGGGCGCGCAACCGCGCCATCGCCGCTTCGTCGCGCGGCTGCTGCTGCGCGATCTCGTAGAGCGCGTCGTCCTTCAGGATACGGGCGCGCGGCACGTTGCGGCTGCGAGCCTCGCGCTCGCGCCAGGCGGCGATCTCGCGCAGCGTCGCGAGCTCGATCGGTTTGCGCGCGCGCATCTTCAGGCGCTTCCAGGCGTCGTCCGGATGGATGTCGTAGATCGACGGCGAAGCGAGGATCGCCATCTCCTCGTCCAGCCAGCGCTCGCGGCCGCCGTCCTCGATCCGCGCCTTCAAGGCGCGGTAGACGTTGCGCAGATACGTGACGTCGGCGAGCGCGTAGGCGAGCTGCTGGTCGCTCAGCGGCCGCCGGCGCCAATCGGTGAAGCGCGAGGTCTTGTCGATGTGACCGTCCGCGATGCGGGCGACGAGCTGATCGTAGGCGACCGACTCCCCGAAGCCGCACACCATCGCGGCGACCTGCGTGTCGAACAGCGGCTGCGGGATGAGGTCGCCGAGCTTGTAGATGATCTCCAGATCCTGCCGCGCGGCGTGGAACACCTTTACCACGTCCGGCTTGGCCATCAGCGCGAAGAACGGGGCGAGGTCCAACGCAGGGCTCAGCGGGTCGACCAGCACCGCGATGTCGTCCGACGCCATCTGGATCAGGCAAAGCTCCGACCAGAACGTCGTTTCGCGGATGAACTCGGTGTCGACCGTCACGAACGCCGCCCGGCCGAGGGTCTCGCACGCTGTCGCCAAAGCGTCCGTGGTGGTGATCAGCTCCATGCCGCGTCCCATAGCGGCGGACCGCGGACAGGGGAAGCGAGGCGCGGGCGCAAACCTTGACAGACGCCGGCCAAGATGGGCTTTTCCGCGCGCTTGCGTCCCCGAGCGGGGACGCGAACGCCAACGTTTCAGCTTCGGTCGGCTTGGACGTCGCCCGGTCGCTCCCGGCTCGGGTGCGCGAAAGGACCGCTATGCATCGCTACCGCACCCATACCTGCGCCGCACTTCGCGAAGCCGACGTCGGCTCGAACGTGCGTCTGTCGGGCTGGGTGCATCGCGTCCGAGACCATGGCGGCTTGCTGTTCGTCGACCTGCGCGATCACTACGGCCTGACGCAGATCGTCGTCGATCCGGACTCTGCGGGTTTCGGAACGGCGGAGCGGCTGCGCTCGGAATGGGTGGTGCGGATCGACGGCAGGGTGAAGGCCAGAACGTCGGAAACGGTGAACAGCAAGCTCGACACCGGCGCGGTCGAAGTCTTCGCGAACGAGATCGAGGTGCTGTCGGAGGCGAAGGAACTGCCGCTGCCGGTGTTCGGCGAGCTGGACTACCCGGAGGACGTGCGCCTCAAATACCGCTTCCTCGACCTTCGACGCGAAACGCTGCATGCCAACATCGTCAAGCGCACGCGAATCATCGCCGCGATGCGCCGGCGCATGGGCGAAAGCGGCTTCACCGAGTTCTCGACCCCGATCCTCACGGCCTCGTCGCCGGAGGGCGCGCGCGACTTCCTCGTGCCGAGCCGCATCCATCCCGGCAACTTCTACGCGCTGCCGCAGGCGCCGCAGCAGTACAAGCAGCTCATCATGATGAGCGGTTTCGACCGCTACTTCCAGATCGCGCCGTGCTTCCGCGACGAGGATCCGCGCGCCGACCGCCTGCCGGGCGAGTTCTATCAGCTCGACGTCGAGATGAGCTTCGTCACGCAGGACGACGTGTTCGCGGCGATGGAGCCGGTGATCCGCGGCGTGTTCGAGGACTTCGCCGACGGCAAGCCGGTCACGCCGAGCCCGTGGCGCCGCATCCCGCATGCCGAGGCGATGCGCAAATACGGCTCCGACAAGCCGGACCTGCGCAACCCGATCGAGATGCGGGCGGTGACGGAGCACTTCGCGGGCTCGGGCTTCAAGGTGTTTGCGAACATGATCGCGAGCGATCCGGCGGTCGAGGTCTGGGCGATCCCGGCGAAGACGGGCGGGTCGCGAGCGTTCTGCGACCGCATGAACGCCTGGGCGCAGGGGCAGGGCCAGCCGGGTCTCGGCTACATCTTCTGGCGCGCGGAGAACGGCGCAGTGGAAGGGGCCGGGCCGCTCGCCAAGAACATCGGCCCGCAGCGTACGGAGGCGATCCGCACGGCGCTCGGCCTGGAGGCTAGCGACGCCTGCTTCTTCGTCGCCGGCAATCCGAAGACCTTCACCGCCTTCGCGGGGCTGGCGCGGACGCAGGTCGGCGAGGAGTTGAACTTGGTCGACCGCGACCGCTACGAGCTGGCCTGGATCGTCGATTTCCCGTTCTACGAATGGAACGAGGACGAGAAGAAGGTCGATTTCTCCCACAACCCGTTCTCGATGCCGCAGGGCGGTATGGACGCGCTGACGGCGCAAGACCCGCTTACCATCAAGGCGTTCCAGTACGACATCACCTGCAACGGCTTCGAGATCGCGTCCGGCGGCATCCGCAACCACCTGCCGGAGACGATGGTGAAGGCGTTCGACATCGCCGGTCGGCCGCAGGCCGAGGTCGAGGAACGCTTCGGTGGTCTCTATCGCGCGTTCCAGTACGGCGCGCCGCCGCACGGCGGCATGGCGGCAGGCGTCGATCGCATCGTGATGCTCTTGTGTGGCGTGAAGAACCTGCGCGAGATTACCATGTTCCCGATGAACCAGCAGGCCTACGACCTCCTGATGTCCGCACCGTCCGCGCCGACGCCGGTCCAGTTGCGCGAACTCGGCCTCCGCGTCGCACCGCAAGCGAAGGTCTGAACGCTCAGCGGCCTGTCGTCGCCGGCGGGCCGCTCCACGGATCGACGAGGGCGACGCCGAGCGGCCCGAAGTCGCGAACGTTCCGCGTCGCGACCGTGAGGCCATGGACCAACGCCGTCGCAGCGATCATCGCGTCGGGAGACAAGCGACGATCCGGCGTCGGCAGAGTGCCGCAACGGATGGCGACGGCTTCGTCGAATGACAGGATGCGGCCGGCGAAACGGCGCTCGACGTTCTCTTCCAGCCAGCTCTGCAACGCATCGACACTCGGAAGTTTTCTTTGGCGAGCCAGCTGGATGCCGAACGCGACTTCCGCCACCGTGACGGCCGATAGAAAGGTTTGCTCAGCCGCAATGGATTTCATGAAAGCCTGAAAGCCGACCGGCTGATCATCGGTGCGGCGGCTGGCGGACAGCGTGTCGGTGTCGAGCAGCATTTTCACCATTCGATCTCCCGGACAGGAAAATCGTAACGTTCCGGTCCCCAATCGAAGTCGGCCTCAGGCCTCGGGTCGTTCAACGCGTCGTAGAGTGTTTGCCTCGGCAGGTTCGCCTCGTAGTCCTCGTACCGCATCAGGACGTAGCTGTTGCGGCCGCGCTCCGTGATGACGACCGGGTGGTTGCGCGCTTCGCGCTTCGCGCGGCTCGGGTTCTGGTTGAACGCTGCGGCGGTCATGTAGGAGACGGTCATCGCAGCCCTCCGTAGTATGTTCGGCACGCGTACATACTAGACTCGGCAGCGACTTCAAAGTTTGCCCGCTGCGATGAGGACGTGCTTCGCCGTCGAGGCTTCCGTTTTCCGCCGCTACGCGTTGGCAGCGAACGGAAACTCTCCCGCTGCCTCCCACGGACCGCCCTTGTAGCGCCAAAGGAGGAGGCCCGTGCCGATCGCTTCGAACGGGGCGAACTTGGCTTGCAGCTGTGCGAACAGCGCCTTCGCCGCCGCTGCCGGCGCTTTGTTCTGGATCGTCACGTGCGGGCGGAACTTCTGCGAGTCCTGCGGCGTCAGCCAGTCCCGCCAGCCGTTCGCCAACTCCTGCCGAAGCCTGCTCAACGCCGGCGCGTCGATTTCGTAGGCGGAACCGTAGCCGAGGAAGCGCAAGCCGGTCACCGCGAGCGCGATCGGCGGAAGGTCGCGCGTCGCCTCGCGCAAGGTGGCGGCGATCGCCGCCTCCTCGTCGCCCGGAAGGTGATGGAACAGCGTCAGATGCGCCGGTAGGTGGTTGCGATCCGGCGGGAAGTGCCGTCGCCGTGCCGCGTCGAAGACAGCGAAGCTTTCCTCGTCGAAGCCGAGGGTCACGATCAGGGGTGCGGCTGTCATCACGGCTGATATGGAAAAGGCCGCGGCGATGGCGCGCCGCAGCCTTCGTTCTGTGACCTTTCGTCCGCGACGGATCAGCCGCCGTTGGCGGTGACCTTCACCTGCAGCACCTGCGGCAGCGTCTGCGGCGCTCCCATGGCCGCCCCGAGGATCTGCGTCGCCGGGATCGGGGTCGACGGGTCGACCGAGATCCGAATCGACTTCGGGTCCTTCAGGAACGTCGAGACGGCGGTCGAGACCTGCGTCTGGAACTCCGGATTGTTCAACGCTGCCAGCATCTGTGGCGCCATCTGGCTGAGGCTGTCGGCAAGCTGTTCGCGCGTCGTGCCGTTCTGCTTGGCATAGTAGTCGAGGAGCTTGTTCGTCAGCGAGTCGTCCGTGAAGCCGATCTGCAGCGAGCCGACGCTGAGCTGCGACATGAGGCCGATGATCGCCATGCCCGCCGATTGCGCGGCCTGTGGGTCGTTCGCCATCTGCCGCTGAATGTCGGCCAGCGACTTAGCGAAGGCCGGCGTGTAGCCGCCGAGACGATAGGAGATGCTGAACTCACCCGCATCGGCGGCCGTGAGCCGCAGCGGCGACAGCGACGTGTCGCCGGTCTTCGGGTCCCAGGACATCTCGGCCGAACCGTTGCCGGTCAGCTGCGGATAGCCGACGGACGTCATGGTCTTGGCCAGCTCGTCCTCGCCGGACGCCGTGAAGTCGAACGCGAAGTTGCCGAGCGTGAAGCGCGAGTCGATCGTGCTGCTTCCCGCAACCGTGTTGACGAAGTTCGTCGATCCCAGCGTGAAGACGTCCTTGCCGGCGTTCGCCACCCTGACGCCGGCGACGGCGGCGCTGTCGAAGAAGTAGGGCGACTCGCCCGGCAGCTTCGACGCGCCTTCCTTCTGCGCGATCTGCAGGCCCTCGATCGCCATGCCGGTGACGGAAACGGTGTTGCCGTCCTCGGTGGTGTTGATGTCGTTGAACGGCACGCGTGCGACCTTCCAGCCCTCCGCGTTCGAGCCGGTGACGTTCTCGAAGGTCACGTCGCCGACGGAGTTGGTCGCGTCGCCGATGACCACGCCCTTCAGCACCACGTTGTCGCCCGAGCTTTCGGCGGTCGTGAAGTCCATCGGGATCGAGTTCTGCGCCGCGATTTCCTTCATGCGGGCGCCGAAGGCCGCCGCGTCCGCCGCGAGCGCCGAGCCGGACCCAGCAAGGGCGAGGGCGAAAGCGGCCAGCAGGCTGCGCGTGATGGTTGCGTTCATGCGATGGTCCTCGTTTGATGGATGGCAGCGCGCGCGGTCGCTGAAAGGATCGGGGCGAAGCTGTTTCGACGAATTGCAGGTAAACTGTGGCGGCGGCCATCGGCAAGATGGCGCATCACCTCGACTTGGAGGCACCCCCAAGCCGGTGTTCCGGTCTTGTTCGCCCCTGCCACGTCGCCTAAAACGACCCGATGGTCAAGATGAGCGATCCGCCTGCGGGCGCCGGCACGATCGAGCCGGTGGATCTGAAGAGCGCGCTGGAAGAGCGCTACCTCGCCTACGCGCTCTCCACGATCATGGGTCGGGCGCTGCCGGACGTCCGCGACGGCCTGAAGCCGGTGCATCGCCGCATCGTCCACGCCATGCGGGCGCTGAAGCTCGATCCGGGGCAAGGCTACAAGAAGTCGGCGCGCATCGTCGGCGACGTGATGGGCAAGTTCCATCCGCACGGTGATGCCTCGATCTACGACGCGCTCGTGCGGCTCAGTCAGGACTTCGCCATCCGCTACCCGCTGATCGACGGGCAGGGCAACTTCGGCAACGTCGACGGCGATAGCCCGGCCGCCATGCGCTACACGGAAGCGCGGATGACGGCGGTCGCCACGCTGCTGCTGCGCGGCATCGACGAGGACGCGGTCGACTTCCGCCCGACCTACAACGAGGAGGACGAGGAACCGGTCGTGCTGCCGGGCGCGTTTCCGAACCTTCTGGCCAACGGCTCGTCCGGCATCGCCGTCGGCATGGCGACCTCGATCCCGCCGCACAACGCAGCCGAGCTCTGCGACGCGGCGCTGAAGCTCATCGAGGACCCGGGCGCGACGATCGAGCAGCTGCTCCGCTTCGTGCAGGGGCCGGACTTCCCGACCGGCGGCATCGTGGTGGATTCGGCCGCGGCCATCCGCGAGGCCTACAGGACGGGACGGGGCGGTTTCCGTGTCCGGGCGCGCTGGGAGAAGGAGGAGCAGGGACGCGGCGGCTACCAGGTCGTTGTCACCGAGATCCCCTATCTCGTCCAGAAATCGCGCCTCATCGAGAAGATCGCCGAGCTGCTGACGGCAAAGAAGCTGCCGATGCTGGCGGACGTGCGCGACGAGTCGGCGGAAGACGTGCGCATCGTCTTCGAGCCGAAGAGTCGCGCGATCGACGCCGAGCTGATGATGGAGGCGCTGTTCCGCGTCACGGATCTCGAAAACCGCATCTCGCTCAACATGAACGTCCTGTCCGGCGGCAAGGTGCCGCGCGTCCTCAACCTCAAGGAGGTGCTGGTCGAATGGCTGGCGCATCAGCGCGAGGTGCTGCTGCGCCGCACCCGCTTCCGGCTCGCCGCGATCGAGCGGCGGCTGGAGATCGTCGCCGGCTACCTCGTCGCCTTCCTCAACCTCGACGAGGTGATCCGCATCATCCGCGAGGCGGACGAGCCGAAGGCCGAACTCGTCCGCGTCTTCGACCTGACGGAGGTGCAGGCCGAAGCCATCCTGAACCTTCGCCTTCGCTCGCTTCGCAAGCTGGAGGAGGTGGAGCTTCGGCGCGAGTTCGACGACCTGCGGAAGGAGAAGGCGGAGCGCGAGGCGCTGCTCGGGTCGGACGCGCGCCAGTGGAGCGCGCTCGCCGCCGAGGTGCGCGAGGTGCGCGAGCTGTTCTCGAAGAAGACGAAGCTCGGCAAGCGCCGCACCACGTTCGCCGATGCGCCGGTGCGCGCGCCGGTCGACATCGCGACCGCCTTCATCGAGCGCGAGCCGGTGACGGCGGTGCTGTCGAAGAAGGGCTTCCTGCGCGCGTTGCGCGGCCATGGCCTCGATCTAGCGACCTTGAGCTTCCGCGAAGGCGACGCGCTCGGCTTCGCCTTTCCGGCGATGACGACGGACAAGCTGGTGTTCCTGTCGAACGACGGGCGCGCGTTCACGTTCGTCGCCGACAAGCTCGCGAGCGGGCGCGGGCAGGGCGAGCCGATCCGCTTGGCGATCGACCTCGAGGACAAGGCCGACATCGTGCTCGGTTTCCCGGCGGCGGCCGGCGCGAAGCGTCTCCTGGCGTCGAGCGACGGCAACGGCTTCGTCGTGTCCGAGGCCGAGCTCTTGTCCAGCACCCGCAAGGGCAAGCAGGTGCTGAACGTCGGGGAGGGCGTGTCGCTGCGCTTCGCCGTGCCGGCGGTGGACGGCGACACGGTCGCCGCGGTCGGAGAGAACCGGAAGCTGTTGGCGTTCCCGCTGATCCAGGTGCCGGAGATGACGCGCGGTCGCGGCGTGCGGCTGCAACGCTACAAGGACGGCGGCCTGTCGGACTTGAAGATCTTCCGCCTCGCCGATGGTTTGACCTGGCAGGGTGCCGGCGGCCGCAGCTTCCAGCGCACCGCGGCAGAACTCGCCGAATGGCTCGGCGACCGCGCCCAATCCGGCCGCATGGTGCCGAACGGATTCCCGAAGAGCAATCGGTTCGGGTGAGGGTCGCGGCGGCGAACTCGCAGGCGTCCCATGTCCCGACGCGCGAGAAGCGGCTAGCCGGTTGCGGCTTCGCCCTCGTACCGCTCCCACCCTTTCGGTCCCAGATGGTCCTGCGGCTGGAAGCGGATCTTATAGGCCATCTTGCGCGAGTCTCGCACCCAGTAGCCGAGGTAGACGTAGGGCAGGCGCATGGCGCGGGCGCGCTCGATGTGATCGACGATCATCAGCGTGCCGAGGCTGCGGTCGGCCTCGTCCGGGTCGAAGAACGAGTAGACCATCGACAGGCCGTCGCTCATCACGTCGGTCAGCGCGGCGGCGACGAGGGGGCCGTCCGAACGGTCGGTGAAGCGGGAGTCCGGCCCGCGCTTCAGGTAGCGGACGAGGCGCGTCTCGACCTGGCTGTCCTCCACCATCATCGCGAAATCGAGCACCGACATCTCGGACATGCCGCCGAGCGCGTGCCGGCTGTCGAGGTAGCGGCGGAACAGCGAATACTGATCGCTGGAGGCTTCCGGATCGCCGATGCGCGCGACGAGATCGACGTTGCGCTGCGCGATGCGCCGCATGGACCGGGTCGGCCGGAACTCGTCGACGACGATTCGCACGGATACGCAGGCGCGGCACCGCTCGCAGGCCGGACGGTAGGCGATGTTCTGGGATCGGCGGAACCCGCCCTGCGTCAGAAGATCGAGCAGCCCCGGGGCGCGGTCGCCGATGAGGTGCGTGAACACCTTCCGCTCGAACTGCCCGGCAAGGTAGGGGCACGGCGACGGCGAGGTCAGGAAGAACTGCGGCGTCTGCGGATGAACGGTCATGAACGCATCGGGTCTCGGCGGCCCGCTAACGACGGGACGCTGAATTGGATGCCGGACCTAAGCACGAGCGGCGATGGTTGGGAACCGCTGCCGCCGCGTCGTCCCGTCTCAATCCGGTGGACGCCAATCGGCCGCGTCGATCGCCTCAATCGCTTCGAACGACGGCCGTGCCGAGCAGCAGGTCGTGCAGCAACTGCTTGCGACCGGTCGCGAGCGCGACGAGCAGGACGAATGGCGTCAGAAGGGTGACGGACGTCCAGAACAGGACGCCGTGCAGCACCGCGAGCGGCGGATCGACGAGACCGCCGTCGAGCCGTGCGACACGCAAGCCCGCGAGCCGCATGCCTGGCGTCGCTTGGGCCCGACCGCCCATGGTGAAGGCGAGGTAGACGATCGCCACCAGCGGCGGCAGGACGGCGTAGAGCAGCCAACCCAGCCCGAGCGTCACGATGCCGAGAAAGAACACCACGACCGCCGCCGGAAGCGAGAGCAGCAGGACGATCGCGTAGTCGAACACGAAGCTCAGCATGCGGCGCGTGCGAACGCCGTCGTAGAGGCGCGGCGCGTCGAGATCGGTGCTGCGGTTGTTCCTGATGATCGTGTCCTGGTTGCTCATGCCCGTTCCTTCGCCGGCCTCACGCGGTCGGCAAAGAAAATGTGGTGGTGGAACGGGCTCTTCGCAACGCTCGGGCGGCGAATCAGGCCGGCCGCAGCATCCTGGCCGCGCGCGGCGCGAAATAGGTGAGGACGCCGGTCGCCCCGGCGCGCTTGTAGGCGGCGAGCGTTTCCATCATCGCCCGGTCGCCGTCGATCCACCCGTTCGCGGCGGCGGCGGCGATCATCGCGTATTCGCCGGACGTCTGGTAGGCGAAGGTGGGCATCGCGAATTCGTCGACGAGCCGCGCGAGGATGTCGAGATAGGGCAGGCCCGGCTTCACCATGATCATGTCGGCGCCCTCGGCGATGTCCTGCGCCGTTTCGCGCATCGCCTCGTTGCGGTTGCCGCAATCCATCTGATACGTCCGCTTGTCGCCCTTCAACAGATCGTTCGAGCCGACGGCGTCGCGGAACGGGCCGTAGAAGGCGGACGCGTACTTCGCCGCGTAGGACATGATCAGCGTGTCGCGGAAGCCTTCCGCGTCGAGTGCGGCGCGGATCATCGCGATCCGGCCGTCCATCATGTCGGAGGGGCCGACGATGTCGCAGCCGGCGCGCGCCTGCGTCACCGCCTGCCGGCACAGGAGTTCCACGGACTCGTCGTTGAGGATGCGGCCGCCGTCGCCCATCAACCCGTCGTGGCCATGGCTGGTGTAGGGATCGAGCGCGACGTCGCACATGACCCCGACCTCGGGCACCGCGGCCTTGATGGCCCGCGTCGCCCGGCAGACGAGGTTGCCTTCGTTCAGCGCTTCGCTGCCCGCCTCGTCGCGCAGGGCCCGTTCCGTGTAGGGGAACAGGGCGACCGCCGGGATGCCGAGGTCCCGCGCTTCCCGCGCCGCCTCCACCGCCCGCTCGACGCTTCGGCGCACGATGCCCGGCATCGACGGTACGGCTTCGTCGGCGCCGGTGCCGTCGCGCACGAAGATCGGCCAGATCAGGTCGGCGACCGTGACCGTGGTCTCGCGCACGAGCCGGCGCGTCCAATCGTGCTGGCGCAGCCGGCGCAGCCGCTGACCGCCGGTCGCCTCGTCGATTCTGGCTGCGAAGCTCGCCCCGCGCTTGCCGAGATCCATGAACGAATTTCCCGTCTCGCTTGCCGAACTTCGCTGGGGTCGCGGGCGTTCGGCGCGGCGCCCCGGTCGCACCGCTGGTTAGGCGCTTCGTCGCCGCGCTTCAACCGTGCGGCCCGCGCCGACATGGCTGGCAATCGTCCCGACTTCTGTTCAAAAGAGGCCGATGACGACCCGGACGGCATCGACGCAGAGGCTCGAAGCTGCGGTACGCCACGCGATCCTTTGGTTGCAGCGGGCCGCCGGGCTCGCCCTGTTCGGGTTCGGCCTGCTGTATTGGGTGCGGATCGTCGGTTTGTATCCCGGTGCCGACTGGCGGTTCGACCTGATGTCGCTGCCGTGGCGCGTGGCTGCCCCGACCCTGGCCGTGGTGTGCCCGGTCGCCGGCGTTGGCCTGTGGCTGGCCGCGAGCTGGGGCACCGTCGTCTGGACCATCGTCGCGACCGTCGAGGGCGTCATGCGTTTCGTCTTCCGAGCGACCTTCGGCGGACCGGACGTCGAGCTGGCGTTCCACGCGTTCGGCCTCGCGGCCCTCGTCGCGCTGCGCCTCGTCGGCTGGTGGCTCGGCCGGCGCAACCGCGTTTCGCGCCGGACTGGTTGACGAAACCTACCGCGATAGACGTCTCGTTAGTCACGAAAATCGGTGGTGGAACAGTAAGATGCCCTTAAGCTTGGAGTTTAAGTCGAACTTTAGCCGCGGCCCATAATGTGAGTGACAAGACGGAGCCGAAGCAACGAGCCTTCGTCAAGCAGCAGCGGAGCCGATACTATGAACGCCCAAGCCAAAACGGTCGCGGAACAGTCGAACGGAACCGACGTCGACCTGAAGAGCCTGTATCTCGAGACCGTCCACCTGGTCGAGCGTCTGCACCGCAGGTTGCTCGACGTGGTGAAGGACGAGTTTGATCGCGCCGGCCGCACCGACATCAACGCCGTGCAAGCCCTGCTGCTCTTCAACATCGGCGACGCGGTGCTGACGGCCGGCGAACTGCGCACCCGCGGCTTCTACCTGGGCTCCAACGTCTCCTACAACCTCAAGAAGCTCGTCGAGCTCGGCTTCATCGACCATCAGCGTTCGCGGGTCGACCGCCGCGCCGTGCGGGTGCAGTTGACGAAGACCGGGGCCAAGGTCGCGGCGATCGTCGCCGATCTCTACCAGCGTCACATCGCTTCGATCGACAAGGTGGGCGGCCTCGACGAGCAGGAGTTCCTGAAGCTCAACAAGTCGCTGCAGCGTCTCGACCGCTTCTGGAACGACTCGATCGCCTACCGTCTCTGACCGGTCGCCGACGCGACACCTCCGCCGGCTTCGTCCCGTGATCGCCCCATGCGATCGCGGGGAGGCCAGCTGTTGCAGTCCGGCAACTTGCGCGGCGGGAGAGCGACGAAACCCCTTTGCGATCCACGCTTTGGCCATATTGCCGTGGCTTGCGGAGACAAGCGGCCTGCGGCGCGATGCCGAGCGAGGCGCGGTCGCCGTTGTCAGTCCGTTTACCTTGGGCGCCCGATACTGAGCGCCGAGCGACGGCACACATCGACGAGGGGACATTCATGACCGACAAGCAGCGCTCCGGTACCGCCGCGAACCGCCTGTCGCGCCGCCGTTTCATCGTCGGCGCGGCGGCCGCCTCGACGGCGTCGATGCCGGGCATCGCGGCGGCGCAGGAGGCGTTGAGCGACCTGTTGATGTCGCCTCGGCGCGGAAACTGGGACGACCAGTTCGACACGCGCTCCAGCGGCGTGACGAAGATCGTCTCGAACCAACCGATCTTCTCGCAGAACACGGTCTACTCGCTCGCGCAAGCGATCGACAACCATCGCGGCATCCTGAACGCGGGCGGTTGGCCCACCGTGCCGGAAGGCGCCAAGCTCAAGCTCGGCGTCGACGACCCGGCGGTCGGGCCGCTGCGCCAGCGTCTCGCCATCTCCGGCGACCTGCCGCGCTCGGCCGGCCTGTCGACCGCGTTCGACACCTACGTCGATGCGGCGGTGAAGCGCTTCCAGACCCGCCACGGCCTGCCGGCGGACGGCGTCGTCGCCGAGATGACCTACAAGGCGCTGAACGTGCCCGTGGACGTGCGCCTCGGCCAGATGCAGACGAACCTCGTGCGCCTGCAGGCGATGAACGGCTTCCTCGGCGAGCGCTTCGTGATGGTCAACGTCCCGGCGGCCGCGCTGGAAGCCGTCGAGAACGGCCGCGTCGTGCAGCGTCACATCGCGGTGGTCGGCAAGATCGACCGGCAGACGCCGATCCTCAACTCGAAGATCACCAACCTGAACCTGAACCCGTACTGGCACGCGCCGGCGTCGATCGTCGAGAAGGACATCATTCCGCTGATGCGGAAGGACCCGACCTACCTCGAGCGGAACGAGATCAAGATCCTCGGCCCTGACGGGCAGGAGATCCCCGCGACTTCGGTCGATTGGAATTCCAACGAGGCGGTGAAGTACCTCTTCCGGCAGGAGCCAGGCAAGATCAACGCGATGGCGTCGGTGAAGATCAACTTTCCGAACGAGCACGCCACCTACATGCACGACACCCCGCAGCAGAGCCTGTTCTCCAAGCTGCTGCGCTTCGAGTCGTCCGGCTGCGTGCGGGTTCAGAACGTGCGCGACCTCGTGGTCTGGCTGGCGCGCGACGAAGCCGGCTGGGACCGGCAGCAGATCGAGCGCGTCATCGCGGCGCGCACCCGGGAGGACATCAACCTCGCCAACCCGGTCCCGATCTACTTCGCCTACCTGACGGCCTGGGCGACCGATCCGAACGCCGTGCAGTTCCGCGACGACATCTACCATCGCGACGGCTCGCAGCAGCTCGCGATGAACGACACGGCGCCGCAGGCCTACCAGGCCGGCGAGCAGGTCCTGACGCAGGCCGGCAAAGTCGCGAACTGACGGGCAAGCCCGCGGGCGGCGGGGCGAGCGACATCGAGGGGGAACGGGGCCGGAGCGCGGGGGCGCTACCGGCCCCGTTCGTTTCCGGATGGTTGGCCGTCGCGGATGAGCATGCTAGGGGGCGCACGCTTCGTTTAAGCACGAACTCCGACCATGGAGGATCAAAGCGATGTCCGAGTTGCGCAAGCCGGATGCGGCCGTCGAGTTCGACACGTTCTTCACCGGCAACCTCGCCTCCACCGACCCGGCGGTGTTCGGCGCGATCAAGGGCGAGCTGCATCGCCAGCAGACCGAGATCGAGCTGATCGCCTCCGAGAACATCGTGTCGCGCGCCGTGATGGAGGCGCAGGGCTCGGTTCTCACGAACAAGTACGCGGAAGGCTACCCCGGCCGGCGCTACTACGGCGGCTGCCACTTCGCGGACGTCGCTGAGGAACTGGCCATCGACCGCGTCAAGCAGCTGTTCGGCTGCGACTTCGCGAACGTGCAGCCCAATTCCGGCAGCCAGGCCAACCAGGCGGTACTGATGGCGCTGTCGAAGCCGGGCGAGACGCTGCTCGGCATGAGCCTCGACGCCGGCGGCCACCTGACGCACGGCGCCAAGCCCAACCTGTCCGGCCGCTGGTTCGACGCGGTTCCCTACGGGCTCGACATCGAGACCGGGCTCATCGACTACGAGCAGGTCGAGCGGCTGGCGCACGAGCGGAAACCCCGGATCATCATCGCGGGCGGCTCGGCCTATTCGCGCGTCATCGACTTCGCTCGTTTCCGGCAGATCGCCGACGCCGTCGGCGCGTTTCTGTGGGTCGACATGGCGCACTTCGCCGGCTTGGTGGCTGGCGGGCAGCATCCGAGCCCGTTCCCGCACGCCCACGTCGCGACCTCCACCACGCACAAGACGCTGCGCGGCCCGCGCGGCGGCATCGTGCTGACGAACGACGCGGACATCGCCAAGAAGATCAATTCCGCGATCTTCCCCGGTCTGCAGGGCGGCCCGCTGATGCACGTCATCGCCGGCAAGGCCGTGGCCTTCGGCGAAGCGCTGACGCCGACGTTCCGTTCCTACGCGGCGTCCGTCGTGGAGAACGCCAAGATTCTCGCGCAGACGCTGCGGGAAGGTGGGCTCGACATCGTGTCCAACGGAACCGACACGCACCTGATGCTGGTCGATCTGCGCCCGAAGGGCCTGACCGGCAAGGCGTCGGAAGTCGCGCTCGGTCGAGCGGGTATCACCTGCAACAAGAACGGCGTGCCGAACGACCCGCAGAAGCCGACCATCACGTCCGGCATCCGCCTTGGTACGCCGGCCGCGACGACGCGCGGCTTCGGCACGGCCGAGTTCCGGGAGGTCGGCCGCTTGATCGTCGAGGTGCTCGACGGCTTGAAGGCCGCCGGCTCGGACGACGGAAACGCCCGGGTCGAGGCGGCGGTGAAGGAGAAGGTCGAGGCGCTGACGGCCCGCTTCCCGATCTATTCGGGTCTCGCGAGCTAAGGTTCGGACGAAACAGCGTAGCGCGATGCGCTGTCCCTACTGCGGATCGCAAGACAGCCAGGTAAAGGACTCGCGGCCCGCCGAGGACGGGGCCGCGATCCGGCGCCGCCGGACCTGCCCCGATTGTAACGGCCGTTTCACCACCTTCGAGCGGGTGCAGCTTCGCGACCTGACGGTGGTGAAGCGCTCCGGACGCCGCGTGCCGTTCGATCGCGACAAGCTGGCCCGGTCGGTCGCGGTCGCGCTGCGCAAGCGGCCGGTCGATGCCGAGCGGGTCGACCGCATGATCTCCGGCATCGTGCGACAGCTCGAATCGTCCGGAGAAGGCGAGGTAGCGTCGCAACAGGTCGGCCGACTCGCGATGGAAGCGCTGCGCGGCCTCGACGACGTCGCCTATGTCCGCTTCGCTTCCGTTTACCGCGACTTCCGGGACGCGAAGGATTTCGCGCAGGCTATCGGCGAACTGACGGATGCCGGCTCGGCGGACGACCGGGACGAGCGCGTCCCGGCCGTCGGTGACTGAAACGCGGCGCGCGGTCGACGCGCGCTTCATGGCGGCTGCGATCCGCCTCGCGGAGCGCCATCTCGGCCGCACGGGCACCAATCCGTCCGTTGGAACTCTGATCGTCCGGGACGACGGGGCCGCGCCGGTGATCGTTGGACGCGGCGTCACCGCGCTCGGCGGACGGCCGCATTCGGAGCCGGTCGCGCTTGCGCAAGCGGGTGAGCTGGCGAGCGGCGCGACGGCCTATGTGACGCTCGAGCCCTGCGCCCATCACGGCCGCACGCCGCCCTGTACCGACGCGCTGATCGCCGCCGGCGTCGCGCGGGTCGTCTTCGCCGCGAGCGATCCGGACTCCCGCGTCGACGGGCGCGGCGCCGCCGCGCTGCGTGCGGCGGGCATCCGGGTCGAGGCGGCGGTGATGGGGGCGGAAGCCCGCCGCTCGCTCGGCGGCTACCTTGCACGCTCGACGAAGAAACGGCCGGAAGTCACGCTGAAGATTGCGGTGTCGGCCGATGGCATGATCGGTCGCCGCGGCGCGGGCCAGGTGGTCATCACCGGTCCGATCGCCAACCGCCAGACGCATCTTTTGCGCTCGCGCAGCGACGCCATTCTGGTCGGCGCGGCGACCGTCGCGGAGGACGACCCGGCGCTGAAGTGCCGCTTGGCCGGACTGGCCGACCGCTCGCCGCGACGGATCGTGCTCGACGCCGCGCTCGCGACGCCTCTCACCGCTCGTCTCGTCGAGACGGCGCGCGACGTGCCGACGGCTTTCGCGACGCTCGATCCGACGAGCGTGCGGGCCGACGCGCTGCGCAAGCGCGGCTGCGCGATCCTCGCGGCGGAGGCCGAGCCCGGCACCGGGCGCATTTCGCTGCGGAAACTGATGGCGGACGTCGCAACGTCCGGTTCGGCGACGGTGTTGGTGGAGGCCGGTGCCCGGCTGGCGGAAGCTTTCCTCGCCGTCGACCTGATCGATCGCCTCATCCTGATCGAAGGCGCGACGACGATCGGACCGGACGGCATCGCGTCTCCTTTCGATCCCGCGCGTCCGCCGCCGGGCTTCCACCTTCCGCGCGACTACAGGTTCGGGCCCGACCGTTGGCGCGAGTTCGAGCGCGTTGCGAAAGCCGAGCCGCAGCCTTAGTTGCGGGTCGTTCCAGCCTGTCGGAGAGAAGCGACGTGTTCACCGGTATCGTCACGGATGTCGGGCGGATCGATGCCGTCGACGCGCTCGACCGGGGCCGCCGCTTCCGGATCGCCACGAACTACGATCCTGCCGGCATCGATCTCGGCGCGTCGATCGCGTGCGCCGGCGTCTGCCTCACCGTCACCGCCCTGCCAGACGCCGGCGCGAACGACCGCTGGTTCGCGGTGGAGGCCTGGGAAGAGGCGTTGCGGCTGTCGACCGTCGGCGACTGGACGGCGGGCACGGCGATGAACCTGGAGCGTTCGCTGAAGGTCGGCGACGAGCTCGGAGGCCATCTTGTGTCCGGTCACGTCGATGGGCAGGCAGAGATCCTGTCGCGCGAGGACGAGGGCGAGGCGGTGCGCTTCCGCCTGCGCGTCCCGGCCGCGCTGAAGCGCTTCGTTGCGCAGAAGGGCTCCGTTTGTCTCGACGGCACGTCGCTGACGGTGAACGCGGTCGACGACGACGTGTTCGACGTGCTGCTGATCCGCCATTCGCTTGCCGTGACCACCTGGGGCGATCGGCGGCCGGGCGATTGCGTCAACCTCGAAGTGGACCAGATCGCCCGCTATGCCGCGCGCTTGTTCGCGGTCGGCTGAGCGCGCTTCGGCCTTACATCGCGACGCCGAGTTAGGCTATGCACGCCGCTCACGCGCGCGGTGTCACGGCTCGCGGTCGCATGCAGCATAAAGGTTCCTTATGGCCGCCCCGCACATCCTGATCGTCGAAGCGCGCTTCTACGAGCCGATCGCCGACGCGCTTCTCGAAGGGGCTCGCGCCGCGCTGGACGAGGCCGGCGCGACCTACGAAGTGGTGACGGTGCCGGGCGCCTTGGAGATTCCCGCCGTGATCGGCTTCGCCCTGACCGGCGCGGACGAGGGCGGTCGCGACTTCGACGGCTACGTCGCTCTCGGCTGCGTCATTCGCGGCGAGACCTACCATTTCGACATCGTGGCGAACGAGTCCTGCCGAGCCATCATGGACCTGTCCGTGAACGAAGGGATCGCGATCGGCAACGGCATCCTGACGGTCGAGACCGAGGAGCAGGCGCTGGTCCGGGCGCGCAAAGCCGAGAAGAACAAGGGCGGCGCGGCCGCCGAAACGGCGCTGACCATGATCGCCATCCGCGAAAAGCTGGGAGCTTGACCCCGGTGTCCGAGGAAAGCGCGTCGCGCCCGCCCGTCCGCCCCGCCAACAAGCGCGGGGCGGCGCGGCTCGCCGCCGTGCAGGCGCTCTACCAGATGGACATCGGCGGCACCGGCCTGCTGGAAACGGTCGCCGAATACGAGACGACGCGGCTCGGGCAGGAGATCGACGGCGAGACCTATCGGGAAGCGGACGCGGCTTGGTTCCGCGACATCGTATCGGGCGTGGTGCGGGCGCAGAAATCGATCGATCCGTTGATCCACACGTCGCTGACGGCCGACTGGCCGCTGTCGCGCCTCGACACGACGCTGCGGGCGATCATGCGGGCAGGCGCCTACGAACTCATGAACCGCAAGGACGTGCCGACGGCCGTGATCGTCACCGAATACGTCGACGTGGCGAAGGCGTTCTTCGGCGAAGAAGAACCCCGGCTCGTGAACGCGGTGCTCGACCGTCTCGCGCGCCGCCTGCGCGGCGAGGGGCGCGGCACCAACCCCTCGGAAGGCTGACGGACTCGCGCGCCGCCGCCGCTTGACGCGGCGGAGCCCATGGCTAAACCTCCGCTCCGCAATGCGCGGGCGCTCGGGATGGGGCGAGTCGACGCGCGGGGAGGGGAACGCCCGGACGGCGAAATCGCCGCCGGGTGACAAGGGGACGCAATGTCGACAGCGCTGGTTATCGTGATCCTCTGCGGGGCGTTGTCTCTCGCCTATGCGGGGTGGGCCACCCGTTCGGTGCTCGCCGCCGACCAAGGCTCGGCGCGAATGCAGGAGATCGCCGGCGCGATCCGGGAAGGCGCGCAGGCCTTCCTGGTCCGTCAGTACACGACGATCGCGATCGTCGGCACCGTGGTGTTCCTCGGCACTTGGGGCCTGCTGTCGATCCAGGCGGCCATCGGCTTCCTCATCGGCGCCGTGTTGTCGGGCATCGCCGGCTTCGTCGGAATGAACGTCTCGGTCCGCGCCAACGTGCGCACCGCCCAGGCCGCGTCGCGCTCGCTCGCCGCGGGCCTCGGCATCGCCTTCAAGTCCGGCGCCATCACCGGCATGCTGGTCGCCGGTCTCGCCCTGATCGGCGTTTCCGGATACTTCCTCATCCTCACCGGGAACGACGGCTACGGCTACGCGCCGTCCGACCGCGTGGTGATCGACAGCCTCGTCTCGCTCGGCTTCGGCGCCTCGCTCATCTCGATCTTCGCCCGTCTCGGCGGCGGCATCTTCACCAAGGGCGCCGACGTCGGCGGCGACCTCGTCGGCAAGGTCGAGGCCGGCATTCCGGAGGACGACCCGCGCAACCCGGCGACCATCGCCGACAACGTGGGCGACAACGTCGGCGATTGCGCCGGCATGGCCGCCGACCTGTTCGAGACCTACGCGGTGACCGTGGTCGCGACCATGGTGCTCGGCGCGATCTTCTTCGCCAGTTCGCCCGTCGTCGGCACGATGATGCTTTATCCGCTGGCGATCTGCGCAGCCTGCATCGTCACCTCCATCGTCGGCACGTTCTTCGTGCGCCTGGGCCGCAACGGCTCGATCATGGGCGCGCTCTACAAGGGCCTTTGGGTGACGACGCTCCTGTCCGTCGTCGGCATCGCGCTCGCGACCTACCTGACGGTCGGCTTCGGCACCGTCGGCGATCCCGGCGCGACCACGGTCTCGGGCATCAACCTGCTGATCTGCGGCGTCATCGGCCTCATCGTGACGGGCCTCATCGTCTTCATCACCGAATACTACACCGGCATCGGCTACCGGCCGGTGCGCTCCATCAGCCAGGCCTCCGTGTCCGGCCACGGCACGAACGTCATCCAGGGCCTCGCCGTCTCGCTGGAGTCCACGGCGCTGCCGACGATCGTCATCATCGGCGGCATCATCTCGACGTTCCAGCTCGCGGGCCTCTACGGCACGGGCATCGCGGTGACGGCCATGCTCGGCCTCGCCGGCATGATCGTCGCGCTCGACGCCTTCGGACCGGTAACAGACAACGCCGGCGGCATCGCCGAGATGGCGGGTCTCGACCCGGACGTGCGCAAGTCGACCGACGCGCTCGACGCGGTTGGCAACACGACGAAGGCGGTGACGAAGGGCTACGCCATCGGGTCGGCGGGCCTCGGCGCCCTCGTGCTGTTCGCCGCCTACAATTACGACCTGCAGTTCTTCGTGCAGCAGGCGGAGGCCGGCAACGGCTTCACCTACTTCCGGGGCGTGCGGCCGGATTTCTCTCTGACCAATCCGTTCGTCGTGGTCGGTCTCCTGATCGGCGGCCTCATCCCGTATCTGTTCGGCGGCATCGCCATGACGGCGGTCGGTCGCGCGGCGAGTGCGGTGGTGGAGGAGGTCCGCCTGCAGTTTCGCGAGCGTCCCGGCATCATGGCGGGCACGGAGCGGCCGGATTACGCCCGCGCCGTCGACATGCTGACGCGCGCGGCCATCCGCGAGATGATCGTGCCCTCGCTCCTGCCGGTGCTCGCGCCGATCGTCGTCTACTTCTCGGTGCTGCTGATCGCCGACAAGAGCCAGGCTTTCTCGGCGCTCGGGGCGATGCTGCTCGGCGTCATCGTCACCGGCCTGTTCGTCGCCATCTCGATGACCTCGGGCGGCGGCGCCTGGGACAACGCGAAGAAGAGCTTCGAGGATGGCTTCGTCGACGCGGCCGGCGTCCGTCACATGAAGGGCTCGGAGGCACACAAGGCCTCCGTCACCGGCGACACGGTCGGCGATCCCTACAAGGATACCGCCGGCCCGGCGGTGAACCCGGCGATCAAGATCACCAACATCGTCGCCCTGCTGCTGCTGGCGGTCTTGTCGCACGGCTGAGCCGGGCATTACCGACGCATACGAAAACACCCGCTGGGATCGCTCCCGGCGGGTGCTTGATTTTGCTGGCGCTACTCGTCTTCGGTTGCCGTCACCCGCCCGCTGGGCGGTTCGGGTCGGCGCCCGCGCCGGTGTTCGCTCCGCCGACGCTCGCCGGGGTGCCACCGGGTTGCAGGATCTGGCCGAGGAAGCTCACGTCCTTGCCGCCGGTCGGAGTCGTGCGCGAGATGAAGTCGAACAGACGGCCGTTCTGCAGACCGTAATTGGCGATCTGGGTCACCGTGTCGTCCGGACCGAAGTAGATGGCCAGCACTCGCTGGTCGACGATGCGCGGATTGAGGAAGGCGACGGGGCGGACGCGCTTCTGCGAGATGTAGTAGAACACCTCGTTGTCGAAGGTCGCCTTCGTGGATGGGGTGCCGAGCGCGGTCAGGACCTGCTCGCGGCTGGAGCCGACGGGCACGAGTTGGATCGTCTGCTCGTCGACGATGTAGCCCTGGTTCAGGACTTCTTGGGTGTTGCAGCCGCCGGCCGCCACGAGCGCAACCAGTCCGGCGCAAAGAACGATCGAACGGTGGCTGCGACTCAAGATCCCGTCTCCTCATGAACCTGGGATGGCCGAATAGAAGGCCACCGCGTCGCAATCGCGACGCCCGATCCGTTCGCGCCGGAAAGCGGTGCCGCCTCCTAATCCAGTCCCGTCATTGTTGCAATCGTGCCGCAGTCGTGCGACCCCGCCCGTCCACAACGGTGAGCGTTCATGCTGTCCCGCTTCAAGATCCGCAACCGGAACCGCGCGATCGTCGATGCGCTCTACGCCGGGATCGTCGCGCGCTCGCGAACGTCGGAACTGTTCGCCGGCTTCGGCATCCCGGACACGGTGATGGGACGCTACGAGTCGCTGATGATCCACGTGCTGCTGGCGCTGTCGCGCTGCCGAAACGATGCGGCGACGGCCGCGCCGGCGCAGGACCTCGTCGACCGTTTCATGACCGACATCGAGGACTCGATCCGGCAGATCGGCATCGGCGACGTGGCGGTGCCCAAACGCATGCGCAAGCTCGCCGGCATGTTCTACCAGCGTGTGGACGCCTACGACGCGCCGCTTCGGAATGGCGACGAAACCGCTTTGAGCGCCGCGCTCACGCGCCTCGCGCTCGCCGAGGCCGCGCCGGCCGAGAGCGATCCGCGAGCGCTTGCCACCTATATGATCCAGACCCGCGCCGAGCTGGACCTAGTGCCGACGGAACGGATCCTCGCCGGGCAGCTGTTTGCCGAAAGCGATCCGGCATGAAAGGCAATCCCAAGACCGCGGAAGGCGGTGAGCTCGACCTGACGGTCGCCGTTTCCCGCCTGCCGGATGCCGGGTTGCCGATCCGGTTGGAAGCGGATGCGGCGAGCCGCGAGGCCGTGGCGCGTCGGCTCGGTCTCGTCGGCATCGGTCGCCTCGTCGCCGATCTGGTCGCTTCGCGCTGGCAAGGCGAGGGGGTGCTGTTGGTCGGCGCGCTGGAAGCCGACGTCGTGCAGACCGACGTCGTCACGCTCGATCCGCTTCCGCAGTCCGTGACGGAGGAGGTGCGCCTACGCTTCGTGCCCGAGCATTCCCGTCTGGCGCCGGCCGGGTTCGAGCCCGGCGCCGAGGTCGAGGTGGACCCGGCCGCCGAGGAGATCGAGACGTTCAACGGCGATCGGATCGACCTCGGCGAGGCGATTGTGCAGCTTTTGGGCGTCGCGCTCGATCCGTATCCGCGGCGAAGCGGCGTCGCGTTCGACGGGGTGCAGGACGGCGAGCCGGAGCCGTCGCCTTTCGCCGTGCTGGCCAAGCTTCGATCCGGCAAGGATTGATGCCGGTCACGCGTCGCCGAGCAGCGGACGGTTGCCGCACGGCCGAAATGGTCTAAGGAACGGCCGTGAACCGTCATCGCGCGAAGGCGCCGCGAAAAGGTCGGCTTGCCGCGGCAAGAGCCGCGCCGGTCGCAAACTCGAAAGCAGGTTCGCGTTGAGTTCCATCCCAGGGGTGACGATCTCTCTCGACGCGATGGGCGGTGACCATGGTCCGTCGGTCGTGCTTCCCGGTGCCGCCCTGTCGCTGCAACGGCGGCCGACAACGCGCTTTCTCGTGTTCGGTCGGGAAGCCGAAGTCCTGCCGATCCTTGATGGCCTGCCGCAGCTGAAGTCGGCGACGACGTTCCAGCATTGCGAAGTCTCGATCCGGATGGACGAGCGTCCGAGTCAGGCGCTGCGCCAAGGCCGCCACCGCTCCTCCATGTGGCGAACGGTGGAGGCGGTGAAGACGGGTGAAGCGGCGGTCGCGGTCTCGGCCGGCAACACGGGCGCCTTGATGGCCATGGCGAAGTTCTGCCTGCGCACGATGGCGACGGTGGAACGGCCGGCGATCGCGGCGATCTGGCCGACGCTGCGCGGCGAGAGCGTCGTGCTCGACGTCGGCGCGACCATCGGGGCCGACGCGCAGCAACTCGTCGACTTCTCCCTGATGGGCGCCGCGATGGCTCGCGCCCTGTTCGGCACCGAGCGTCCGACGGTCGGACTGCTGAACGTCGGCGTCGAGGAGGTGAAGGGACAGGACGAGGTGCGCGAAGCCGCCCGCTTCCTGAAGGAGACCCCCATCGCGGGTCTCGACTATCGCGGGTTCGTCGAGGGCGACGACCTCGGCAAGGGCACGGTCGACGTGGTGGTGACGGAAGGGTTCACCGGCAACGTCGCGTTGAAGACGGCGGAAGGAACGGCGAAGCAGATCGGCGGCTACCTGCGGGCGGCGATGTCGCAGACGTTCATGGCACGGCTCGGCTACTTCTTCGCGAAGCGAGCCTTCGACCGGCTGCGCGACCGGATGGACCCGCGCAAGGTCAACGGCGGCGTGTTCCTCGGTTTGAACGGCATCGTCGTCAAGAGCCATGGCGGCACGGACGCGGAAGGCACGGCGGCGGCAATCGACCTCGCTTGCTCGATGGCGGAGAACGGCTTGCTCGGCAAGATCGAGGACGCCTTGCGCCTTTACAACGAGCGCATGGGCGCGGAGCCGCAGCCCGTCGCCGCGATCGCGCCGGAGACGATATGATGGACGCAGGCCACTCCGTGATCCTTGGGACGGGTTCGGCACTTCCCAAGCGTGTCGTGACCAACCTCGACCTCGAGAAGCGGATCGAGACCAGCGACGAATGGATCGCGCAGCGCACCGGCATCCGGCAGCGCTACGTCGCCGCCGAGGGCGAGACCACCGTTTCGCTCGGCGAGGCGGCCGCGCGCCGCGCGCTCGACGCCGCAGGCCTCGGAACCGCCGACATCGACCTCGTGATCCTCGCGACGGCGACGCCGAACAACACGTTCCCGGCGTCCGCCGTTCAGGTGCAGCGCCGCCTCGGCATCACGCGCGGCTTCGCTTTCGATATCCAGGCCGTCTGCTCGGGGTTCGTCTACGCCCTGACGACGGCCGACCTGTATCTTCGCGCCGGCATGGCGCAGCGCGCTCTCGTGATCGGCTCGGAGACCTTCTCGCGCATCGTCGACTGGGAGGACAGGACGACCTGCGTGCTGTTCGGCGACGGTGCCGGGGCGGTCGTGCTCGCGCGCCCGGACGGGTCCGACCGCGAACGCGGCATTCTCGTTTCCAAGCTGCGCGCCGACGGCAGCCACGAGGAGAAATTGTTCGTCGACGGCGGTCCGTCCACGACGGGCACGGTCGGCAAGCTTCGCATGGAAGGCCGCGAAGTCTTCAAGCACGCCGTTTCCATGATCACCGACGTCGTCGAGGAGTCCCTCGCGGCGACGGGCCTTTCGCCGGACGACATCGACTGGTTCGTGCCGCACCAAGCCAACCGGCGCATCATTGAGGCGTCCGCGAAGAAGCTCGGCATACCGATCGAGAAGGTCGTGATGACGGTTGCCGACCATGGCAACACGTCGGCCGCCTCGATCCCGCTGGCGCTCGACACGGCCGCGCGGGACGGCCGCATCAAGCGCGGCGACCTCGTGCTCCTGGAAGCGATGGGCGGCGGTTTCACGTGGGGCGCGGTGCTGGTGCGCTGGTGATGCCCCGACGCGTCGGACGCCCTCTCGTCGCACCGTTCGCGTTTCGCAAAATCTTGATTAACGAACCGGTTCAAGTATCCTTCCGCCGACTGCTGGCCGTCCGCCGCGTTGGGGAACGACGCGACGGCCTCGGACAAGGGGATGGGCATGAGCAATCGGACGATCACGCGTGCCGATTTGTCGGAGGCGGTGTTCCGCAAGATCGGTTTGTCGCGGACGGAGTCGGCCTCGCTCGTGGAGATGGTGCTGGAGGAGATGTGCGCGACGATCGCGCGCGGCGAGTCCGTCAAGATCTCGTCCTTCGGGTCCTTTCTCGTGCGCGAGAAGAACGAGCGGGTCGGCCGCAACCCCAAAACCGGCGAGGAGGTGCCCATCCTTCCGCGCCGGGTGACCGTATTCAAGCCGTCCAACGTCATGAAGGACCGCATCCTGGACGCCCATTCGCGCCGGTCGGACGGCGGAACCGGTTCGCCCGTGCTGAAGGCGGCCGAGTAGCGGCGGCACCGACCTTTTCCCCGGTTCGGAGGCTGCGGGAACCATGAGCGACAAGAGCGTCGACGCTTTCCGCACGATCAGCGAGGTCGCGGAAGATCTGGACTTGCCGCAGCACGTCCTGCGGTTCTGGGAAACCCGCTTCGCGCAGATCAAGCCGCTGAAGCGCGGCGGCGGCCGCCGTTACTACCGGCGCGAAGACGTCGAGCTCCTGAAGGGCATCCGCTACCTGCTCTACGTACGGGGCTTCACGATCAAGGGGGTGCAGCGCATCCTGCGCGAAAGCGGCAGCCGCTTCGTCGTCGGCGTCGGATCCGGCGACGTCGCCTCGCTCGACGCGATGCCGGCGGCCGCCGCCGCCGCGCGGCAGGCCGATGCGGACGGTGCGCCGGAGGAGACGAACGAACTGCCGGAAACCGAAGCGGACGCTTCCGTGCCGCATCGTTCGGAGCGTGGCGGGGGCATTTCCGCCCTGTTCCGACGCGATCGCGAAGCGGCGGGCGAGGGGACGGCGATCGGCCTGCCTCGGGAAAGCATATCGACGCTGCAGGACGTCTTGATCGAACTGTTGGAATGCAAGCGCCTGCTCGACCAGTCGCGCTGACCGCGCAGCCTTTCCGGACCGATCACGTCGGGGATTGCGTCTTGCGCGCACATTCTCTACGGCTTTGGACGTTCGGAGCGTAGCGCAGCCTGGTAGCGCACTTGGATGGGGTCCAAGGGGTCGGAGGTTCGAATCCTCTCGCTCCGACCAATCCCCTTAAAACGCAATATCCTTTCCAGCGATCGAATAACGCGACCCGTTCTCCGCTGCCGGTCGATCGAGCGCTAAACGTTCGCCGAACGTCGCGCCAACGCGACGTCACGCCGGCGTTCGGACGACGTCAAACCAACGATGCGTCGGCGAGGATGCAGTCGACTGTCGCTCGTCATCGGATTGAAGAAAATCCTGTCTAGAACGGTCGCGTTGACGGAACCGAAGGGTTTGGCTCCGGTTCTTTCGGATGGGGCGCCGGAAGGGGAGGATCGCGTGTTCGTAGTCCGCATTCAGAACGACGAAGCGACGATGTACCGGGCGTTTCGCCGCCTGCAGACCGCGCGGCGTTGGGCGGTCGAGTCCGACCATGGCTCGCACGATGCCATGTTCGACGTGTTCGCCGTCGAGGGGGTGGACGAGTCGAACGCGGCGGTGGCGGCGGCTCGATCGGGAAGCGCACGGCACGTCGTTCGCGCGGACCCGACCCTTACGCCGTTCCTGCCGACGCACGAGGCGATGGGCGACATCCGCTTCAGTCATTCGGCAGCGGCCGGCCGATAAGGCGTCGCTGGAGACGGTCCTGAAGGCTTGGCCGACGGGCTGGCAAATTACAGGACGCGTCGGTCCTTCGGTCAGTAGGCGTTCTCGGTCTTGACGAGGCTGAGCGGGGTCTTCGCGAGGATAGCCAGATCGAGGAAGATCGACCAGTTCTCGATGTAAGCCAAATCGAACTCGAACCGCTTCCTGAGCTTTTCCGCTTGGTCGATCTCGCCCCGGTAGCCGTTGATCTGCGCCCAGCCCGTGATGCCGGGCTTGACGCGGTGGCGACCGAAATAGCCGTCCACGAGCTCGATGAACGCCTCGTTGTTGCTGGACAGGGCGTTCACCGCGTGCGGACGAGGGCCGACGAGCGAAAGGTCGCCGCGCAACACGTTCCAAAGCTGCGGAAGTTCGTCGATCGACGACTTGCGGATGAAGCGACCGACCCGCGTTACACGCGGGTCGCCTTTCGTCACGACGCGCCGGGCCGTCGGGTCGGCCATTTCATGATACATCGAGCGGAACTTCAGCACCTCGATGATCTGGTTGTTGAAGCCGTGCCGCTTCTGCCTGAACAGCACGGGTCCTTTTGATTCGAGCTTGATGGCGATCGCGGTCGCGACGCAGAGCGGCAGCGCGAGAAGCAACGCGACGCTCGCAAAACCGATGTCGAAGACCCGCTTGGCGATGGCGTCCCATTCGGAGATCGGCTTATCGAAGATGTCGATCAGCGGAACGTCGCCGTTCTCCGACATCGGCTGCGATCCCCCGTCGGAACCTGACCGGTGCAGCGACAGGCGGATGTCGATCGGCAGGATCCAGAGTTGCTGGAGGAGCTGAAGCAGGCGTTTCTCCGCCGTCGGAGGCAGCGTCACGATCAGGACGTCGATCCGCGCGTGACGGGTGAACTCGACCAACTCTCGGAAGTCGCCCAGCCGTCGACAGCCGGCGACGGAAACAGGCGAGCGACCACCGTCCCGGTCGTCAAAGATGCCGCAAACGCGAACGTCCCCGTCGGATCGTGCGCGCAAGCGACGGATCAGCGCTTCCACATGCGGTCCACCGCCGACGAGAACGGCGCGGCGCTCCAACCGGCCGTCTTCCGTCCATTGCCGGATACGCGCTCCGAACCCGACGCGCAGTGTGCAAAGCGCGCAAACGCCGGCGACATACCAGGCGGCGATCCAACGATACGATATGCCTTCCTGCCCATCGGTCGCGACGAAGCCGACGGCGATGGCGGCGAGGACGATGGCCCAGCCGCCCGCGACGCGCGGAACCTGCTGCAAAGGGCGGCGAAGCATGGCGAACTCGTAGCCGCCCAGCGTCTGGATCGCCGCGACGCCGGCCGTCGCAGCGCCTATGGCGACGATGGCGTAGAGCGAGAGAAACTCGCGGGCGGAAGGCTCGTAGACCGCGGCGGAAACGATCGAGACTATCGCCAGTGCGATCAACTCGACGCCGCGCCACAGTCCGGCGAGCATGCTCGTCGAGAGGGTCTGGCTCGAAAGCCGACGTGCCATCCGGCTGGCGTCAGGGCCGAGAGCGGCCGGTGCAGTGCTTTTGAGCGGCGCGGACGACGGGCGGGCGATGGGCGAGGGCGCTGCCGCCAAAGGCGGAACAAGCTCGTCAAGCACGCGCCCGGTGTCGGAATGCGGATCGACCTGTCGGATTTGAAGCTGCGTCACGTCGCGGGTCCAAACTCGGTCTTACCGGCGTGGCGCGGTGCGACGGGTGAAACTAGCGCGCTTGAAGTTGCCGTGACCAATCTGTCGTGACGCGAGGCGGACGGCATGGGTCGATGCGCCGATCATGTGTGTCCGCCCCAACCGGGCGCGGAAACCACGCGCTGCCGGCTTGTGATCCATGGATTGCTCTACGGACCGGACGCTACGTCAAATATCTTTCGGATTCCTGCCTTGGGCAGGTTCAAAGCCTTTGATCCGCGCCGAACCTAACTCTCCCGCCGATGCGGACTTGCCGATGCGTCGGCGCGCTTGAGCTTTGTCGCCATCGCTCGGCCGAGCGATGCCAGCGTTGGCCAAGCGCCGGCTCGAAGCGACGTCTAGAACCAGCGTTCGCGGATCGAGATCGTGTCGCCGGGCTGGATCGGGTTCGTGATCGGGACGCGTCCGGCGACGATCTTGCCGCTCACCTGCCGCGTCACGTCCACCATCCTGCGATCGGCGCGCGGCGTGAAGCCGCCGGCAATGGCGATGGCGTTCTGCACCGTCATGCCGGGCACGTAGCTATACTGGCCACCCTGGGTGACTTCGCCCATGACGAAGAAGGGGCGGTAGGTGTCGACCTCCACCGAAACGTCCGGATCGCGCAGGAAACCGTTCCGCAGTTTCTGCGCGATGCCGGTCTCGAGTTCCTCGGGCGTGCGTCCCCGCGCCGGCACGGAGCCGATCAGCGGCATGGAAATGGTACCGCCCTTGTCGATGGCGTAGGTGCTAGTCAAGCCGTCCTGTTCGAACACCGTGATCCGCAGCTTGTCACCGCTGTCGAGGCGATAGGGGGCGTTGAGCTGCTGGTGGAAGGCGGACGCCGCAGGCCGATGGTCGGCGCAGCTGGAGGTGAGAACGCAGAGCGCAACCGCCGTCGCAAGTCGCCGAACCCGCATCGAGCGCACATCCCGTCCCGTGCCGACGCGTCCAGCCGCGCCGCTCCACGCGGGAAGTTATGGTTTCGTTAGGGTTAAGGTCGGGTTAAACGGCTCCTATCCTGGCGTGAGCGCGAGCGTCGCAGACCGTTAACCAAGCGCTTACCCTACGCGAGGATCATGCACGGCAGTCCAGTGTATCGAGGTGCCGCATGACCCGTGTGCCGACGCTGGACGATCGCGATGGCCGTTCGGGTCGGCAAGCCGGCGTCCGATCGCGCGCATCGAGGCAACTCGCCGTTCTCGGGACGACGACGGCTTTCGCCGCCTTGGGGTTTCTCGGCGCGGGAATGATGCCGCCGAGCTTCAAGGCGGAAGCCGAGATCGCGATCGAGATGCGTCTGCCTCCCGACCTCTTGGGCGAGGATGCCGCAACCGACGCGACCATTGCGGCGGCGCTGCATCGGCAAAGCCTCAATGCACAGATCGCGTCGCTGACCTCAAACGAGACGCTCGCCTCCGTGGCTGCGAGGCTGCGCGTTCCGGACCGTGCAGACTTCGCTTCGCTGGCGAGCCGCTTGTTCGAGACCGTGCCGAGCGAAGACGGAGTCGATCAGGCGACGGCGGTTGTCGCGTTGCGCGAGACCCTTGTCGTCCGCCGTATCCCGAACACGGATCGCCTCACGATCGGGTTCTCGTCGCGCGACCCGGTGCTCGCCCGCGACGTGCCCAACGCGATCGTCGCGGAGTATTCGCGGCAACGGACCCAGTGGCTGCAGGCGACCGACGACGCCGAAACGAACCTGCGCGACGAAGAGGCGGCCGTGCTGCACGACGCGATACGGGTCGCCGAAGCGAAGCTGGCCGGCTATCGCGCACGGCTTGTCGCGGGCGGCGAGGGTTCAGCGGTGAAGTGGTCCGGTGACGGAGCCGAGGCTGCGAACCTCGTGGAGGCGCGGGCGGCCCGGGTGGCCGCTGAAACACGGCTGCAAGCGACCATCGAACGGCAGAGCGCGACGCGCGCGCAGATCGCCAAGCTTTCGACGACATTGCTGGACAACCACCCGCGCCTGAAGTCGCTCCGCTCGCAATCGCGCGAACTCGACGCCGAAGTCGCGAAGCTCGGCTCCGACGCGCGCGCCGGGCTCGAAGTCGAAGCGCTCGCCGCGCTCGGGACGGACGCGACTCGGGCATCGGTCGTCGCCACGCGGGTCGCGACTGACGCCGGGTTCTATACCGAGCTTCGCGCGCTCGAACGCGAAGTGGCCACGCGGCGCGAGCGGCTCGAAACCCATCTGGCGCTTCCCGTTGCCCCGACATCGTCGGCTGGCCAGCTTCCTCCGGCAAACGTGCGCTTGGTGTCGCCGGCGCTGCTGCCGACCGTGCCTGCTGCTCCGAACGTCTGGCTGATCACGGTCATCGGCGGCGCGCTCGGTCTGATCCTGTCCGGCCTTGGGCTTCTGATTGCGAAGCTTCGGAACGGTCGGCCCGGCGAACTCAACATCCCGAGCGACGGTTCCTCAGCGGACGAGGTAGGGGCTGCCGCGTCTCCCATCGACCTTGATCGGATTTCCGAAGCCGCAACGCCCGTCGAGATCGCGTCGGCGATCGAGCGGGCCGGCGTCGGGCGGGTCGTCGTGACGGGGTCCGAAACCGAAACCGCAGCGATCGGTGCGGTCGAGCTGTCACGGTGCTTGGCGGCGCGGGGAAGGGCAACGGTTCTCGTGGATTTCACGACGGCCGCTTCGGCTGCGAAAGCGATGGGTCTCCTGTCCCAAACCATCGATGTCGTGTCGCTCGCGGCAAGCCCGACCGCTTTCGCGAACGCGATCCATCGCGACCGCGCGAGCGGTGCGCACGTTCTTGCGGCGGTTCTCGACGAAGGCCGCCTCCCAAGCGGCGCCGTCGACGTCGTTCTAGAAGCCCTGGGCGAGGCTTACGATCACGTCACAGTGGTAGCCGAGCCCAACCAGTCCGAGGCAATCGCGAACGTTGAAGGCCGTGCGACGGCGGTGGTTTTCGCTGACGCATCCGGCGACGGAAACTCGCTCGATCCGAATGTCACGCCGCCAGCGGATGCCGTGGCGATGCGCGTCGTGGCGCCTGTCGATCGGGCGCTCGCCGCCTGACGGCGAGCCCTCCCCGTCAGGTTCAGCGTTTCGGCTTCGCCTTGCCCGAATAGCCTTCCATCCATCGGATGAGCAGCGCGGCCGGTGCGACCCACAGGAAACCGCTGACCAGGAAGAAGCCGAGATGCACCCAGCCGCTCGACTGCGCGAGGTGCAAGGACGCGAACGCCGTCGCGAAGACCGCGTAGATGACGACCAGAACGATCATCAGCACCGTTCCGATCAGTTTGCGAAGGCGAAGCTGCATCGTCTGAAAGTCCGTTCGACGGTTCATCTATCTATGGGGTGGCGGCGCCGCGCGCCATCGCGGCCTCGTGCGACGCTTCGGCCACCTTGCGGGAGGCAGCACGAAACGCCACACCCTGCATGTCGCCGAAAGGATTGGTAGAGCCCGTCGATGACCGTCGCCACGTTGCCCGTTCGCGAGTCCCGCATTTATGCCGAAGCGCGGAGCCTGAAACCGGTCCGGATATGGCTCTACGCCGTCGCGCTCCTGCTCGTCGCGCTGGTGCTCGTCGGCGGCGCGACGCGCTTGACCGGCAGCGGCTTGTCGATCACCGAATGGAAGCCGTTGCACGGCGTCGTGCCGCCGTTGTCGACGGCGGATTGGGAAGCGGAGTTCTCGCTTTATCGGCAGATACCGCAGTATCAACAGATCAATGCCGGCATGAGTCTGGCGGAGTTCAAGACGATCTTCTGGTGGGAATGGGCCCACCGCTTTCTCGCTCGGTTGATCGGCGTCCTGTATGCCGTGCCGCTGCTGTTCTTCTGGTTGAGCGACCGCCTTCCGTCGTCGCTGAAACCGCGCCTCCTCGTCATCCTGGCGCTCGGCGGGATGCAGGGCGCCATCGGCTGGTGGATGGTCGCCTCCGGTCTCTCCGCGCGCACGGACGTCAGCCAGTATCGGCTCGCCGTGCATCTGACGACGGCTTGCGTCATTCTTGCTGCGGTTCTTTGGGTCGCCCGTGGAATCGCCCGGCAGTCTGACGATCCGCCACCGACCCGCGCGTCCGTGTATGTCGGCGGGCTCATCGTGCTGCTCGCCCTCGTCCAGATCTATCTCGGCGGTTTGGTCGCCGGACTCGACGCCGGCTTGACGTTCAACACGTGGCCCCTGATGGACGGCCGCCTCGTGCCGGACGGGCTTCTCGCCGCACAGCCGCTTTGGCGGAACTTCTTCGAGAACGTGATGACCGTGCAGTTCGTCCACCGGGCGAGCGCCTACCTGCTGCTCGCGGCCGTCGTCGTCCACGCCGTCGCCTCGCTCGTTCTCGCGCCGGGAACGAGTCATGCGCGCGGTGCGGCGCTGCTCGTCCTCGTCGTTTTAACGCAGGCCGCGATCGGCGTCGCGACGTTGTTGCTGGCGGTGCCGATCGGCTGGGGCTTGCTGCATCAGGCGGGCGCGCTCGCCGTGCTGGCGGCGACCGTCGTCCATGCGCGAGGCTTGGCCGGACCGTACCGCTTCATGCGTGGACGCTACGCCGGCTGACGCGGGTAGCCTTCAGCGGCCGAGCATCAGATCGAGGTTCTGCACCGCGGCGCCCGAAGCGCCCTTGCCGAGGTTGTCGAGGATCGCGATGAGGTTGACCAGCCGTCCGTCGGGCGAGCCGAACACGAGGAGCTTCATCCGGTCGGTCCCGGCAAGTTCGGTCGGGTCGAGCCGTTTCAGCTCGCGGCCTTCCGCCAACGGGACGACGGTCACGGCGTCCTGCCCGGCGTAGTGCTCGGCGAGCGCCGCGTGCATATCGTCCGCGCCGCCGCCGTCCGGTGCGACCCGGAGCGGCACCTGCACCAGCATCCCTTGCGCGAAACGGCCGACGGACGGGGCGAACAGCGGGTCGGCGCCGAGCAGCGCGAAGGTCCGCATCTCCGGCAGGTGCTTGTGCTGCAAGTCGAGGCCGTAGAGGAAGTGCGGCGCGGCGATGTGGTCGGGTCGCCCGGCGTCCTCCATCTGCGCGATGAGTTGCTTGCCGCCGCCCGTGTAGCCGGACACGGCGTTCACCGAGACTGGATAGTTGGCGGCGATCAATCCGGCTTGGCGCAGCGGCCGCAGAAGCGCGATCGCCCCGGTCGGATAGCAGCCAGGGTTGGCGACGCGTGCGGACGCTGCGATGCGCTCGGCCTGGCCTTTCTCCAACTCCGGAAAACCGTAGGCCCAGTCGGGGTCGGTGCGGTGTGCGGTGCTCGTATCGATGACGCGCGTCGCGTCGTTGCCGCCGAGCAGCGCGACGGCCTCGCGCGCCGCGTCGTCCGGCAGGCAGAGGATGGCGACGTCGGCCGCGTTCAGCATGTCCTCGCGCATCGCGGCGTTTCGGCGCTCGGCCTCGGGGATCGACAAGAGCTCGATGTCGCGACGACCGGCCATGCGCTGGCGGATCTGCAGGCCGGTCGTGCCGTGCTCGCCGTCGATGAAGATGCGCGGTGCCATTCGCGTCAAGCGCCCTTCTTTTCCGCCAGGATGCCGAGGACGTACATGGCGACCGTCGAAGCCGCGATCGCGGTAACGTCCGCGTGGTCGTAGGGCGGCGACACCTCGACCACGTCGGCGCCGACGAGCTGCATGTTCTTCAAGTGATGCAACACCGCCAGCATCTTGGCGCTGGACGGACCTCCGGCGACCGGCGTTCCCGTGCCCGGCGCGAAGGCGGCATCGAGGCAGTCGATGTCGAACGTCAGGTAGACGTTGGTGCCACCCGTTCGCTCGTAGACGCGCTTGGCGATGGAGACGCTCGGCAGGTCTTCGACCTCCTCGCCGTGCATGATCTCGAGCCCGAAGGTTTCCGGCGCGTGGGTGCGGATTCCAATCTGGATCGAAGTCTCCGGATCGACGAGGTCGCTCGCGACGGCCGCGGTCAGGAACGAGCCGTGATCGACGCGCGACCCCGCCACCGACCAGGTGTCCTGGTGCGCGTCGAAATGGACGAGGGAAAGCTTGCCGTGTCGCTCGGCATGGGCCTGGAGCAGCGGCCAGGTGATCGAGTGGTCGCCGCCGAGCGTCAAGAGAAAGCCGGTCTGCCCGAGCAGCTTCGCCGCCTCGGCCCGGATCGTCTCGTGCGCGGTCTCGGGCGTCCGGTAGTCGAGCCGGCAATCACCGTAGTCGACGACGCTCAAGGCCTCGAACAGGTCGCGCTTGAACGGATATTGCGGATCGTTGTCGAAGATTTGCGATGCGCGCCGGATCGCGGCCGGCCCGAAGCGGGCGCCTGGCCGATTGGAAACGGCGGCGTCGAACGGCACGCCCCAGATTGTCACGTCGGCGCCGGCCGGCGATTTGGTCAGGCGGCGGCGCATGAAGGAGGCGACGCCCGCATAGGTCGGGTCACCGGCCGCGCCGAAGGAAGAGTCGGCCGTGAAGGCGTGGTCGATCGAGGGTCCGGCCATGAGCTGCTCGCAACGAAAAAGGGCCGCGGACGATCCGCGGCCCTCCGAGAAGCGAAGTAAGGCGGCTCAGCGCTTGGAGAACTGGAACGACCGGCGGGCCTTCGCCTTGCCGTACTTCTTGCGCTCCACGACGCGGCTGTCGCGGGTCAGGAAGCCACCCTTCTTCAGCACGGGACGCAGGCCCGGCTCGTAGTAGGTGAGCGCCTTCGAGATACCGTGCCGCACGGCGCCCGCTTGGCCCGACAGGCCGCCGCCGACGACGGTCGCGACCACGTCGAACTGCCCGTCGCGACCGGCCGCGACGATCGGCTGCTGCAGCACCATCTGCAGCACCGGGCGGGCGAAGTAGGCCGAGAACTCCTTGTCGTTCACGGTGATCTTGCCCTTGCCGGGCTTGACCCAGACACGGGCGACCGCGTCCTTGCGCTTGCCGGTAGCGTAGGCGCGGCCCTGTGCGTCGATCTTCTGCACGTGGACCGGCGCGTCGGCCATCGTTTCGGCCGTCTGCAGGTCCTGGAGGGAGGAGAGCTGGGACATCAGGCGGCCCTCTTGTTCTTCGGGTTCATCGCGGCGATGTCGAGCGTTTCCGGCTTCTGCGCCTCGTGCGGATGAGCGGCGCCGGCATAGACGCGCAGGTTGCGCAGTTGCTGGCGGGCGAGCGGACCCTCGGGCAGCATGCGCTCGATGGCCTTCTCGACGACGCGCTCCGGGAAGCGGCCTTCGAGGATCTGTCGCGCCTTGCGCTCCTTGAGACCGCCCGGATGGCCGGTGTGCCAGTAGTAGGTCTTGTCCGCGTACTTCTTGCCCGTGAACACGACCTTGTCGGCGTTCACGATGATGACGTTGTCGCCGTCGTCGACGTGCGGCGTGAACGTGGCCTTGTGCTTGCCGCGAAGGCGAAGCGCGACGAGGGAGGCGAGGCGGCCGACGACGAGCCCTTCGGCGTCGATCAGCACCCACTTCTTCTCCACCGTCTCGTTTTTCTGCGAGAAGGTCTTCATTCGAAATCCTGTGGGATGAACGGGACGACGCCGGGCTCGAACCCGCAAACGGCAACCACAGTCGCGTCGAGGGCGGGAATAACTGCATAAGTCGCGACTGTCAATCATAAACGACGCATTCAAGTGGCGAAACCGCAATGAAAACAATGAGCAGTATGAGAGGTATATAGATACCGTTATCACGGTAATCGAATACCGTATCAGCTTGCGAGCTTAAACCGTCGCTCGGACGTCTTCCGATCGTGACAGGATAGTTTAGAGATCCGCGGTCCAAACGGGAGGGTGCGTGTCATGGGCGACATCGTGAACATGGGCGACGGCGCCACGCATCCGGTCACGTCGGTCACGGCGGGACACGTGCGGCGCCTCACCTTGTCCAACCCGCCGGCGAACGCCCTGTCGATGGCGACCATGGATGCGCTATCGGCGAGCCTGGGTGAGGCGGAGCGTGACCCGGAATGCCGCGTCGTGGTCATCGCCGCCACCGGCCGCGTCTTTTCGGCCGGTCACGACCTGAAGGAGCTGACCGCCCATCGCGGCGACCCGGACCGCGGCCGCGGCTTCTTCGTCGACGCGCTGCGGCGATGCTCGACGCTGATGCAGGCGATCGTCCGGCACCCGAAGCCGGTGATCGCCGAGGTCGCGGGTCTTGCCACCGCCGCCGGCTGCCAACTCGTCGCGAGCTGCGATCTCGCCATCGCGTCGGAGAACGCGACCTTCTGCACGCCGGGCGTCAACATCGGGCTGTTCTGCTCGACGCCGATGGTGGCGTTGTCGCGCAACCTGTCGCGCAAGCACGCGATGGAGATGCTGCTGACGGGCGAGACGATCGACGCGCGCGCCGCCCGCGATTTCGGCCTCGTCAACCGCGTCGTGCCGCCGGAATACCTGACGACGGTGGTCGAGAAATACGCTGGCGTCATCGCCGCGAAGTCGCCGCTGATCGTCCGGACGGGCAAGCAGGCATTCTACCGGCAGGCGGACATGGAACTCGCTGAGGCCTACGACTACGCGTCCGGCGTCATGGTCGAAAACCTGCTGGCCCGCGACGCCGAAGAGGGAATCGGCGCCTTTCTCGAGAAGCGGACCGCGCACTGGACGGGTGCGTGAGCGTGGAGCGACTGCACTACCCGGACGACAAGATCCGCCGCATCCTTGCCGAAACGCGGTTCGTGGCGATGGTCGGCGCGAGCGCCAATCCATCGCGACCGTCCTACTTCGTCCTCAAGTATCTGCTCGGGAAAGGTTTCCACGTTTATCCGGTCAATCCCGGCCAGACCGGCAAACCCATCCTCGGCACGGTCTTCGTCGCCGATCTGGCGAGCGTGCCGGCGCCGATCGACATGGTGGACGTGTTCCGCCCAAGCGACGCGGTTCCAGGCATCGTGGACGAGATGCTGGCGCTCGATCCGCGCCCGAGGGTGCTCTGGACGCAGCTCACGGTCCGCCACGACGAGGCGGCGGCGCGGGCGGAAGCTGCCGGCATCGAGGTCGTCATGGACCGCTGCCCGAAGATCGAGTTCGCGCGGCTGTCCGGCGAGATCGGCTGGAACGGCGTCAACTCGCGCGTTCTGTCGTCGCGCCGACCAACGATGCAGGGCGGTTTCCAGAGCCGGGGCCTTCTGCCCCGGTCCTGAGGCGCGCGCATTCTCGCGCGGCGCGGGAGCGTTGGGGAGTACCCTTGCCTCGCAGCGGCGCGGCTGCGATGCCACTGTGCTGATCTGCAGGAGGAGAAAGGGCGATGAGCAACGCACCGGGTTTCGAGACGCTGGCGATCCATGCCGGCGCCGCGCCCGATCCGGCGACGGGCGCGCGGGCGACGCCGATCTACCAGACGACGTCGTTCGTCTTCAACGACGTGGATCACGCCGCCGCGCTGTTCGGCCTGCAGCAGTTCGGCAACATCTACACGCGCATCATGAACCCGACGCAAGCCGTGCTGGAGGAGCGGGTGGCGGCGCTCGAAGGCGGGGCGGCGGCGCTCGCCGTCGCGTCGGGGCACGCGGCGCAGCTTCTCGTGTTCCACGCGCTGATGCAGCCGGGCGACGACTTCGTCGCCTCGCGCAAGCTCTACGGCGGCTCGATCAACCAGTTCGGCCATTCGTTCAAATCGTTCGGCTGGACCGTCAACTGGGCCGATCCGTTCGACCTTTCGGGCTTCGAGGCGGCGATCGGGGACCGCACGAAGGCGATCTTCATCGAGTCGATCGCCAACCCCGGCGGCGTGGTGATGGACATCGCCGCGGTGGCCGAGATCGCCCACCGGCACGGCCTGCCGCTGATCGTCGACAACACGATGGCGACGCCATACTTGTGCCGACCGATCGAACACGGGGCCGATGTCGTCGTCCATTCGTTGACGAAGTTCATGGGCGGCCACGGCAACTCCATCGGCGGCGTCATCGTCGATTGCGGCACGTTCGACTGGTCCGCGACCGATCGCTATCCGATGCTGTCGCAGCCGCGTGCCGAGTATGCCGGCATCACGCTGCACGAGACCTTCGGCAATTTCGCCTTCGCCATCGCCTGCCGCGTCCTCGGCTTGCGCGACCTCGGCCCCGCGATCTCCCCCTTCAACGCCTTTCTGATCCTCACCGGCATCGAGACGCTGCCCCTGCGCATGCAGCGTCACTGCGACAACGCCCTCGCGGTCGCTGCGCACCTGCAACGGCACGAGAAGGTCGCCTGGGTGTCCTATGCCGGCCTGCCGGACGATCCGGGCCACGCCAACATGCTGCGCTATGCGCCGAACGGGGCGGGCGCCGTGTTCACCTTCGGGCTGAAGGGGGGCTACGATGCCGGCGTCGCCTTCGTTCAGGGCTTGGAGCTGTTCTCCCACCTCGCCAACATCGGCGACACACGCTCGCTGGTGATCCATCCCGCTTCGACCACGCACCGGCAGCTCGCGTCGGACCAGCAGGTCGCCGCCGGTGCCGGACCCGACGTGGTGCGGCTGTCGATCGGCATCGAGAACGTCGCCGACATCGTCGCCGATCTCGACCAGGCTTTGGCCAGGACCTGACGATGGACCGCAGCGCGAACCTTCTCGTCTTCGATACCGAATCGGTCGCGTCGGAGAGCGGCCGGCCGGCGCCCGACCGGATCGAGAGCGGCGACCCGGTCAACCGCACCTGGAACTTCGAGGACGACGGGGAGGGATTGTATTCGGGCGTGTGGGAGTCGACGCCCGGCGAATGGCGGGTCGACTACACGGAGTGGGAGTTCTGCCATCTCCTCGCCGGCGTGTCCGTGCTGACCGAGGAGGGCGGCGCGGCGGTCACGCTCCGGGCCGGCGACAGCTTCGTCATCCGACCGGGCTTCCGCGGGACGTGGCGCGTCGTCGAAACGACGCGCAAGCATTACGTGATCAAAACGTAGAGCCTCCGCGCGTTCGTGCGGTCCATTCTCGTCGTTGTTTCGGCTTCTTGGGCACCGCCCGGGATCGTTGCCATAACCGCCGACGCCTGCGCCGGAGGTCGAGGACGACTGTCGTCCCAGACGGTCTCAATAGCAGGAGTGGCTTGGAACGGGTCCCGGGTCGAGCCCGGGACGGCGAGGCGGCAGGAAGAGTATGAAATCCGACCTGCGAGCCGTCGAAACGTCAGGCGGCGCTCAACGCTCGATCTCGATCAGGATCTCGTTGCGCTTGAGGAAACCCGGCGTCCAGGGCGGGTTGTAGAAGGCGTATTCCGGATCGCCCTTCTGCTTCAGGTTTTCGTCCGCAAGGTAGTTGTAGAGCGTCATCAGCTTCTTCGACGCCATGCTGGCGCTGAAGTTGCCGGAGAACTTGATGGAAACGACCCGCTTGGCGGCGATGTCCTTCAGCGCGACGTCGGGCGTGTTCGGGGTCGGCAACGTGGCCGACGTGAACTTCTTCGGCATGACGAAGCGAATCGCCCATCCCTTCGTTTGCCCCTCCGCCTCGGACAGTTGCTGGAGCACGGGGACCGTCATCGCGATCTTCTTGCCCGACCGGTTGTTCGCCGAGATGTAATCGGCAAGTGTATTGAAACCGTCCTTGCGAGCCTTCTCGTGGTAGCCGGACTTCACGGTCTCGGCGACGATCATCGCGTCGTAGTCGCGAACCTCGATGTCGCCGTCGCGTCGCACGACGTCGTAGTCTGGCTCCTCGCTGTGATCGGCGATCTTCTTCGTCAGGTAGAGAGCGCCGCCGATGGCGAGCAGGGCGCCACCGGCGATCAACGCAGTGGTCAGGGCATCGTTGTCGCGCAACCGATCGACGCCGCGTTGCGCCTGCATGCCGCGCCGAAAACTGCCGAAGCGGGGAACGTGCGGATCGGGGAGGCGCGCCCGGGCCTCCGCCGCGGCACCCCGCAGGCTCGGCAGCGAATGGGCCCAATGCGACAGCGACGAGCGCAGGTCGCCGAGCGAGCCGGCCGCGCTCGCATAGGCCGACCCGTAGGCGGAACGCGCGTCGTCGACGGTCGGTGCGGTCCAACCACGGGCGAAGTCCGGAACGTAACGCCATGCACCCTCCTGGTGCCCCGGCAAATGTCGCACCAGGGAACGGCGGGCTCGCTCCGGCAAGGACGGCGTCGGGCTGATCCGCTCGGCGACCTTCTCCTCCAAGTCCGCGATACGTTCGCCGATGTCCGACAGCGCATCGGAAACGCGGCTGAGGGCCGTGGATTTGTCGCGGAACATCTCAAACTCCAGCAGGAGCGGCGCCGGGGCCGCACGATCGTCCACGCCGACAAGACGCGCCGGGCGGGCGACGCTCTAACGCCGCACCATTTCCTTGGTTGCGGTGCGGCACCAGTCCGCGCGTCGCCTATGCAACCATTGGGTCATTCGGGGATTTATGGGCATCAGGTTTTTCATGGCCTGATACTCCAGTCGATTCAGGGCGGCTCCGGCCGCCCATTTTTTTGCCCGGGTTTCGAGCGGCAAGTCCCGTCACGCTGCGACGCGCGGGTCCTCGCGGCCTCGAGCGCCGACGGCCATGACGAATGTCGCGCCGGCGCTGGGGTCATCGGCCAAGGCTTCGTCCGTCAAGCCTTTCGACGCCGTCGTGACCAGCAGACGGTCGAGGTTCGGGCCGACGAAAGCCGGGCAGGTCGCCTGCCGTGCCGGAACGGCGATCCGACGGACGATGTCCCCGGCCGGCGTGAAGACCGTGATCTCCGCGCCACCCCAACGCGCGACCCAGACGAGGCCATCCGCGTCCGTCACGGCGCCGTCGAGTCCGGCGTCGCCGCCCGGCTCGTCGTTCGCGTCGAAGAGGACAGCCGGTTCGCCTTGCGGTAGCCCTGTCCGCGGGTCCACCAAGACCCGCAGGAGGCGGCCGTCGAAGGTGTCGGTGAAATAGGCGGTCGCACCGTCCGGCGCGAAGCAGATCGCGTTCGGAATGGTGACGTTCGCGTACAACCGCCGCAGCTCGCCATCGCGGAACCAGTAGATCGACCCGCCGCCCTTCCGCTCGTCGAGCGCCATCGTGCCAATCCACAGCGCGCCGGAGGCATGGGTGCGTCCGTCGTTGGAACGGGTCGTCGCGTCGTCCTCTTCGAGCGGGGCATGACGAAACAATGCGCCGTCGGCGATCCGGCGACGGAACAGGCCCGTGTCGGCGGCGAGCAACTGCCAGTCGTCGTCGATGAAGGAGAGCTGGCTCGCCATCCAGGGAAGCTCGTGCGAGCGCGTTTTGCCGGACGCGAAGCGGTGCTCGAACAGCGTCTTTCCGATGATATCGAACCACCACGCCGTGTCGTTCGTCCGGTCGTAGGTGGCGCCCTCGCCGAGCAGGGACGGTTCCCGCCGGAGAACTTCGACCTCGACGGTTTCAGCGCCGCTCCTCATGCCGCCGGCGTTCCGGCGAAGACGCGATCCCAGGCCTCCACGGCCATGCGACCGCGCGCGGCGACGTCGGCCGCGCTCATGCCGGGCTTGTAGAGGCTGGAGCCGAGGCCGAAGGCGGTGACGCCGACGGCCGCATAGGCTTCGAAGTCGCGTTCGGCCACGCCGCCGACGACGCCGACGACCACGGCCGGGGGAAGCACGGCGCGGATGGCCGAAACACTCGTCGGCCCGAGCGTCGCGGCGGGAAAGAACTTCAACGCGGACGCACCGGCGCTCAGCGCCTGGAACGCCTCGGTCGGCGTGAAGCACCCCGGCATCGTCACCATGCCGTGCGCGCCGGCGCGTTCCAGGACCGTGGCGTCGACGTTCGGGCTGACCAGCAGCCGGCCGCCTACATCGGCGAGTCGGTTGACGGCTTCCGGTGACAGGACGGTTCCGGCTCCGATGAGGACGCCGGGCGGCGCGAGACGTGCGGCCCGCTCGATCGAATCGAAGGGCTCGGGCGAATTTAACGGGATCTCGATCGCCTCGAAGCCGACCTCGATCAAGCCGCCGACGACGGCTTCCGCTTCCGAGGGCTGCAGGCCGCGCAGGATGGCGACCAGCGAGCGCTTGAGCCTCGGCCATGGAACCGTCGGCGAGAACGAAGGCGCCATTTCCTATGAACCCTTCGCCGTTTCGCCGAAACAAACGCGTGCCGCTTGCAGCAGGCCGCGCCTCACCGCGTCGTCCGCGTCCGCAGCCGAAACGGCCAGGCCGGTCGCCTCGAAGGCGACGGCATAGAGATCGGCCAGCGGTCCGGCGGCCGCGAGGGTCACCGCGTCGGCCGCCGAAAGCATGGCGCGGGCACCGGCGATCTCGGATCCGATCAGGAGGCCGGACAAGCGCGCCGCCGCTTCCTCGGGCGGCGCCAGCGACAGAAGGCCGGCAGCACGCAGGGCGAACAGGCGGTTCAACAACGCCGCCGGCACGGCAAGTCCGTCGCGCACGCCGGCCGTGAAAGCCTCGGGATGGGCGATCGCGTCACGGTCGGCGCCGATCGTGTGGCGAAGGATCGACTGCCCGGCCAAGACGGCGAAAACCTCGCCGGTCATGAAGGTCGAGAACGCTTCGATCCGGCCGTTCGACACCAAAATCCACTTGGAATGCGTGCCTGGCAGGCAGACGAGCCCTTCGACACCGAGCCCGAGCACCTGCGTTTCCTCACCGCGCATCACGTCGGGACGTTCCGGATCGCGCTGGGCGATGCCTGGCAGTATTCGTACGTCCCGGGCGAGCCCCGGCACCGGCGTCGCAGCGGCCGCAATGGCGGACAGCTTCGCGGGAGCGTCGAGGTAGGGAACTTCGAGCCAGCCCTGCCGCGCGCCGGCCATGCCGCAGACGATCGTCGGCAGGTCGGGCGGCGCGCCGAGCGAGGCGAGGTGGGTTTCGAGGATCGACTGGAACCCGCCGGCCGCCACCGCCGACGCCATGCCTTCGCGCGAGCGCTTTTCGCCCAGTACGGCTCCTTCGCCGCCGAGCAGCCATAGGCGAAAGCTCGACGTGCCCCAGTCGACAGCCGCGCAAAACGGAGGTCCGGAAGCCGCCGTGATCAATGCCGCGCTCAATGGTTGTCGCGTGGCAGGCCCTTGGTCTGGGCGATGCGTTGGTAGGCGACGGCCGGCTCCAGCACGGCGCCGGTGGCAAGTTGCCCGACATAGGCGCGCTGCAGCTCCTGCCAGGGCGTTTGATGATCCGGATACCTGTAGCCGCCGGCCGCCTCCAGCGCGGCGCGGCGCCCGGCCAACTCGGCGTCGGTGATCAAGATGTCCGCCGTGCCCTTTCTCAGGTCGATGCGAACGCGGTCGCCGGTTTGCAGCAGCGCCAGTCCGCCGCCCGCCGCCGCTTCCGGCGAGGCGTTGAGGATCGACGGCGAGCCCGACGTGCCCGACTGCCGGCCGTCGCCGATGCAGGCGAGCGAGGTCACGCCCCGCTTGATGAGGTAGTCGGGCGCACGCATGTTCACCACTTCCGCCGCGCCCGGATAGCCGATTGGCCCGGCGCCGCGCATAAAAAGCACCGTTTGCTCGTCGATCCCCAGCGCCGGGTCGTCGATGCGGCGATGGTAGTCTTCCGGCCCATCGAACACGACGGCGCGTCCCTCGAAGGCGTCGGGATCGTTCTCGTTCGAAAGGTAGCGCGCACGGAACTCGTCCGAGATGACCGACAATTTCATGATCGCGGAGTCGAACAGGTTGCCGCGCAGGATGCGGAAGCCGGCGTGCCGCTTCAACGGCAGGTCGAAGGACTTGATGACGTTCGCGTCCTCGATCTTTGCGTCCCGGCAGTTCTCGCCGATCGTGCGGCCGTTCACCGTCATCGCGTCTTCCACGATGAGGCCTTGGCCCATCAGCTGATTGACGACCGCCGGTACGCCGCCGGCGTGGTAGTAGTCCTCGCCGAGATATTCGCCGGCCGGCTGCAGGTTCACCAGGAGTGGGATCGCTTCGCCGAAGGTCTGCCAGTCGTCGATGGAGAGCTCGACGCCGACGTGGCGAGCCAAGGCGTTGAGGTGGATCGGCGCGTTGGTGGAGCCACCGATGGCGGTGTTGACCCGGATGGCGTTGATGAAGGCGTCGCGCGTCAGGATGTCGGACGGCTTCAGGTCTTCGTGGACCATCTCCACGATGCGCTTGCCGGTGTAGTAGGAGATCTCCTGCCGGTCGCGGTAGGGGGCGGGAATCGCCGCCGAGCCAGGCAGTTGCATTCCGAGCGCCTCGGCCAGCGAGTTCATCGTCGTCGCCGTGCCCATCGTGTTGCAGTAGCCGGTGGACGGCGAGGAGGACGAGACGAGCTTGATGAAGCCCTTCTCGTCGATTTCGCCGGCGGCGAGCAGCTCGCGCGCCTTCCAGACGATCGTGCCCGAGCCGGTGCGCGCGCCGCGGAACCAGCCGTTCAGCATCGGTCCGACGGACAGCGCGATCGCCGGAATGTTGACCGTCGCGGCTGCCATCAGGCAGGCCGGCGTGGTCTTGTCGCAGCCGATCGTGAGCACGACGCCGTCGAGCGGATAGCCGTAGAGCACCTCCACCAGCGCGAGATAGGCGAGGTTGCGGTCGAGCCCGGCGGTCGGGCGCTTGCCGGTTTCCTGGATCGGATGGACGGGAAACTCGAGCGGAACGCCGCCCGCCTCGCGGATGCCGTCGCGCACCCGCTTGGCGAGTTCCAGGTGGTGACGGTTGCACGGCGACAGGTCGGAGCCGGTCTGCGCGATGCCGATGATCGGCATGCCGGACTGCATCTCCTCCTGGCTCAAGCCGAAGTTCAGGTAACGCTCGAGGTAGAGCGCCGTCATGTCGATGTTGGCCGGGTTGTCGAACCAGGCGCGGGAGCGGAGCGTCGGGGACGGATCGTTGGGTTTCAGCATGGCGGACGGCTTCTCGAACGGTTCGGTGATGCGGAGCGGACGGTCGTCATTGGAATCCCTCCACCGTTTCCCGGCGTCCGAGCATGAACGCGTCGGCGACGAGGGTGAGGGGACTCAAATCCACGTCCGATCGGTTGGCACCGGCAAGCTCGAGAAAACGAGCGTAGATGCCGGGATACTCGCGGTCTCGTCCGTCCACCAGCGTTTCGCCGTCGATCGCCAGAACCGATCCGCCCTTCGACACGACCAGGTGCCCCTTGTCGGCTTCGACGTCGATGTCCCAGCTTTGCGGCCCGGTCTGCCGCCAGTCGAACTCCGCTGAGATCGCCGTGCCGGTGGCGTCGGAGAACGCGAGATCGGCTGCGATGGGCGTCGCGCGGTTCGCCGGGAACCGGAGCGTCGAGCGCGTCAGATGGATCGGGCGCGGCATGATGGCGGTGACGATCGACAACGCGTTGATGCCGGGGTCGAACACGCCGAGGCCGCCCGGCTCCCAGATCCAGTCCTGCCCGGGGTGCCAATGGCGCACGTCTTCCTTCCAGATGACGGCGACGGATCGGATCGCGGCGTCGGCGAGCCAGGCGCGGGCGGGCTCGACGCCGTCGGCGAAACGCGAATGCCAGGTCGCGAACAGCGTCCGATCCGCCCGCCGCGCCGCTTCGGCGAGCGGCGCGATCTCGGCGAGCGTCGCGCCGGGCGGCTTCTCCAATACGACGTGCTTGCCCGCCCTGATCGCTGCGTGCGCGAAGGGCAGTCGCGCGGTCGGCGGCGTGCAGAGCGACACGGCGTCGATCTCCGGCATCGCGCGAAGCATCTCGTCGAAGTCTTGGAAGTTTCGGACGTTCTCCAGCGTCGCGTTGCGGCTGCAGGCCGCGACGAGCTCCAACCCGTCGGTGCCTGCGATCGCCGGGACATGCTGGTCGCGTGCGATCTTTCCGACCCCGACGAGGGCGATGCGAAGGGTCGTCATGACGGGCTGCCGATGGCTTCGATCCGCGGACGCCCGACCATCGGCCTGCCGGTCGAGGCGACCGTGCCCGATCGCACCTCCTCGCTTCCCGGAAAAAGGGACGCGATGACGTCGCTGCAGGCGCTTTCCACGAGCTGGCGCATGAAGAGCGCCGCCGCGTCGCCGTCGCCACGCTTGACCGCCTCGAACACGCGCGCGTGCTGGTTCACCGTCTCCACCTGTGGGTTCTGCCGCCAGCTCAGGGAGAAGGAGATGGCGAGGCTGCGCTCGATCACCGTGCCGAGCGTGCGCAGGATTGGATTGCCGGTCGCTTCCAGGATGACGCGGTGGAAGGCGAGGTCCGCGGCGACGAGTTCGGCGGAGCCGCGCGGATGGGTTTCCATGCCGAGCAGCGCGTCGGCGAGCGCGTCGGACTGCGCTTCCGTCATGCGCACGGCGGCGAGGCGGGCCGCTTCCGGCTCGTTGATCAGCCGCATCTCGTAGAGCGCCTCGATGAAGGAACGGCGCGCCGACTTCGTCAGGTGCCAATGAAGGATGTCCGGATCGAGCATGTTCCAGTCCGTGCTCGGCCGAACGCGAGTCCCGACCTTCGGACCGACCGTCAGGAGGCCCTTCGAGGCGAGATGGCGAATGGCTTCCCGGACCACGGTGCGGGACACGCCGTGCCGCGACTGGATTTCCCCCTCCGTCGGCAGGGCGGCGCCGACCTGCCATTCACCCGACACGATGCGGCAGCCGAGCTCGGCCGCGAGAGCGAGCGTGCGATTGCCGGTGCGAGGTTTCGGCGTCGTCCTCATCTGTCTCGTCCTGCGAGCGCGCTCGATACGCCGCGGCGCCCGCTGCGACCCCATCATCGCGCTCGGCCGCAGGCGTGGCAACGGCTCGACCGGCAGTGTCCCGCAATTGATACGATGATACATCGACGGCGGTCTTGACAGCCGTTCGGATCGAAATCAAGACTTGGGGCAGATCAATCGCCTGCCTGTCCGTCGGGAGGACGCATCGGCAGTCCGGAGGCTGGAACGGCGACGGATCGAAGGTCTCGCGACCATTCGGCTTAAGAGCGCGACGCTGTCCCAGAAGGGCGGCCGCGCCGGCTTTGCGCCACAAGGGGAGTATCAATGAAGTCCATCAAGATGTTGCTGACCGGCGCCGCGCTCGGTCTGGCGCTCGTCGCGTCCGGCGCCTTCGCGCAGGAGAAGGGCACCGTCGGCGTGCTGATGCCGACCAAGGCGTCGGCCCGTTGGATTGCCGACGGCGACAACATCGTGAAGCAGTTGCAGGAGCGCGGCTACACGACGGACTTGCAGTATGCGGAGGACGACATCCCGACGCAGATCAGCCAGATGGAGAACATGGTGGCCGGCAACGTCAAGACGCTGGTGATCGCCTCCATCGACGGCACGACGCTGACCGACGTGTTGCAGCAGGCCGCCGACAAGGGCATCAAGGTCATCGCCTACGACCGCTTGATCCGCAACTCGCCCAACGTCGACTACTACACGACGTTCGACAACTTCCAGGTCGGCGTCTTGCAGGGCCAAGCCATCGCCGAGAAGCTCGGCCTCGCCACCAATCCCGGCCCCTTCAACATCGAGCTGTTCGGCGGCTCGCCGGACGACAACAACGCCTTCTTCTTCTACAACGGCGCGATGAGCGTCTTGCAGCCCTACATCGACGAGAAGAAGCTGGTGGTGCAGTCCGGCGAAACCGGCATGGACAAGGTCGGCACCCTGCGCTGGGACCCGGCGGTCGCGCAGTCGCGCATGGACAACTTGCTGTCGTCCTACTACGGCGACAAGAACGTCGACGCGGTGCTCTCGCCCTATGACGGCCTGTCGATCGGCATCATCTCGGCGCTGACGGCGGTCGGCTACGGCTCCGGCGACAAGCCGATGCCGGTCGTGTCCGGCCAGGACGCCGAGGTCCCGTCGACGAAATCGATCCAGAACGGCCAGCAGTACTCGACGATCTTCAAGGACACGCGCGAACTCGCCAAGGTCACCGTCGACATGATCGACGCGATCGGCCAGGGCAAGGAACCGCAGGTCAACGACACCAAGACCTACGAGAACGGCGTCAAGGTCGTGCCGTCGTACCTCCTGAAGCCGGTGCTCGTCACGAAGGAGAACGTCAAGTCGACGCTCGTCGATTCGGGCTACTACACCGCCGAGCAGATCGCGCCCTGATCCAGAACCTCTGGTCCCGGCGCGGCGCTACGGCCGCCGCGCCGGAGAGCCGAACACGTCGTCGGCTGGCGCGCATTTTGCGCCGGCCGGCGATGAAACAGCAGCGGTTGCCGGGAGAAGCAGATGGCGCCCATCCTCGAAATGCGCGGCATCACCAAGACGTTTCCGGGCGTCAAGGCCCTCGAAAACGTCAACCTGACCGTCCAAACGGGCGAGATCCACGCGATCTGCGGCGAGAACGGCGCCGGCAAGTCGACGCTGATGAAGGTGCTGTCGGGGGTCTACCCGCACGGCACCTACGAAGGCGACATCGTCTACGACGGCGAGGTCCGCACCTTTCGCGACATCCGCGACAGCGAGCATGTCGGCATCATCATCATCCACCAGGAGCTCGCGCTCGTCCCGCTCCTGTCGATCGCCGAGAACATCTTCCTCGGCAACGAAGTCTCGCGCCGCGGGGTCATCGACTGGAACGAGGCGTTCCGGCGCACCGCCGAGCTGCTCGCGCAGGTCGGCCTGAACGAAGCACCGACGACGCTGATCAAGGACATCGGCGTCGGCAAGCAGCAGCTCGTCGAGATCGCCAAGGCGCTGTCGAAGAAGGTGCGGCTGCTGATCCTCGACGAGCCGACGGCGAGCCTCAACGAGCGCGACAGCCAAGCGCTGCTCGACCTGCTGCTCGGCTTCAAGGCCAAGGGCCTGACCTCGATCATGATCAGCCACAAGCTGAACGAGATTTCCCGCGTCGCCGACTCGATCACGGTGATCCGCGACGGCTCGACCGTTTCGACGCTCGACTGCAAAGCGGGCGTCAGCGAGGACCGCATCATCCGCGACATGGTCGGCCGGCAGCTCGACGATCGCTACCCGCCGCGCCACCCGAACATCGGCGAGCTCCTGTTCGAGGTGAAGAACTGGAACGCCTTCCATCACCTCAACACGCAGCGGCAGATCGTCAAGGACGTGTCGTTCAACGTCAGGAAGGGCGAGATCGTCGGCGTCGCGGGGCTGATGGGCGCCGGGCGGACGGAGCTTGCCATGAGCGTGTTCGGCCGATCCTATGGCCGCAACGTCTCCGGCGAGGCACGGATGCACGGGCGGCCGATCGACGTGTCGACCATCTCGAAGGCGATCGAAGCCGGTCTCGCCTACGTGACGGAGGACCGCAAGCAGTACGGCCTGCTGCTCGAGGACGACATCCGCCAGAACATCTCGCTCGCCAACCTGGCAGGCATCGCGAAGAGCGGCGTCGTCGACGAGGAGCGAGAGCGGCAGGTCGCGGAGGAGTACCGCGGCAACCTGCGCATCCGCTCGGCGAACATCTTCCAGAAGGCGTTGAACCTGTCCGGCGGCAACCAGCAGAAGGTCGTCCTGTCGAAGTGGCTGTTCTCGAACCCGGAACTGCTGATCCTCGACGAGCCGACGCGCGGCATCGACGTCGGCGCGAAGTTCGAGATCTACTCGATCATCGAGCGGCTCGCGAGCGAGGGCAAGGGCATCCTGATGATCTCGTCCGAGATGCCTGAACTGCTCGGCATGTGCGACCGGATCTACGTCATGAACGAGGGCCGCTTCGTGGCCGAGATGCCGCGAGGCGAGGCGACGCAGGAGAGCATCATGCGCGCCATCATCCGGACCGCGGGAAGGAGTGCTGCATGAGCATCAAGACGATCGACGCTCCGAGCGGAGCCGTGGCCGGCGGTGCCGCGAGCCTCGACTATTTCAAGAGCCACCTGCGCGAATACGGCATGCTCGTCGCGCTGGTCGCGATCATCGTCTTCTTCGCCGTTTATTCGGCGGCGACCGGTCGCCCGACCTTCGTTTCCGCCTCGAACCTGACGAACCTGTTCCTCCAGAACAGCTACGTGATCATCATGGCGATCGGCATGCTGCTGATCATCATCACCGGCCACATCGATCTGTCCGTCGGCTCGCTCGTCGGCTTCGTGGGTGCGGTCGGCGCGGTGCTGATGGTGCTCTACGGCATACCGGTGCCGATCGCCTGCGTGCTCTGTTTGCTGCTCGGGGCCGGCATCGGGGCGGTTCAAGGCTATTTCGTCGCCTTCCTGCGCATTCCGTCCTTCATCGTGACGCTGGCCGGCATGCTGGTGTTCCGCGGCTTGACCTTCATGACGCTCGGCTCCTCGTCCTCGATCTCGCCGATCCCGCCGTCGCTCCGCGCCCTTTCGACCGGCACGATCCCGAACTACCTGCCGAACCTTGGCGGCATGGCGAACTCGACGACGATGGTGCTCGCGGTGCTGATCGCGGTCGGCTTCGCGGTGTTCGCGTTCGGCAAGCGCGCCAAGAAGGCCCGCGTGTCGACCGTCGGCGAGCCGCAGTCCTTTTTCTACGGCCGCGTCGCGCTCGTGACCGTCGCGATCCTCTACATCGGCTACCTGCTGGCCAGCAATCGCGGCCTGCCGAACGTCCTGATCCTGATGGCGATCCTGATCGCGATCTACGCCTTCGTCACGACCCGCACCACGATCGGCCGGCGCGTCTACGCGGTCGGCGGCAACGAGAAGGCGGCCAAGCTGTCCGGCGTGAAGACCGAGCGCATCGTCTTCCTGGCTTTCGTCAACATGGGCGTCCTGGCCGCCATCGCCGGCCTGGTGTTCTTCGCCCGCGTCGGTAGCGCGACGGCCAAGAACGGCAGCGGCCTGGAGCTCGACGTCATCGCCGCCTGCTTCATCGGCGGCGCGTCCGCCTATGGAGGCGTCGGCAAGGTGACGGGCGCGGTGATCGGCGCCTTCATCATGGGCGTCCTGAACATGGGGATGCAGAGCGCCATGCAGCTCAGCATCGACTACCAGCAGCTCGTGAAGGGTCTGGTGCTGCTCGCCGCCGTCTGCTTCGACGTCTACAATCGCAACAAGGCTTGAGGCTTCCGACTTCCACTCTCAGCATATGGCGAGCTCCGTGAACCCGCTCCCTCTTCACGGATGGAGCGGGTTCAACTTGCCGGGCCAGGCGTTTCCACCACTTCGGTCTCCTCCGGCTCGACCATGCCGCGGTCCTCGAGCCAGCGGGCGATGAGCCACCACAGCAGCGCCCAGGCGACGCCGACCGCCCAGCCGGCCGCGACGTCGCTCGGCCAATGGACGCCGAGATAGACCCGGCTGACGCCGACGAGCACGGTGACAAGCGCCGCGAACGACAGGATGTAGATCTTCATCCGACGCTTCGGCTGCACGCGGGCGATGAGCGCCGCAAGCGTCAGGAAGGTGATCGCCGCGGCCATCGAATGACCGCTCGGGAAGCTGGTCGAATAGACGATCGAGCCATGGGGCACGAGGTCGGGGCGCGCGCGGTCGAAGCTGTATTTCAGCGCGGCGGACAGCGCCCGGCCGCTCAGCGTCGCCGCCAGCACCAGGAACAGCGAGCGGTAGTTGCCCTGCAAGTAGAGGAAGCCGGCGACGGCGACCGTCAGGATCGTGATGACGCCGAGGCCGCCGAGAGCGGTGAAGTCGCGCATCATCTCCTCGAACCAGCCCGGGCCGACGGCGTTCAGCGGGTCGGCCGGATCGCGCAGCAGCAGCAGCAGCCGCTCGTCGAGCGCCTGCGTTTCGCCGCCGGCGACGTTGGTGGCCAGCAGCGCGAAGACGCTGACGGCGGCGGCTGCCAGGAACCAGAGCACGAGCGTGCCGGTCGCGACGCGCGGCCGTTTCAGCCAACGCCTGGCGCCGCGCCGCGCGACGAGTCCTCCCACCCGGATCGCCCTCAGTTTCATTCGACCTCGTCCATCTTCCGATCGATCAACCTAGTGCGCTAGGTTTTGAACGCCGCGTCTGGGGGCGGCTCGATCGAGAGGAATCGGCATGAACGACGAGATCGGACCGCGCGACGCGCTGCTCGTGGTGGACGTTCAGAACGACTTCTGCCCCGGCGGTGCGCTCGCCGTGGCGGATGGCGACGCGGTCGTTGCGGTGCTGAACGGCCTGATGCCGCGCTTTCCGGTCGTGGTCTTCACGCAGGATTGGCACCCATCCGGTCACGTGTCCTTCGCCTCCGCGCACGACAGCCCGCCGTTCGCGACGATCGCGTTGCCCTACGGGGCGCAGGTGCTCTGGCCGGACCACTGCGTCCAGGGAACGTCCGGCGCCGAGTTCCATCCCGCCCTCGATGTGCGGCAGGCGCAGATGATCGTCCGCAAAGGCTTCCATTCCGACGTCGACAGCTATTCGGGTTTCAAGGAAGCCGACCGGCGAACGGAGACCGGCCTGAGCGGATACCTGCGCAGCCGAAGCGTCGAACGCGTGTTCGTGGCTGGCTTGGCGACCGACTTCTGCGTCGCCTGGACGGCGCTCGACGCGCGAGCGTCCGGGTTCGACGTCGCGTGCGTCACCAGCGCCTGCCGGGCGATCGATCTCGACGGTTCGCTGGAGCGTGCCGAGGCCGGGATGCGGGCCGCCGGCGTTTCGGTCGTCGCTACGGTGTGAACGGGCGACCAAACGAGCCTGGCTTGACTGGAGGAAAGGCTTCGGCGACGCTGGCGGTCGGGAGAAGACGGCCGAACGATCCGTTTCACCGGCGGACCACGTTCGGCTGCCGGACGAAGGACGGCCGGAACGGCCGAAACGGTTCCTTGCGCCGTTCGAGAAGGCGTGCGGAACGGGAGGAGCGAACGATGATGCTGCATCGACTTGCGGCCGCCATGCTTTTGAGCGGCGTCGGTTTTCTCACGCTCGGCCGAGCTGGAGCCGAAGAGATCGCCGTCGCGTCCGGCTCCAACGGCACCGACATCCAGGAGCTGACCGAGGCCGGCAAGCGCTTTGGAGAGAAGACCGGCCACTCGATCAAGATCGTCACGCTGCCGGCGTCCTCGACGGACCAGTTCGGCCAGTACCGGCTGTGGCTCGCGTCGGGGAACGCCGACATCGACGTCTACCGGACGGACGTGATCTGGGCGCCCCAGCTCGCCGACTACTTCGTCGACCTCAAGCCCGTCATGGGAGAGGAGCTCGCGAAGCACATCCCTGCGGTGATCGAGAGCCAGACGGTGGACGGCAAGGTCGTCGCCATGCCGACCTTCGCGGACGCGCCGGGCCTCTACTACCGCAAGGACCTCCTCGAGAAATACGGCAAGCAGCCACCTAAAACGTGGACAGAGCTGACCGAAACCGCCAAGGAGGTGCAGGACAAGGAGCGCGCGGCGGGGATGAGCGGCCTCTTTGGCTTCGTCTTCCAGGGCGCGCCCTACGAAGGCCTGACCTGCGACGCGCTGGAATGGGTGGCGTCGTCCGGCGGCGGCAGGATCGTCGAGCCGGACGGCACGATCTCGATCAACAACCCGAAAGCGGTCGCCGCGCTGGAAACGGCGAAGGGCTGGGTCAATACGATCTCACCGCCGGGCGTCCTGTCCTACAAGGAGGAGGAGGCGCGCGGCGTCTGGCAGACCGGCAACGCCGTGTTCATGCGCAACTGGCCCTACGCCTTCGCGCTCGGGCAGAGCGGCGACAGCGTCATCAAGGACAAGTTCGACGTCGTGCCGCTGCCAGCGGGTGAAGGTGGCTCCTCGGCCGCGTCGCTCGGCGGTTGGAACATCGCGATCTCCAAATTCTCGACCAAGCAGGAGGTGGCCGCCGAGTTCGTGCGCTTCTGGTCGTCCGCGGAGGAGCAGAAGCTTCGCGCGCTGAACTATTCCCGCCTGCCGACGATCCCGGCGCTCTACGACGACCCGGAGATCAAGGAGAAGCAGCCGCTCGTCGTCCGGTGGCGCGAGGTGTTCCTCGGCGCGGTGCCGCGCCCGTCCGCACCGACGAAGGCGAAATACAACGAGGTCTCCAGCGAGTTCTGGACCGCGGTCAACAATACGATGGCCGGTAACGGCACCGCCGAATCGAACCTCAAGCGGCTCGAAGCCCGTTTGAAGCGCTTGAAGGGACGGGCCTGGTAAGACGGTCGGGAGGCCGGGACGCGGATGGCTCTCACGTCGGCGGACACATCGACGAATGCGCCTCGCGCGACGGGGCGCGATACGGTCGGCGGAGCGACCGTCCGCTCCGAAGTGCGGGCCCAACGCATCCGCTCCGCGTGGCTGTTCCTGTTGCCGATGCTGCTGGTTCTCGCCGCCGCCGCCGGCTGGCCGCTCGTCCGCACCGTCTGGTTCTCGTTCACCGACGCCAAGCTCTCGTCGCTCGGCGACGCCGCCTTCGTCGGGATCGCGAACTACCTGGAATACGTCGACTACGGCGACGGCACGGGCGAGTATTTCGGGCTTTTGGCCGAGCCCGGCTGGTGGCAGGCCGTTTGGAACACCGTTTATTTCACCCTCGTCTCGGTTTCGCTGGAGACCGTGTTCGGCCTCGTCATCGCGTTGGTCCTGAACGCCGAGTTCCGCGGCCGGGCGATCGTGCGCGCGGCGGTGCTGGTTCCGTGGGCGATCCCGACCGTCGTTTCCGCCAAGATGTGGGCCTGGATGATGAACGACCAGTTCGGCATCCTCAACGACATGCTGCTGCGCCTCGGCCTGATCGCGGCGCCGATCGCTTGGACGGCGAGCCCGGACACGGCCATGTGGGCTGTCATCATCGTCGACGTCTGGAAAACGACGCCGTTCATGGCGCTGCTGATCCTCGCCGGCCTGCAGATGGTGCCGAGCGACGTCTACGAGGCGACGAAGATCGACGGCATCCATCCCCTCAAGGTGTTCTGGCGCGTGACGCTGCCGCTCATTCGCCCGGCGCTGATGGTCGCGATCATCTTCCGAGCGCTCGACTCCCTGCGCGTCTTCGACCTCATCTACGTGCTGACGCCCGCCAACGACCAGACGAAGACCATGTCTGTCTTCGCGCAGGAGAACCTCTTCCAGTTCGACCAGTTCGCCTACGGCTCGGCCGCCTCGACGCTGCTGTTCCTGACGATCGCGCTCATCACCATCGCCTACATCAAGCTCGGGCGGCTCGACCTCGGCGGGGAAGGGCGGTGACGGCCATGAAGGCGTTGAAGACCGCCGGCTTCTACCTGCTCGTCGCGGTGATCGTCCTGCAGGCGGTGTTCCCGTTCTACTACGCGGTGACGACGTCGCTGAAGACGGGAACGGCGCTGTTCGCCATCGACTACGTTCCGAAGGCGTTCTCGCTCGCGAACTACCAATCCGTCCTCGGTAGCGGCTCCTTCCCGCGCAATCTCCTCAACTCGGTGCTCGTCGCGAGCGTCGTCGTGGCGCTGTCTCTGCTGATCGGCGTCACCGCCGCTTACGCGCTGTCGCGCGTCTCGTTCCGCGGGCGGGGCCTGCTGCTGCTCTGCGTCCTGTCGGTGTCGATGTTCCCGCAGATCGCCGTGCTCGCCGGCCTGTTCGAGATCATCCGCATGTTTGGCATCTACAACACGCCGTTCGCGCTGATCTTCTCCTACATGATCTTCACCCTGCCGTTCACGGTCTGGGTGCTGACGACGTTCATGCGCGACCTGCCGATCGAGATCGAGGAAGCCGCGATCGTCGACGGGGCAAGCCCCTGGGTCATCATCACCAAGGTCTTCCTGCCGCTGATGTGGCCGGCGCTCGTCACCACCGGCCTGCTCGCCTTCATCGCCGCCTGGAACGAGTTCCTGTTCGCGCTGACGTTCACGTCCGGCGATGAGCAGCGCACCGTGCCGGTCGCCATCGCCCTCCTGTCCGGCGGCAGCTCGTTCGAAATCCCCTGGGGACTCATCATGGCCGCGTCGGTGGTGGTGACGGTGCCGCTGATCGCGCTCGTCCTCGTCTTCCAGCGCAAGATCATCTCCGGCCTCACCGCCGGCGGCGTGAAGGGATAGGCGCGTGGCCGATCTGAAGCTCGCGAACGTCAGAAAGACCTTCGGTTCCGTCGAGGTCGTCAAGGGGGTCGATCTCGACATCCGGGCCGGCGAGTTCGTCGTCTTCGTCGGACCGTCCGGATGCGGGAAGTCGACGCTGTTGCGGTTGATCGCGGGGCTGGAGGAAATCTCGTCCGGCACGTTCACCATCGACGGCCAGATCGTGAACGGTCAGCCGCCGGCGCGTCGCGGCATCGCCATGGTGTTCCAGTCCTACGCGCTCTACCCGCATATGACGGTCTACGAGAACATGGCCTTCGGCATGAAGCTCGCGAAGGCGGACAAGGGCGAGGTCGAACGGCGCGTGCGGCGCGCCGCCGAGATGCTGCAGCTCACGACCTATCTCGACCGCCTGCCGAAGCAGCTCTCCGGCGGGCAGCGTCAGCGCGTCGCCATCGGTCGGGCGATCACGCGCGACCCGAAGGTGTTCCTGTTCGACGAGCCGTTGTCGAATCTCGACGCGGCGTTGCGCGTCGCGACGCGCATCGAGATCGCCAAGCTGCACGAGACCATGCCCACCACGACCATGATCTACGTGACGCACGACCAGGTCGAGGCCATGACGCTCGCCGACCGCATCGTGGTGCTGAACGCTGGGCGCGTCGAGCAGGTCGGCTCGCCGATGCAGCTCTACCACAACCCCGACAACCTGTTCGTCGCGGGCTTCATCGGCTCGCCGGCAATGAACTTCGTCGATGCCCGCGTCGCGACGGACGGCGGCGTCGAGTTCAGCGACGGCAGGCGCGTTTCGGCCGAGGTCGGCCTCCCATCCGGCGCCGCGCGCGGCGCTGCCCTGAAGCTCGGCGTCCGGCCGGAAAGTCTGTTCGAGGCGGGCGCGGGAACGCCGGCACTGTTCGCCGGAACGGTCGCCCTCATCGAAAGCCTCGGCGAGGTGACGCTCGCCTACGTCGACATCGGCGGTCGCGAGCCGATCGTCGCCAAGCTTGCCGGCGACAGCCGCCTGCAACGCGGCGAGTCCGTTGCGCTCGGCGCCGATCCGCGAGACCTGCATCTGTTCGACGAGAGCGGCCGAGCGATCCGTCGTCGCGAGGTGCACGACAAGGTGACCTGACCGAAGCGCCGGATCGAAGCCCGGCCCGCGGTCACATGAAGGCCGACAGGCCCGTCTGCGACTTGCCGAGAATCAGCGCATGGACGTCGTGCGTGCCCTCGTAGGTGTTCACCGTTTCGAGGTTCTGGCTGTGGCGCATGACGTGATACTCGCCCATGATGCCGTTGCCGCCGTGCATGTCGCGGGCGATGCGCGCGGCGTCCAACGCCTTGCCGCAGTTGTTCCGCTTGACCAGGCTGATCATCTCCGGCGCGGCGCGCCCCTCGTCCATCAACCGGCCGACCCGCAGCGAAGCCTGCAGGCCGAGCGCGATCTCGGTCTGCATGTCGGCGAGCTTCTTCTGGACAAGCTGCGTCGCACCGAGCGGCCGGCCGAACTGCTTGCGCTCCATCACGTAGGCGAGCGAGCGCTTCCAGCAATCCTCGGCCGCGCCCATGACGCCCCAGGAAATGCCGTAGCGCGCCCGGTTCAAGCAGCCGAACGGCCCTTTCAGGCCGTGGACGTTCGGCAGCAGGTTCTCCTCCGGCACGACGACGCCGTCCATGACGATCTCGCCGGTGACGGAGGTGCGCAAGCTGAGCTTGCCGCCGATCTTCGGCGCGGACAGGCCGCTCATGCCCTTCTCGAGCACGAAGCCGCGGATCTGGTCGTCGTGCGCCGCCGACTTCGCCCAAACCACGATGACGTCGGCGATCGGTGCGTTCGAGATCCACATCTTGGCGCCGGACAGCCGGTAGCCGTCCGAGACCCGCTCGGCGCGCGTCTTCATGCCGCCGGGGTCCGAGCCGGCGTCCGGTTCCGTCAGCCCGAAGCAGCCGATCCATTCGCCGCTCGCCAGCTTCGGCAGGAACTTCCGGCGCTGCGTCTCGTCGCCGTAGGCGTAGATCGGATACATCACGAGCGAGGACTGGACGCTCATCATCGAACGGTAGCCGGAGTCGACCGCCTCCACCGCACGGGCGACGAGGCCGTAGGCGACGTAGGACGCGCCGGCGCAGCCGTAGTCCTCCGGCAGGGAGACCCCCAGCAGTCCACGTTCGCCCATCTCCCGGAAGATCGACGGATCGACCGTTTCGTCGGCATAGGCGGCCACGACGCGCGGCCGCAACCGATCCTCCGCGAAGGCGGAAGCCGCGTCACGGATCAGCCGCTCGTCTTCCGTCAACTGGTCATCGAGCAAGAATGGGTCGGCCCAATCGAAGGTCGCGCGAGGCGAAGGTGCCGAACGGGGCGCGTGCGCAAGGCTCATGACGAAGCTCCGTGAATGGCCGGACTATAGGCCGGGGAGCCGGCAACGTCCAACGGACCGGGTGGCCGTGCGTTGGGCTTGTGCGAGCGTCAGGGCGTCACCGGACCCGATCTTCCAAGGCCGGCTTCAGAGATTCACCGGCTTCCTTTCGCCGAAGCCTGCTGCGTCGGCAATCGGGCCAGGACGCGGCGCCTTTGCGTTGGCAGCGCGAGGCGTCAGCGGCTCGTCGAGAGTGCTTGTCGGTCGATCTTGATCCAGCGGTAGCCGAAAGGTTTGAGTGCGAGGGCGCAACGGCCGGACTGGTCGCACCGAAGCTCGTCGGCCGAAGTCAGCAAGTCGCGCCCCACGGCATCGCCGGCGAGCGCCTTGCCGAGCTGGACCGTGACCGGACCATCGGCGAGGTTGTGGACGGTCAGCACCTCGCCGCCGCGCCATTCGGCCGAGAGTATCAGCACGGCCTTGTCGCCCGTTTCGACAACCGTCGCGCGGCCCCAGCCGATCTCGGGGCAGGCCCGCCGGGCACGGATGAGTTTCTGCAACTTGGCGTAAAGCGAATCCGGGTCGACATGCTGCGCTTCCGCGTTCACGGCACCCGCGGCGAACGCCGTATCGACGACCGGCGCGCGAACCCAATCCTCTAACGGAGCGGTCGAGAAGCCGCCGCCGTTCCGCGCGTTCCACTGCATCGGCGTGCGCACCGGATGGCGTTCGGGGAGGTCCAGGTTCTCGCCCATGCCGATTTCGTCGCCATACCAAAGGACCGGCGTGCCGGGCAAAGCGAGCATCAGACTGAACGCCATCGCCAGGCGCCTCTTGTCGCCGCCTAGCATCGGCGCGAGACGCCGGCGCAGGCCGCGCTCGTAGAGCTGCATGCCCTTGTCTGGACCGAACGCTGCGAACACCTCCTCGCGCTCGGCGTCGGACAGGCGGCCGAGATCGAGCTCGTCGTGGTTGCGCAGAAACGTGGCCCATTGCGCCACGGGCGCGATCGTCGGGAGCTCGGCGAGGAACTTCGCGACCGGCGTCGCGTCCTGGCGCGCGAGCGCCAGGAACAGGTTCTGGTTGAGCGGGAAGTTGAAGATGACGTGAAGCCGGTCGCCCGTGCCGAAATAGTCGTCGGCCTCCTCCATCAGGATGTTCGCTTCGGCGAGCAGGATCGCGCCGGCCTGCCGCCACGACGCGAAGGTCTGCAGCTCCGACAGGTAGCTGTGCGGCTTCCAGCCCGAATGCGCTTCCGACAGGTCCTCCAGCATGAAGGGCACCGCGTCCATGCGGAAGCCGGACACGCCGAGCTCCAGCCAGAAGCCGATGATGCGCTCGATCTCCTCGCGGACCGCCGGGTTGGCGATGTTCAGGTCGGCCTGGTGCTCGTAGAAGCGGTGGAAGTAGTATTGCCGCCGCGTCCGGTCGAAGGTCCAGGTGGTCGTCTGAACGCCGGGAAACACGATGCCTTCTTCCGCGTCGGCCGGCTTCTCCTCGCGCCACAGGTACCAATCCTCGTATTTCGGGTCGCGCTTCCGGCTGGCCTGGAACCAAGGATGGTCGATGGAGGAATGGTTGACGACGAGATCGACGAGGACGCGCAGGCCGCGCTCGCGCGCCGCATGCGTGAACTCGACGAAGTCGCCGAGCGTGCCGTATCGGGGGTCGACGCCGTAGTAGTCCGCGACGTCGTAGCCGTTGTCGCGGTTCGGGCTGGGGTAGAACGGCAGCAGCCAGATGCAGGTCGCGCCGAGCGCTTCGATATGGTCGAGGCGAGAGATGAGGCCGCGAAAATCGCCGATGCCGTCGCCGTTCGAGTCCTGGAACGTCTCGACGTCCAGGCAGTAGATCACCGCGTTCTTGTACCAGAGATCGATCATCGCTTCGCCGCTCGCCTCGGATCGATCGGGGAGATAGGCGGCTAACGGAAGGCGGCTATCGCGGCGGCCGTCCGAACAGCTCGCGCGGTTCGATCTTGGCGGTTTCGAGCGTCTTGCGGCGTTCGTCGGCGAGGTCGTCGCCGCCGCGGTCGAGCTGGAACGTTGGCATCGACATGGCCGAACGAACCGCGCTCGACTTCCTCCAATCACTCTTCGGCGGATTTGTTGGACGAAGCCGCAGCGTTCTTCGGACTCTCGGACGTAAAGACGCTTCGCGTCGCATCGAGCGCATCGCTGTCAGTCATCATCTCGCCGAGCCAGCGGATTCGTCGGCTCGGCCTTCTTGCCCGCCATGCCCGCCGCCTCCATGATCGCACCGATCCGGAAAACCGGGGAGGCGTCTTCGTTCCGGCTCTCGTCCGGTTCGGACGGCGCAAGCGAAGGCGAAGCATGCGGCAGCCCATCCTTCTCGGTGTCGACGGTGGCGGAACGCGCTGCCGGGTGCGCGCGACCTATGCCGACGGAACGCCGATCGGCGCGGCGGAGGGAACCACCGCCAACATCTTCACTGCGCCGGAAACCGCGCTCGCCAACATCTTGAACCTGTCCGAACGGGCGTTCGCGCAGGGCGGCTTGTCGCGAGCCGACTTCGGACGTTGCCATGCCGGCCTCGGCTTGGCCGGCGTGAACGTCGCGAGCGTCGCCGAGACGTTCCGCGAGCGGGTGCTGCCCTTCGCAGCCTCGGCACTCGAGAGCGATGCCGTGATCGCCTGTCGCGGCGCATTCCCGGCCGGTCATGGCGGCATCGGCATCGTCGGCACGGGCACGGCCTACGTCGCGCAGGGAGCGAGCGGTTTCACGCTCTTCGGTGGCTGGGGAATGCTGGTGTCGGATCACGGCGGCGGTGCCGACCTCGGGCGCCGCGCGCTGGCGGCCGCGCTGCTCGCGCTGGACGGGATCGGCCCTTCGAGTCCGCTGACGGACGCGATCCTCGACCGCTTCGACCATTCGGCCGGGCGCATGGTCGAGTTCGCGGGCCAAGCCAAGCCGGTCGAGTTCGGCGGCTTTGCGCCGATCGTCGCGGATGCAGCGGACGCCGGCGACCGCGTCGGTCTCGCGCTCATGGAGGAGGGACGTCTCCTCATCGAAGCCGCGCTCCGCCGCCTCGTCACGCTCGGCGCCGAGCGCATCGTGCTCTTCGGCGGACTCTCGACGCGCTACGTGCCGCGGCTTTCGGCCGGCCTTCGCCAGCGTCTCGCCGAGCCTGCCGGCGACGCGCTCGACGGGGCGCTCGCCCTCGCGCAGACGACGCTCGCTTTCTAACGAGCAGCAGCGCGAGGGTGGCGACGACCATGGACGAGAAGCTTTTAGAACGTGTGCGTCTCGATCAGCGAAAGAAGCATTGCGGCTGGAATGTTTCCTAAGCCGGGTTGCCGACGCAAAAAAAGGCCTGTCCGAAGACAGGCCTTCTGATTGGTCAGCGACGCTAGCAGCCGTCGTCAGCGTTCGTTCCAGAAATGCACCTGGTTGGCGGCCGCCTTGGCGAAACCACGCGACACGTGCGCGAAGGAGCGCTGGGCGACGGCGTTCTCATCGTCGTCGACCGGCTCGAGTAGAAAGAGCAGGAACGACCGGCCGGTCGCCATGTATTCCGTCTCGAACTCGAACGGGACGAGTTCGGACCGATCCGGTAGGTTCGTGTCGATGACGCAGTGCCATCGCTCGCCACCGCGGGCCTTCGGCAGCTTGAAGTTCACGACGTCCCAATGCGCGTTCATGACGATGAGCATGGTGGCGTCGTTGCCCGGCTGCCGAATGCCGCTTGATTGCGCGCGGCCGTCGATCACCATGCCGAAGCACCGCGCGCCGGCGTCCGCCCAGTTGTCCTGGTCGAACTCGCTGCCGTCCGGCGAGATCCAACTCACGTCCTTGACGCCATATTCCTGGTCGAAGGCGCCGGTCAGGAACTTGCCGCGCCGCAGCATTGGCAGCGCCTGCCGGAGCATGATCAGCTTCTGCACGAACTCGGCGAGATCGCGGCTTTCCTGCGTGACGTGCCAGTCGACCCAGCCGATCTCGTTGTCCTGCGCGTAGGCGTTGTTGTTTCCGCCCTGCGTGCGGGCGAACTCGTCGCCGGCCAGGATCATCGGCGTGCCACGCGAGAACAGAAGCGTCGCGAAGAAGTTGCGGAGCTGCCGATAGCGCGTCTCGGTGATCTCCTCGTCGTCCGTCGGCCCTTCGACGCCGTGGTTGTTCGACAGGTTGTGCGAATGGCCGTCGCGATTGTCCTCGCCGTTCGCCTCGTTGTGCTTGTCGTTGTAGCAGACGAGGTCGTGCAGCGTGAAACCGTCATGAGCGGTGATGAAGTTGACGCTCGCCCACGGCTTGCGGCCGCGCTGGTTGAAGATGCCGGCCGAGGCCGTGATCTTGTCGGCGACAGCCGGCACCTTGCCCTCGTCGCCGCGCCAGAACGAGCGGACCGTGTCGCGGTAGCCGTCGTTCCACTCCGCCCAGCCCGGCGGGAAGCGGCCCACCTGATAACCGCCTGGACCGCAGTCCCACGGCTCCGCGATCAGCTTGACCGAAGCGAGCAACGGGTCCTGCATGCAGGCGTAGAGGAAGCTCGACCCCTCGTCGAAGCCGTTCGGCTCGCGCGCCAGGATCGTCGCGAGATCGAAGCGGAAGCCGTCGACCCGGCACTCGCCGGCCCAGTAGCGCAACGAGTCCGTCACCAACTGCATCACGCGCGGGTGGCTCGTGTTGACCGTGTTACCAGTGCCGGTGTCGTTGATGTAGTAGCGTTTCTGGTCCGACAACAGCCGGTAGTAGGTCGAGTTGTCGATGCCCTTGAAGGAGATCGTCGGGCCAAGCTCGTTGCCCTCCGCCGTGTGGTTGTAGACGACGTCGAGGATGACTTCGAGGCCGTGATGGTGGAACTGCGACACCATCTCCTTGAACTCTCCGATGAACGGCGTCGCGCAGTAGCGCGGCTCCGGCGCGAAGAAACCGATGGAGTTGTAGCCCCAATAGTTCCGCAAGCCCTTCTCGACGAGGTAGCTGTCGTCGACAAAGGAGTGGATCGGCAGCAGCTCGACGGCCGTGATGCCGAGGCTCTTGACGTAGCCGATGACGTCCCGGTTCATCATGCCGAGGAAAGTGCCGCGATGCTCGTCCGAAACGGACGGGTGGCGCTCGGTGAAGCCTTTGACGTGCGTCTCGTAGAAGATCGTGCGCTCCCACGGCACGTTCGGGCGCTGCTCGTCGCCCCAGGTGAAGGCCGGATCGACGACCCGGCACTTCGGTACGAAGGCGGCGCTGTCCCGCTCGTCGAACGACAAATCCGCGTCGTCGTGGCCGATCGTATAGCCGAACAGCGCATGGTCCCAGATGACCTCGCCGACGTGCTGCTTGGCATAGGGGTCCAGCAGCAGCTTGTTGTGGTTGAAGCGGTGGCCGGCCTCGGGCTCGTAGGGACCATGCACCCGATAGCCGTAGGTCAGGCCGGGGCGGGCCTCCGGCAGATAGCCGTGATAGATTTCATTCGTGTATTCCGGCAGCACGATCCGCTCGATCTCCTTCGTGCCCTCCTGGTCGAAGATGCAGAGCTCGACCTTCGTCGCATGGGCGGAAAAGATCGCGAAGTTGACGCCGAGACCGTCCCAGGTGGCGCCGAGCGGGAACGGCTTGCCGCCCTCGATGCGCGACCGCCTGACCGCGGGTTTCTTGGCGAACGGCTTCATCTTGACGGAAGGCACTTGGATGTTCACGGGGACGGTACTCCGGTCGTCGGGCGCGGTGCGATAAGAGGCTGGAGGCTGCGATCGTTCCCTCGGGCGAGCCTGCCCTTCCGGACCAAGTGGCGCAGTCGTCGGTTGGCCGCGAAACGGTCGCTCAGCGAAGAGCGAGAAATCGCTGGAAGGCGGCCAGGGTCTCCTCGCCGACGTGATGTTCGATGCCTTCGGCGTCCATCTCCGCCGCGTTGGGCGCAACGCCGATCGCCAGAAGGAAGTCGCGCACGAGCTTGTGGCGGCTGCGCACGTCGGCGGCGACCTTCTTGCCCAGCGGCGTCAGGAAGATCGATCGATAGGGCTGGCATTCGACGAAGCCGTCGCGCGCCAGCCGTTGGATCGTCCGCGCGACGGTGCCGGGCGAGACGCCGAATCGATCCGCAAGATCGGCCGCGCGCGCTTCCCCGTTCGCGGCGATGAGGTCGTCGATCATCTCGACGTAGTCTTCCGCCAGTTCCGATTGGTTGGCCTGGCGAACCCGCGCGAAGCGCGCGGCGTCGCTGGCCGCGCGTTCGGTATCGTCGTCTTGCATGCGCCTGTCCCACAAGGATCCGGCCGATCATACCGACATGCCGCACCGGCTGCAAAGTTTGCCATTGGACAAACTTGATGGCGCGGGCCATTCTCTTTGGCCGAAGCCCAAAGGAAAACGCGATGACGGCGGAAACTCACCTCGACTCTTCGCTCGATGCCGGCTGGCGCCGGAAGCGCGGCGAAGGCTCGTTGCTCGACGTGCATCGGACGGTCGGCGTGCCGCGCGGTGCGCCGTCCTTGCGCAAGGCCGCCGCGTTCCTCGGTCCCGGCTATCTCGTCGCGGTCGGCTACATGGACCCGGGCAACTGGGCCACGTCGATCGCCGGCGGCTCGACCTTCGGCTACACGCTGCTCGTGGTCGCGCTGGTGTCCAACATCATGGCGATCATCCTGCAGTCGCTCTGCGCCCGGCTGGCGATCGCCTCCGGCCGCGACTTGGCGCAGGCCTGTCGCGATGCCTATCCGACCGCGGTCTCGGTGCCGCTTTGGTTCCTGGCCGAGATCGCCATCATCGCCACCGACATCGCGGAAGTCATCGGCACGGCGATCGGCCTCAACCTCATCTTCGGCCTGCCGCTCGAGATCGGCGTGGTGATCACCGCGCTCGACGTGTTCCTGATCCTGTTCCTGCAGAAGCTGGGCTTTCGCTACGTCGAGGCCTTCGTCATCACGCTTCTCGGCGTGATCGCCGTCTGCTTCGCGCTGCAGATCGCGATGGTGGACCCGGACTGGGCGGCGGTGATCCGCGGCTTTGCGCCGACCACCGGGATCGTGTCGAACCCGCAGATGCTCTACCTCGCGCTCGGCATCCTCGGCGCGACGGTGATGCCGCACAACCTCTACCTTCATTCCGGCATCGTGCAGACGCGCGCCTACGGCAGGACGCTGCCGGAGAAACGGCAGGCTCTGCGCTACGCGACCTGGGACTCGACGATCGCGCTCTGCTTCGCGTTGCTGGTCAATGCCTCGATCCTGATCCTCGCGGCGGCCGCGTTCCATACGACGGGCCGGACGGGGATCGCCGAGCTCGGGGAGGCGCACAGCCTGCTCGCGCCGATCCTCGGCGCCGCGATCGCACCGACGTTGTTCGGCATCGCACTGCTGTGTTGCGGACTGAACTCCACGGTGACGGCGACGCTTGCGGGCCAGATCGTGATGGAAGGTTTTCTTGAGATTCAAATCGCGCCCTGGCTTCGTCGGCTCGTCACGCGGTTGATCGCCATCGTGCCGGCGGCGGGCGTCACCATCTGGTATGGCGATGCGGGAACGGCGGAGCTGCTGGTGCTGACGCAGGTGGTCCTCAGCCTCCAACTGTCCTTCGCGGTGTTTCCGCTGGTGATCTTCACCGCGAGCCGCGCGAAGATGGGCGATCTCGTCGCGCCGCGCTGGCTCTCGGCCGCGGCCTTCTTCGTCGCTGCGGTGATCGCCGGCCTCAACCTCAAGCTTCTCACCGACTTCGCCTTCGGCTGAGGACGAACAGGACGTCAGTCCTCCTCAACGAAGACCTTGTCGCGCTTGCGGCGGATGGCGGGGAGGGCGGCGGCGACGACGCAAACGAGGCCGAGCGCCAGCAGCGTCGCCGAGATCGGCCGCTCGAAGAACACGAACGCGTTGCCGCGCGATATGATCATCGCGCGGCGCAGGTGGTCTTCCAGCAGCGGCCCGAGCACGAAGCCGAGCAGCAGCGGCGCCGGCTCGCACCCCAAGCGGATCAAGACGTAGCCGAGCACGCCGAACACGCCGATCGCGTAGACGTCGAAGGGGTTGTTGTTGATCGAATAGCAGCCGATCGAGGCGAACACGACGATGGCCGGGAACAGGACGCGGTAGGGGATGGTCAGCATCCGCACCCATAGCCCGATCAGCGGCAGGTTGAGGATCACCAGCATGACGTTGCCGATCCACATCGAGGCGATGATGCCCCAGAACAGCGCCGGCTGGGACTGGATAACGTTCGGTCCGGGCGTGATGCCCTGCAGGATGAAGGCGCCGAGGATCAGGGCCATGACCGGATGCGCCGGGATGCCGAGCGTCAGAAGCGGGATGAACGAGGTCTGCGCCGCGGCGTTGTTGGCGGATTCCGGTCCGGCCACGCCCTGGATGGCGCCGTGTCCGAACTCGGCCTTGTTGTCGGCGACGTTCTTTTCCAGCGAATAGGAGGCGAAGGACGACAGGACGTGCCCGCCGCCTGGCAGGATGCCGAGGATGGAACCGAGCGCCGTGCCGCGCAGCACGGGTGCCGCGATGCGGCGAAGGTCTTCCTTCGACAGCCAGAGGCCGGTGACGCGCTTCACCATCACGTCGCGCGTCGACTCGTTCTCGAGGTTCCGGAAGATCTCGGCGACGCCGAACACGCCGACGGCGATCGAGACGAAGTTGATGCCCTGATAGAGTTCGAGGAAGCCGAACGTGAAGCGCGGCGTGCCGGTGTAGGTGTCCTGCCCGATCGTGCCGAGCAGCAGGCCGAGGGCGATCATCGCCAGCGCCTTCACGACGGACCCGTGGGCAAGCGAGATCGACACGAGGAGACCAAGCACGATCAGCGCGAAATATTCGGGCGAGCCGAAGTTCAGCGCGACGCGCGCCAACGGCGGGGCGGCGAAGGCGAGAAGCAGCGTCGCGACGCAGCCGGCGAAGAACGAGCCGAGCGCCGCGGTGGCGAGCGCTTGGCCGGCGCGGCCGTTCTTCGCCATCTGGTAACCGTCGACCGCGGTCACGGCCGAGGACGATTCACCCGGCAGGTTGATCAGGATCGCGGTGGTCGAGCCACCGTACTGCGCGCCGTAATAGATGCCGGACAGCATGATCAGCGCAGTCACCGGCGCGAAGGTGAAGGTGATCGGCAGCAGCATGGCGATCGTCGCCGTCGGGCCGATCCCGGGCAAAACCCCGACCAGCGTCCCGAGCAGGACGCCGATGAAGCACCAGAAGAGGTTGGTGGCCGTGAAGGCGGTTTCGAAGCCGAGGGCGAGATTGGCGAAGATGTCCAACGGCGGCGGCCTTCAGAAGGAAAAGACGGGACCGAAGGTCGGCAGCGACACGGACAGCCCGACCCGGAACACCAGCCACGACAGCAAGGTCAGCAGCGCCGCGATCGCCAGGGCCGACAGGATCGAGTTCTGCGTCGAAGCGATGGCGACGACGACGGAGCAAAGGAACACGACGGGCACGAGGCCGAGCGTCGGGCCGGTCGCGCCGAACAGGGCGAGCGCGACGAGCACCAAGCCGATGCTCTTCCAGGGCACGCCGCCGATCTCGGACTGGCCCTCCTTCCGCAAGCCGGAAACGATCACCAGAACGCCGAGGATAGCCAGGATCGCGGCAAGCGTCAGCGGGATGAAGCCCGGCCCCATGCGCAGGGCACGGCCGAGATCGTAACCTGTTGCGCCCCAGCCGAAGGCAAGCGCAACGACGATGAAGATCGCGCCCGCCACGACGTCGCGGGTCCGGTTCGTCTGGACGACGGTGTTGCTCATCGGAGCCGCTCGCGAGGCCGGGTGGGGCGCATGCGCAGATCGGGCGGCAGCCGAAAGGCCGCCGGCCCGATCGCCGCGATCAGTTGGCGTACTGACCGGCGGCCTGGATGATCGGCCGCCAAAGCTCGATCTGCGCCGTCAGTTCGTTGCGCAGGCCATCGGGCGTGACCTCGGCCTCGGGCGAGGGGGCCGTTCCCAGTTCGGCGAAGCGCGCCCTCACCGTCTCGTCCTTCAAGGCCTTCTTCAGCGACGCTTCGAGCTTCGACACGATCGCCGGATCGAGGCCGGCCGGTCCGTAAAGGCCATGCCAAACGGCGATGTCGAGCTTCGGCAGGCCGCCCTCCTTGGTGGTCGGGAGGTCCGGCAGCGAGGCGACGCGTTCCGGCGTCGTCACCGCGTAGGCCTTCACTTCGCCGGCCTTGATCTGGTTCGTCGTGTTGGTGGTCTGGTCGCAGATCATGTCGACCTGCCCACCCATCACGTCGGTCATCGCCGGGGCCGCGCCCTGGTAGGGCACCGTCACCATCTGGACGCCGACGGCCTCCTGCAGCAGCATGCCGCAAAGGTGCGAGGCGGAACCGATGCCGGCGTTCGCGTAGGTCGTGTCCGCGCCGTTCTTCTTCAGGTATTCGACCAGCTGGCCGAGGTCGGTTGGCTCGAAGTCCTTGCGCGCGACGATCGTCATCGGCACGGCAGTCACGAGGCCGATCGGCGAGAAGTCCTTGAGCGGATCGAAGCCGAGCTGACGGTAGAGCGTCGGTGCCGTGGACATGCCGATATGGTGGAGGAGGAGGGTGTAGCCGTCGGCATTCGCCTTCGCGACCTGGCCGGCACCGAGCGTGCCGCCGGCACCACCGACGTTCTGCACGAGCACCTGCTGACCGAGATCGGCCGACATCGACTGCGCGACCAGACGCGTCACCGTGTCGGTCGGGCCGCCGGCCGTGAACGGGACGACGATGGTGATCGGCTGCGTCGGGTAGTCCTGCTGCGCGGCAGCAGGCAGCGTCGCGGCGACGGTGAGCGCGGCGGCGGCGGCGAGGAGCGTGCGAGTCGGCGTCGGCATCAAATGGCTCTCCCAAGGATCGGTGCTGTCCGTCGAGCGTCTCGCCCGGGGCAAACCCGTGTCACCCCTCCCAGGGTGCGCGAGCCTTCGGCTGCGGAACCGGCTTGCCCATCGAAACGAATGAACCGATCCTGACCGGCAATGCAAGGGCGGGAAACCAAAACAATGGCGCGATCGACGACCGCACCGTTTTCGATCGATCGCGGCGCCCGATCCTGCAAAGACGCGGAGCGGGAGTCGCTCCTGACGCAATGGCAACTGCCACCGACGTCGCGGGTCTCGCCGCTGAACGAAGCGGAGAACACGACGCTGCTCGTCGAGGCACCCGACGATCGGAACCGTTGGGTGCTCCGTCTCTACCGCTCTGGCGTTCACGACATCGCGGTTATTCGATCCGAGCACGCCTGGATCGAGGCTTTGCGCCGCGACCTCGGCGTCGACACGCCGGCCGTCGTCGCGTGCCGAGACGGAACGACGATCGCCGCCGTCTCGTACCGTGGCCAGCGGCGGTTCGCGGCCCTTTTCGACTACGCCGACGGGCGCCAACCGGCGTTCGACGATCACGCCCCCAAAACGTTCGCGTCGCTCGGCGCGCTGACCGCCCGGCTGCATCGGCACGGCCGTGCATGGACGCCGCCGAACGGTTTCCGTCGCGGCCGCTGGGATGCCGACACCACCATCGGCACGCAGGGTCGATGGGGAAGCTGGCGCGCGGCGCGCGGTCTCGACGCGCCGGGTGCGGCGGTGATCGAGCGCGCCGTCGGGCGCATCCGCGAACGGCTGCTCGGCTATGGAGCCGGAACCGATCGGTTCGGCCTCATCCACGCCGACCTGCGCTTGGCGAACCTTCTCGTCGCCGGGGACCGACTGACCGTCATCGACTTCGACGACTGCGGCTTCGGCTGGTTCCTGTACGACTTCGCCGCGGCCGTGAGCTTCCACGAGCACCGTCCCGAAATCGCGGCGCTTCGCGCGGCCTGGCTCGCCGGCTACCGGACGATCGCTCCGATCGGCGCCGAAGACGAACGCATGCTGCCGGTCTTCATCCTGCTTCGGCGCGTTCTGCTCACCGCCTGGGCGGCCTCGCACGCGGGTGCGCCCGAAGCCGACGCGTGCGGCGTCGAGTTCACGCGAGCGACCGTCGACCTCGCCGAGCGCTTCCTCCGCGACCTCGATTGATCCTCACGTCACGAACAGCATCCGGAGCGGCATCCACAGCCCCATGACGACCATCATGACGTTTTCCGTCAGCGACACGAAGCCGAGCGGTACGCTGCTGGAACCGCCGACGCAGGCGCATTTCAACTCGCGCTTCTCGACGTAAACGGCCTTGAACACCGACACGGCCCCGATCGTCCCGATGAACAGCGCGATGGGCGCCGATATCCAGGTGAGCGCGCCCGACAGCATGAGAACGCCGGCCAGCGTTTCCGCGAACGGGTAGAGATAGGCGTAGCGGACCTCGTGCCTGGCCAGAAGGTCGTAGTTCAGGAACATCGTCGAGAAGCCTTCGACTTCCTGCAGCTTCTGGATGCCGAGCACGCACATGGCGATCGCGACGAATCGTTCGATCGTGCGACCGTCTAGAAGCGTTCCCGCCATGGCCCATGTCATGGCGATTGCCATCAGGAACGAGACCGCGAAGATCGCGAGCACCGGCCGATAGGTGGTGTCACCTTTCTTCAGGACGCGCCGGCCGAAACGCTCGCGCAACGCGTCGTAGCCACCGACTCGGATGCCGTCGATGAAGACCTGCGGTGTCGTCGGCACGTCGTGACGACGCTTGAAGGCATCGGTTTCCTCGCGCGTCCGCAGCCAATGGTCCTCGACCTCGTAACCCTGCCGTTGCAGCAGCGACTTCGCCTTGAGGCCCGACGGACAGACGTGCTTCGGCATCACCATGCGGTAGAGCACGGCGCGCTTGGCGGGCGTGGCGGCTTCGGCCGCCTGAGCCGAAACGGTCATCGTGAACTCCTTCGTCGCCTGTCCGGCGGGACCGCCATGAGGAATGTTTTCGGCGCCGGCCGGCACGCAATGGCGGACACCATTCCAAATGGTGGCGTGAAGCCGTCCGGTCCAGTCGACCGATCGCGCGCAGGCGATCGGCCGTCCTCGGGAGTCCGTCCGGACAGCGAAACGGCTGCGGTAAATGGCGTCATGTGCCCGTCGACGATGCATTATATTCGTGAAACGTGAGGCGCGTTCGGTGTAGCGTCGCTCGGATCGACACGAAAGGATCGGATGATGCGTCTGGCTTCTGTCGTTATCGCCTGCCTTCTGCCGAGTGCCGCGCACGCCGCCGATTGTCGGAAGGAAGCCGAGCCGGGCCGCGATTGGAGCGGCTGCAACCGAAGCAAGCTCGTGTTGTCCGGCGTCGATCTCGAGAAAGCGAACCTGAAGGAAACCGACCTGAGCTCAAGCGACCTGCGCGACGCCAAGCTCGGGGGCGCGGACCTGACGGACGCAAAGATCGCCGGGACGTCGCTGGCCGGAGCGGCGGGCGATGGCGCCAACTTCACGAAGGCGGAAGGTTTCCGCACCAACTTCGCCGGCATCTCCGCCAAGGATGCGTCCTTCCAAGGCGCGGAATTGCAGCGCGCCAGTTTTGCCGAGGCCGTTCTGGTCGGCGCGAAGTTCGCGAAGGCCGAACTCGGACGCGCCGACTTCACGGGCGCGACTTTGAACAACAACGGCTTCGAGTTCGCGAACCTCGCCCGAGCCGGATTGGGCAAGGCCAAGATCGAGGGCCCCCTCGACTTCTCGAACGCCTACATGTTTCTGACCCGCATCGAAGGCGCCGACCTGTCGGCTGCCAAGGGGCTTACCCAGGCACAACTCGATACCGCCTGCGGCAACGCCGAAACGAAGCTGCCGTCCGGCCTGACGCCGTCCGCCAAGTGGCCCTGCAAGACGGATTGACTGCGCCAACGGTTTGCGGGGATCGAGTGTCGGCAAGTCAGGAACCCCGACCGTTGGCGACGTACGTCGCATTTTTAAGAGTCATCCGGGCGGTCGGCACTCCCGCGTTTCCCTCAATCAGCTTTCAAGAAGAATATCGGAGACTTCGCCTGGCGAACGTATGGGTACTCACGGCGAGTATAGACAGTGAGGCCGACTATCCGTATTGCTTCGATATTGATACATCGAATTGGATCGAATCAGTGGTCGAAGTGAAGGATGCTTCAAGGAGCGATCTCGCACAGCTCGCGGCGCAGATCGTGGTCGCATACGTCGGAAACAATCAGCTCGAGCGGACGGCGTTGGCCGGCCTGATCGCGTCCGTCATGGATGGACTGTCGCGAACATCGTCGGGCGAGGCGAAACCAGCGGAAGAAACGGCGCCCGTTCCGGCGGTCGCGGTCAAGAAGTCGATCACCGACGACTTCATCGTGTGTCTCGAGGATGGCAAGAAGTTCAAATCGCTGCGCCGCCACTTGGCAACGCGCTACGGACTCTCGCCCGACGAGTATCGTCGCAAGTGGGGTCTGCCGGCCGATTACCCGATGGTGGCCCCGAACTATGCGGCCGCTCGGTCCGCGCTCGCCCGCGCCAGCGGCCTTGGCCAGAAGCGCAAGGCTGTCGCCCCACCGCCCGAGCCGGTCGCGCCGTCGCCGAAGCGCCGTGGACCGCGCAAGGCGAAGCAGGCCGCCTAGCACAAGTCTTGTTCATCCCTGCTGGCGGTCGGCGGCTCGGACGCAGCTGGGGCGCCGGCCGGCAGGAGAAATGGATGAGGTCGCCGACGACTTTCAAAGCGCGTAGGCGCTGCGCTTGACGCAGGCGCACAGGGACCTTTCAACTTAACGAAGGCGTTTTTGATTGGGTTGAATTCGGTATTGTAGGGCAGCAAGACGACCGGGCACGTCCTGCGGCCCCATCCCGCCCCCGACGCTCGTTGGTTTACGGCCGAGCCGTTTCGACGGCGGCAGGTCGAAAATGAGAACGACAGCGCTTTGTCGCCGCGTCTGGACTAGAATCTGTTCGGTATAAGCTGGGAACACGTTGCCGTTTACGGCGCCGTCGTAAACGACCGAGGCGGTCATGCCGGCGAGCCGTGCATCGACCCCAACCATCGTCCGACCGGATTTTGAAGGCAGCTTCGTCACTCGACCGAGCGCTGAATGGCGGGAACGTCGAGAAACGTTGGGTCCTTGACGCCTTCCGCCGCGATGACGCTTGGCGTTCTCGGGACGAAGTCGGGAAGACGGTGACGATAGGGAGAGTTCGCTCGGACCAGCTCCCATGCGGGCCGACACGAGGCCGCGCTCAGGATCAGGCTTCCCGTTCGACGAGAGATCGTCCTGCGTTCCACACGAAAGCGCCCGCGAGAGCGCAGGCTCCCATGGCAAGGAAAGCGATGGGATAGCCGAACATCTCGGTCCCGAAGCCGGCGACGAGAGGGCTCAGCGTCGCGCCGGCACCGTAGGCCGCCATGACGCCGGCAAGCCCGGCGCTCGCCCGTCCGCTTCCGGACATGAACCCGGCGGCAAGCGCCGGGATCGCCACGCCGGAGAACCCCATCGCGATGCCTTCGAGCAGTTGCGCCATGGCCACCAGCCACCAGCCGTCGGCCAGCGCGGCGACGACGCCGCGAGCGGCGACGAGAACGAGCGCCAGCGTCATCACCAGCTCGTGACCTGCCCGTCGCGCGATGAATGGCGCAAGGCTCGCCGCGCCGATCATTGTCGTCTGCGCGATGACAACCATGACGGCGGTCGTGGTGCCTGGGTCCGATCCGGCGTCCGCCCGAGCCTGCGCCAGGAACGGCAGCATGGCCCCGTTCGCCGTTTGAAGCAGGAAAGCCGCTCCCGCGAGCATCAATAGGGGGCGGTTCGATCGAAGCGTCCGCCAGACCGGCTCTTTAGCCTCTTGGCCGCCGCGCGCCTCCTCGTGATCGATCGCACCCGGATCGAGGGAGAAGGCCGCTGCGGCGGAGAAGACCGCCATCGCGACGATCGACGCCGCGACCCAGCCGAGGCCGAGCGAGTAGCTCAAGAGCCCGGCCAGCGCAGCCGAGGCGGCGTTGCCGGCATGGTTGAACGCCTCGTTGCGCGCGACCCGATCGCCGTAGGCTTCCCGACCGACGATGCCGAGCGTCAGCGCGGCGACGAGAGGCGCGATCGCATCGTCCGCCACGCCGATCGCGAGCTGCGCGGCGCCGATTGTTATTTGGTTGTCGAACGAGACGATGAGGACGGAGCCGAGCGCGATGACCGTGACCGCAACGACCACCAAAGCGCGTTTGGCGGTCGAACGGTCGATGAAGGCGCCGACCGGCGTGCTCGTCAGGACGCCTGCCAAGCCGGCGAGCCCCATGGCGATACCGATCGCGGCCGAGCTCCAGCCCTGTTGCTGCAGGTAGACGCCGAGAAACGGTCCGAACCCTTCCCGCGCGCCGGCGAGCGCGAAGTTCAGGGCGTCCAAGGAGAAGGCGCTGGTCATCGCGGCGCTCCTGCGGGGTGCGGGGAATGCGGGATCGTAAGACCGGGCGGTCCGCCCGACGCATCGAGCGCGACGGCGAACGTCCGGCCAAGCGCCACGCGGTAGGGCTGGTTGCTGTCGAGTTTAATCGAGACGTCCATTCGGACGACCCGCTACACCCCCTTAGGGGCTTGCCAGGTATAGTCGGCGCGGTGCCGGAGTTCGAAGGCTGCGCCGCGCTGACACCGTTGACGAACGCAAGATCGTCCGCCCGTCATCAAAGCGTTTCAAGCGGCAACGGACGTGGCTTCCCATATCACGACCATCCGGCGAAGCGCGATCGTTGCCGGCTCCGCCGCCATCGTTGCCGCTGCGTCGGGCTCGTCCGGCGCGTATCGTTCCACCAGCGCGCAGGGCATCAACCAGCGGCCGCCCGCGTCAGTGAAGGCCGCGGTGTCGCGACCGAGTTCCGCCGCAACGCGCGCGTAATCCGCGTCGTCCCCGCCGGCGAGCCCGCGAAGCTGACGCCGGCGCTCGAGTCGCGACCGGATGGCCTCGGGCGCTTCCACAAGCAGGGGACGGTTCTCGGCCTCGGCCCGCAACCAATCCTTCAAGCAGTCCGCCATGCCGCCGCGAGCCCGTCCGACGAGGCGCGCTGAGACCTGGACACGCACATCCGGCGCATGGCGCAGGAGGCCGCCGCTGGCGCGAACCCGGGCGACGAAGTCGAGATCCTCCCGGAAGGGAAGGGGCGCAAGGCCGCCGACGGCTCTGTACACGTCGCCGCGAACGGCGAGGCTCGCGCCGGTGTGGTCGCGGTGGCGCGGCCAAGGGTCGTGCGCGAGCGGGTCGATCAGCGACGCTAGGCGATCCGCGAGGTTCGCGTAGTCCGAAAGCTTCTTGGCCCGCAGGAGAAAGCCGGGCCCAAGCTGCGCCTCTTCCTCCGGATCCCCGATTATGAGGCCGCCGACGATGTCGGCGCCGGCCCCGACGGACCGGAGGTTGGCTTCGATCCAATCGGGATCGGGCACCGCGTCGGCGTCGGTCGTCAGAAGGAGAACCTCGGACGGGTCCGGATACGGCTGCAACGCGCGCTCCGCCGCCAGCCGCCGAGCGCATCCGACATGGGCGCTGTCCGGTGGGAGAACGACGTCAAGAACGTCGAGGTCGAGGTTCGGCCATCGCCGGGTGGCGGCGTCGGCGACGCCGGCCGACCCATCACGGCAGTTGTTGAGTACCAGCGAGACCCGCAGCCGTCCCGCACTCCGTGAGAACCAAGTCTGCCGCGCCAAGGCTTCGAGCAGAGCCGGAAGGCGCCGCTCTTCATCGCGCGCCGGGACCGCGACGACTGGAACTCTGCAAGACGATGTCATCCGCGCATTGGACAATCGCGATATCGCACCTGGTGTTTCCCAAACCTGCCGGGCGAAAAGCCATCAGCTGCACAATCGAAATAACGACATGCACAATCGACTTGTAGACGTGCGTTTCGAACGGTCAACGTCGGCTCGGTTGCGACACAGGGTCTATTCGCGTGCACGGGAAAACATCGGGGTCACCTTGGGTTTGGTGTGCTCGGCGCCGGAAAGCTTGTCCCCCATAGTCGCTGTCGACTGCGTCGCGATTTTTGAGCCGTACGTTCGCCGTCCGATCTCGGCAGCGCGTGCATTGCAGCGATCGTCCATCGCCGACGGCCTAGCCCTTTTTAGATCCGCAGAGCGTGCCGCGGATGCAGCGGGGGTCCGTGCCGCAAATCGCCGAAACCCTCAGCCGGATAATCGCGTCCGCGGACTGTTCGATCATAACTTCAACCATGCGGTCGATTCAAATGTCGCCTATAGCGTGATAGGCGACGGCTTTCACGAGCTTCGGATCGGCAGAGCCACCTCGAACCGCTTCGCGCGGCGGCATGGCGCAAGCTCCCCAACCGCCGAAGCTCGGTGCAGTGCGACGGATCGTCGGAAACGAACGGACAGGGCGCGAAGCGACGACCGGAACGCGTCGCATGAAACGCAATGCGGGGCGCGGGACGAGCGACCAACCGATCATGAAAAACCACCGTCAGGTCGGCTTGTAGGCTGCGCGGTCTTCGGCGCGCGCCGGCTCGCCGACATACCGCCCCTTGCGCGGCACGGCGACGGTGTCGAAGTCTCGGGCAAGTTGGTCCAGCGCGTCGCGCATCGCTTCGCCGCGCATGGCGCGTCCGTGGCCGCTCACGACAAGTTCCGGTTTCAAGGCGGCCAGTAGCTTAACGGAGCGCTTCGCCGCGTCCCAGTCGACGGTGTAGTACATCGGCGGCCCGTGCATCTCGGGCGCTTGCACGGCCACCGCGTAGGCCGACTCCTGCGCGGTCGTGACGAAGGCGTCGCCGACGATCAGCGAACGGTCGCCGTCGCGGAAGAACGAGACGTGGCCGACACTGTGGCCGGGCGTGTGGAGCCAGCGCCAGCCGGGCATGCCGGGAACGCTGCCGTCTTCGGGAAACGCGTTGAGCCGGCGCCGGACGTCGACGGGCCCGCGTGGGTAGAGCCCAGCCGTCGCCGCCATCAGCCCGCCGCCGACGCTCGGGTCGCCCGGTGGATAGGACGCCGAACCGTTGAGGTACGGCAGTTCGCGCGGATGCGCGTAGACGGGCGCGTCCCACTCCTCCGCCAAGTCCTTCAAAACGCCGACGTGGTCGAAATGACCGTGCGTCATCGCAATCGCAGCGGGCCGCGCTCCGTCGCCGAAGCGCTCGCGCGCGACCTGCGCGATCAGTCCTTTCGTGCCCGGCAGCCCGGCATCAACCAGCACCCACCCGCGGTCGCCGGCGCCGGACGCGCCGACGAAGACGACGTTGACGATGCCGAGACGTCGATAGGCGAGGTCCGGCGCGATCTCGTGTGCGTGATCCGAGCGCGCTGCGTCGAGAACGGGATCGATGGCGACGGCATCGCCGGACAAGGGAATCTGTTGGGCCACGGAGTGTCTGCCGATTGTTTGAGAGAGGAAGCGGCGTCACGCCGGAATGTCGTCGATGCCTCGCGGCTCCCTCGCGCAGACCGTAGCCACGCGGTCGCCGACACTCAGCCGCCGTTCGAGCTTTTCCGGTGCGGCCAACTCCATGACACCGAGCGCGAGGCTGAACCAGCCGCGGCCCTTCGCGGGTGTTGCTATCGCGTCGGATCGAGCCGGTTCGTCGACGTGGGTCACTGCTTCCGTATCCCGCATAAGCGGAAATCGAAGCGTTCGGCGACGCATCGGTTCCCGGCCGCATCGTTAGGCACGCGCCGATCGGGCCGACGGTCGATGGGGGCTGCCGGCATGCCCAGCCGGGCGTCGGCGACGAACACCGCCGGGAGACCGGAGCCGTTCTTTGCAAGCGCTTCGATCGAGGCCGACGGACCTCGCTCGCCTGTTTTGCTGTGCGATGCGTTTCCCAACGCTGCCACGACCCTTCGCTGCGGACCCAGATTAGAGCGAACCCAAACTGGTCCGTCACGCCGTTCGCGATGGACCCGCGCCCTTCTCCCGGCAGGCGCGGGTCTCGGTCGGGTCGTCGCTGCCTACAGTCAGCCGAACCAGGCGTCGTAGTAGACGGGGCTCCAGACGTTGCCGCCGCCGTTTGCCTGCGGCTTGTTGTCGGTCCGCTCGAACGGATTGTCGTCGGTCGACTGGTCGGTGCCGTAGCCCGGTGCCCAGACGTTGTCGCCGCCGTCCTGGTAGGCGGTGCCGTAGCCGGGCTTCCATTCCGGGCCGTACTGTTTCGGCTCGTTCGACGGCGCGGCCGCCGGTTGCAAGAAGTCGAAGGCGGCATCATCCAAGAGCTTGACCACGGGCAGTTTCCTCCGATCGAATTGCCTCGCGCCATTGCGCTGGCAGATCGGTTACCCGCTGTGGCCGCAAACGGATGCAGATCAGGCTCGTTTCTTGCGACGATTTGGTCGAGGTTGAAACGCTTAAAGCTTTACAGCGTCTTTGCAGCCAGACCCTTGAACAGGACCGGACCGGTGGGACGCCCGACCGGCGAGCCGGCGGCCGGCTCCAGCGTGATTTTGAAGAGCTGCTCGCCTTGGGTCGCCGGCAACGCGTCGATCGCCAGATCGACGCCGCGCGCCCGGCGTAGCAGTTCGACCGACACACGAAACCCTGGCGATCGGATGCGGGAAGGTCGAATCCTTTCGCGGCCGCGCATCCAGACGATCGCGTGGCGGGTAGCCGGAGGGCGCCCGGACCGGGTCTCCGCTTGAATGGAGAGATAACCGATGCCAAAGACTTGCGGATTTCCTCTTGCCGCCTCTGCCTTGGCGCTGTTGCGGTTCTATGGAGAGGTGGCACGCCCAAGGGGAATCGAACCCCTCTCTCCACCGTGAAAGGGTGGCGTCCTGACCGATAGACGATGGGCGCAGCGCGGTCGGGTGTATAGGGATCTTCGATGAGGCTCGCAAGCCGCTTTCGGGATGCGATACGGGTTCCAGCTCGGCTCAGTCCTTCGCGGTGACGCGCCCACCCTTCTGGGCGGCGAGGATCAGGTTGTCGCCGCGCTTCGGCCCGCGGCGGCAGGCCCAGTTCCAATCGCGCTGCCGACCCGTGTCCACGTGAATCGCGCTGGTATGGCAATAGGTGCCGACGCCGCCGCGGTTCGGCAACGTGCGCACGAAGTTCGCCACCTGGAACCTGTCGGCATTCGGCACGATGATGTCGGCCGCCTTGCACTGCAGGTGCATCGACCGTTTCGCGCCGCTGACCCGAACGTTGTGGCTGGGACTGCGATAACCGGATGTCACGACGATCTTGGTCTTGAACCGCGACTCGACGGCGCGAATGATGGCGACGAGCTCCGGACCGAAACAGCTCGTCTGAACGTCCGGCCTTTGAACCATCAAGCCGTTCGGCGCCAAGCGCGCGAGGCCACTGATCGAGGCCGTCTGATACTCCGGTTCCTCGCCGCTGGCCTCGTCCAGGATATCGGCGTCGTAATCCGCGGACGCCTTCTGACCGATCTCGAACAGCGAGGACGTTGTCCGCACACCCGGCAGCGCCGGTCCGCCGACATCGACCGGCGCGCCCTCGCGCGGCAGGATCACGCGCCGCGTCTTGCCGGCATCCGCGTTTCGGATCGGCGTCTTGGCCTGCGACTGGGCATAAAGCGACGCGAACATCGTGCCGCCGGCCTCGCCGTTCTGCGAGCCGCGCGACGGTTGAGCCGTTTGGCTCGAGGCCAGGACCGTCGAGCCCGCGAAGGCGGCGATCGCCGCGCTGCCCGTAGCGACCGGCGCGTCCGCGTCACGTCCTTGCGCTGCCGCTTGCGCCGGAGCGGTGCCGGCCGGCGTGTCCTCTTTTGCGGCCGTCGCGTTGCCGTCCGTCTTTCCGTCGCCGCTAGCCGTCCCGGCATTCTGGGCGGAACCCACCCTAGTCGGTTCGGATTGGACCTGTCCCGCCGCGTCCGTTTTCGCCGCTTCGGCGATCGCCGTCGTCGACACGTTCTTGTTGCCGAAACCGAAAGCCGTTGTTTCGTCGACCGCCGAAACGCAGCCGCCGAACAACGGACCGATGCAGACCGCGGCGACCACGCTGCCGCGATGAAGCCAGCCGGCGGTCCTACCTTCCATGGAAGACGTCAAGCCTGTCCCCTCTCGATGCTTCCGACGTGAACGGCTGTGATTGCCGCCCGGCCGGATGACGACTTGCGTCCGACAGGCCGTTGCCGGCGACCGTAGGACTTGAAGCCGTCCGGAACCCTGCGACGCGAAGTCCCCACTTCGCCTCGCCCACGTCGCCGCGGCCGGTAACCGCTCTTACTTCAGTTGCACGCTCATGGCCAGATTGCGGCGCCGGCGTGATGGATTTACCACTCTCCGGTATTCTTCATCGAGGCCCAAGGCTCGGCGGCAGGCTTCGCGGGGCCTTTCTGGAGCAGTTCGAGCGAGATCCCGTCCGGCGAGCGGACGAAGGCCATCCGGCCGTCGCGCGGCGGCCGGTTGATCGTGACGCCGCCGTCCATCAAGGACTGGCACGTCGCGTAGATGTCGTCGACTTCGTAGGCCAGATGCCCGAAGTTTCGTCCCGACCCGTAGTCTTCCGGATCCCAGTTGTAGGTCAGCTCGATGAGCGGCGCCGCGTTGGCGCGTCCGGACGCGACGTCCTCGGAAGCGGCAAGGAAGATGAGCGTGAAACGGCCGGCCTCGCTTTCCGTCCGCCGCACCTCCGTCATGCCGAGCTTGCCGCAGAAGAACTCGAGCGACGCATCGACGTCGGTAACGCGAACCATGGTGTGGAGATAGCGCATGCGGATGGTCTCGGTGACGGGCCGCGAAGGGTAGGGCGATCCGATCCGCGCGCCAGTGTTTCCGATGGGCAGCGCGACGCAAACAGCCGCTGACAAAGCGCAAGATGCTGCTATCTTCAGGCCGCGATCGATCCGTTCGTGCGGCCTGAACGAGTTGCTGTCGATGCCGGAAACCCAGAGCATCCGTGTAATCGAAGCGAACGATGTCGGCGGCGACGGCGGCGTCGAGGTCGTGTCGGGCCGGATCAAGTGGTTCGACGTCGGCAAAGGGTTCGGGTTCGTGCTGCCGGATGGCGGTGGCCCGGACATCCTGTTGCACGTGACTTGCCTGCGTCGGGGTGGTTTCGTCACCGCGCTGGAAGGCACGGAGGTCGTCTGCGAGGTGCATCGGGGCGAGCGCGGCCTGCAGGCCCTGCGGGTTCTGTCGATGGACGCCTCGAACGTCGTTCACCCGTCGCAGATGCCGCCGTCCAAAGCCGTCGCCCAGGTGACGCCGACCAGCGGCCTGGAGCGCGTGGTGGTCAAATGGTTCAACCGCACCAAGGGCTACGGTTTCCTGTCGCGGGGGGAGGGAACCGAGGACATCTTCGTTCACATGGAAACGCTGCGTCGCTACGGCCTGATGGAACTGCGGCCGGGGCAGGAGGTGCTGGTCCGGTTCGGGCGCGGCGAGAAGGGCTTGATGGCGGCCGAGGTGCATCCCGAGAGCGGCGTCGAAGGACCGTCTTCGCATTGACCGGCGCGTTCCCGAGAAAGGTCTGCCGCATGCTTCGCTCCGCAGTCGCCGGTTTGGCTCTCGCCGCGGCCCCTTTGACGCTGATCATGTCGGGGGCGCCCGTCGCGCTGGCAGCCGAAAGCATCGGCACGTTGGAAACGGCGGCCGGCAAGCACCGGATCACCATCGAAACTGCCGATACGCCGCAAGCGCGCGAGACCGGGCTGATGTTTCGGCGTTCCATGCCAGCCGACCAAGGAATGCTCTTCGATTTCGAAGAGGCGCGGCCCGTCACGATGTGGATGAAGAACACCTTCATCCCGCTCGACATGCTGTTCATGGACAGCACGGGCGTCGTCACGTCGATCAAGCGGAATGCCCAGCCGCAATCGCTGGACCTCATCCCGTCCGGTGGCCCGGCTCGCTACGTCCTGGAACTCAACGCGGGCGCCGCGGACCGCTACGGCGCGAAACCCGGCGACCGGCTGCGGCATCGTGCCATACCGGCGGGCGGCTGACCGGTTCAGCCGTCGATCTTGCGCGGCACGTAGCCGCCGCGTCGGATGATCGAGGCGATGGCGATCTGCTCGCTGAGCGGCTTCGACAGGATAGGCAGCACCCGCGCCTCCCATACGCGGCGGCTTTCGTCGTCGAGGCCGCCAAGGCCCGACGCCGCGACCCGTTCCGCGATCCGGGCTTCGGCCGAGTTCGGTGCGAGCAGCTCGGCCGCGATGACGTCGTGGATGAGCCCCGACAGTTCCGGGTTCTGTCTCGCCGGCTTTCCCATCGTCTGCCCGCCTGCCACCACCGATCGCGCCGCCAGATATGATCGAGAAGCGTTAACGCCAAGCAAGCGAGCGGCGCCTGGTAGGTGGCTGGATACGTTTTCAGGAAAACCGGGCTTGGCCACGCTCTCCGTGTCGTTGCGGCCACGATTTGCGCGATTGTCGACGCCGGCGCGATCGGGTAGACCGCGGTCGACGGAGGATCGCGTCGAATTCGGAGCGTAGCGCAGCCTGGTAGCGCATCTGCTTTGGGAGCAGAGGGTCGCAGGTTCGAATCCTGCCGCTCCGACCATCGATCGTGGTCGGCGAAGGTCTTGGTCGCGGGCGACGGCCCGCCCGGTTCGCGGAGTTTGTTTCGAGATGGCCGCTCGCATCTATCGCCCCGCCCGTACGGCGACGCAGTCCGGCCAGGCGCAAGTCAAGGAATGGCGTCTGACGTTCGAACCGCAGGACGGGCGTCGCGTCGAGCCTCTGATGGGCTACATGTCCTCGACAGACACGCTCGCCCAAGTGGTTCTGACGTTCGACACGCGCGAGCAAGCGATCGAATATGCCGAGCGGCACGGGATCGAGTATCGCGTGGAGGAGCCGAAGGATCCCATCCGGCGAAAGGTGGCCTACTCGGACAATTTCCGTTACGACCGGCGTCAGCCCTGGACGCACTGATCCGCCCCAAGGCGCTCGACCGGCGGCGGACCGCCGTTCCGTGGCCTTGGCCCCGTAGCTCAGAGGATAGAGCACCGGCCTTCTAAGCCGATGGTCGCAGGTTCGAATCCTGCCGGGGTCGCCAACGCGCCATGGTCCGCAGCTTGGCGTATGGCACGCTGCTTACCTTGTCGCAGGCTGGGTCGCGTTGCCGGACCTCCTTCCGTCAGGCTGCGGCTCGATGCTCTTCGGTCAGCCGCAACACGACTGGACAATCGATCGGCGGGCATTCCAGGCCGTAGAGGGCGAAGGAGAATGGCTCCGGCGCGTAGAGCGCCTCGCGCAACCGTATGACCTCGATCGGCTTTGCAGATCGTGGCTCGGTCGGCTCGATCACCGAACGATCCGACACTTCGCCGGCAACGCGGAGGTGCGCCGCCTCGATCTCCTCGCGCGCCGCCGCCCAATGCTGATGCTCGTGTCCGCAAGGACGGCCAGCTTCCTCCCAAAGCGCGTAGGCACGGTCCCGGATCAAGGCATCGAGGTCGACGATCGGCATGGCGGCGGTCCTCCGACCGCAGAATGCTCGGCCGAGTCGCGGGGTTCCGCGGCCTTCTATCCAAATTCGACGTGCCGCCCGCGCCGGTCCCGCACGGCCTGAAATCCGCGTTCGAGATCGGCTGCCAGATCGTCGAAGTCTTCGAGCCCGACCTGTAACCGGATGACCGGACCCTCCGCCGGCGCGAGCGCATGGGTGCGATCCGACAGGTCGACGAGAACGGCCAAGCTTTCGAACCCGCCCCACGAATAGCCGAGTCCGAAGATCCCGAGGGCATCCAAGAACGCAGCAGCGTCGTCGCGGTCGCCGCCGAGCACGAACGAGAACAGGCCCGTCGAGCCGGAGAACTGCCGCTTCCAGGCTTCATGGCCGTCGAACGACGGCAGCGCCGGATGCAGCACGCGCGCAACGAACTCTTGGCTTTCGAGCCACGACGCGAGTTGCAGAGCCGTTTGCTCGTGCCGGTCGAGGCGAACGCCCATCGTGCGCAGACCCCTGAGCACGAGCGAAACGTCGTCCGGCGCGGCATTGATCCCGAGCGCCATCTGGGTGTCCCGCAGGCGTCCGAAGGTCGCGGCGTTGGCCGAAACGCTGCCCATCATGATGTCCGAATGGCCGCCGGGATACTTGGTCAAGGCATGGATCGACAGGTCGACCCCGTGCTCCAGCGGACGGAACAGCAACGGCGTCGCCCAGGTGTTGTCGAGCATCGATACGGCGCCCGCAGCCCGGGCTGCGGCGGCAGCCGCCGCGATGTCCATCATTTCGAACGTGTTGGAGCCGGGCGCTTCGAGAAAGACCACCTTCGTTTCAGGTCGCAGAAGCCCTTCGATGCCGTTCGGCCGCTTCGGATCGAAATACTCGACGGCGACCCCCATGCGTGTCAAAACCGCGTCCGCGAAGATGCGCGTCGGCCCGTAGACGCAGTCGACGACGAGCGCGTGATCGCCCGCCGACAGGAAGGCGAGGAGCGGCACGGTGACGGCCGCGAGACCCGAAGGCAGCAGGATCGTGCCCGCGGCGCCTTCCAGTTCGCTCAAGGCGTCTTCCAGCGCGTCCGTCGTCGGCGTCCCGCGCAGGCCGTAGATGTAGCGCTGCCGGCGGCCAACCATCGTCGCGGTGTCGGGAAACAGAACCGTCGACGCGCGAACGACCGGCGGATTGACGAATCCGTGGAATTCGTGCGGGTTCGGGCCGATGTGGGCGAGGCGGGTGTTGACCCCCTCCGACGCTCGGTCCTGAAGCATTCGATCGCGCAAGATGAGGGCTTTCGCTTGGTTTCTTTGCAGATCCGCCGACGCCGAACCCATGCCGACGAAATATGAAGCGTCCCGCTTGACCTGCTGATTTTTATGGCATGAAGTCGGATGAAGGCAATCGGCCGGTCGCGTTGTTCGTCGGCTGCGGGGATTGCGCTAACGACCGTTTCGGTCAGGGAGACGAGACACGATGAAATCGAAGTATCTGGCAACCGCGCTCGGATTGGCCGTCGTCGGTGCTGTCGCGGGCGGTGCCGCCGCCGCGACGCTGGACGACGTGAAGGGACGCGGCACGCTTCGTTGCGGCGTCAATACTGGGCTGCCGGGCTTCGCGTCGCAGAACGATCAGGGCCAGTGGCAGGGACTCGACGTCGATTTCTGCAAAGGCGTGGCGGCTATCGTCCTCGGCGACGCCGCCAAGGTCCAGTATGTTCCGCTTTCGGCCGTGCAGCGCTTCCCGGCCCTGCAGAACGGCGAGGTCGACCTGCTCGCCCGCAACACGACCTGGACGCTCAGCCGCGACACCGCGCTCGGCTTGGAGTTCGCCGGCACGAACTACTACGACGGCCAAGGCTTCATGGTGAAGAAGGAGCTGAACGTCACGTCGGCGCTGCAGCTTTCCGGCGCGACCGTCTGCGTGCAGTCCGGCACCACGACCGAGCTGAACCTCGCGGACTATTTCCGCGCCAACAACATGGAGTTCAATCCGGTCGTCATCGAGTCGCAGAACGACGTCAACGCGGCCTACGACAGCGGCCGCTGCGACGTCATCACGACTGATCAGTCGGGCCTCTACGCTTCTCGTCTCGAGATGAGCAAGCCGGACGACAACATCGTCCTGCCGGAGATCATCTCGAAGGAACCGTTGGCGCCCGCCGTCCGCCAGGGCGACGCGCAGTGGTTCGATGTGGTGAAGTGGACGCATTTCGCGCTGTTGAACAGCGAGGAACTCGGCATCACGCAGGCCAACGTACAAGAAATGACGAAGTCGCCGAACCCGGAAATCCAGCGCATGCTGGGCGTCGGTTCCACCTTCGGTCAGGACATGGGCGTCACCAACGACTGGGTCGTGAAGCTCGTGGCGGCCGTCGGCAACTATGGCGAGGTCTTCGAGCGCAACGTCGGCGCTGCGACGCCGCTCGGCATCGCGCGCGGCCAGAACGCGCTCTGGACGAAGGGCGGCCTGCAGTACGCTCCGCCGATCCGCTGATCGCGTGAGTACCGGGAGGGAGCTCGCGGTTCACCGCGGGCTCCCTCGACCGGCCCCGTGTCCCGTGCGCGGGCTTCCGAAAACCATAGAGGCGCGGTACCATCGATGACGGCGGAGACCCAGCCGATTGCGGCCGCGAGATCGAGAGGGTCTTGGCTGACCAACCCGGACATCCGGGGCATGGTGATCCAGGTCCTTCTGATCGCGGCTCTCTTCGCGCTGACCTGGTGGGTGATCGACAACACCGCGCGAAACCTCCAGCAGGCGAAGATCGCGTCCGGTTTCGGCTTCCTTCAGTCGCGCGCCGGCTTCGACATCGCGCAGAAGCCGGTGCCCTTCACGCCGGACTCGAGCTACGGCCGGGCGATCATCGTCGGCATCGTCAATACCCTGATCGTCGCGGTCAGCGGCATCGTGATGGCGACCATCCTCGGGTTTCTCGTCGGCATCGGTCGCTTGTCGCAGAACTATCTGGTGCGCGGCCTGTCGACCGTTTACGTCGAGACGTTCCGCAACATCCCGCCGCTGCTGGTCATCATCTTCTGGTACAATGGCGTCCTGTCGGTGCTCGGCGGACCGCGCAACCTCGATCCGTCCCCCTTCGGCCTGTACCTCACCAATCGCGGGCTGCAGACGCCGGCCCTGCTCTTCGATCCGGCGGCGTGGGCGACGCTCGCCGCCATCGGCGTCGGCATCGTCGGCACGATCGTCCTGTCTCGCCGGAACGCGGCACACCAGCTGAAGACCGGCCAACGCCGGCCGATGCTCTGGCCGGCGCTCGGGCTGCTGCTCGGCTTGCCGCTGCTCGTCTTCCTGGCGACAGGCCTGCCGGCCACGATCGACATGCCGCAGGCGACGCGCTTCAACCTGGTCGGCGGTTTCCAGATCAAGCCCGAGTTCCTGGCGATGTGGCTCGCGCTGTCGATCTACACCGGCGCCTTCATCGCCGAGATCGTGCGTGCCGGCATCCTCGCGGTGTCGCGCGGGCAGACCGAGGCCGCGTCCGCCCTTGGGCTGACGCGCTGGCAGCTCCTGCGTCTGGTGATCGTGCCGCAGGCGTTCCGGGTGATCATCCCGCCGTTGACCAGCCAGTATCTCAACCTGACGAAGAACTCCTCGCTCGGGCTGGCGGTCGGCTACGCCGATCTCGTCGCCATCGGCTCGACCGTTCTCAACCAGTCCGGCCAGTCGGTGGAGGTCGTCGCGGTCTGGATGGTCGTCTACCTCACCATCAGCCTCGTCACGTCCGTCGCGATGAACGCCTTCAACGCCCGCATGGCGCTTCGAGAGCGCTGAAGGAACCGCCGATGGAAGAGCAAGTCGCGGGCTACGTCGCCGACCAGCCGAAGCTGCCGTTGCCGCCGCCCGAAAGCGAGACGGGCTTCGGCGCGACGCTCCGCAAGAACCTGTTCGCGACGCCGGCCGATGCGGTGCTGACCGTCCTGGCTGGTGCGCTTGTCGCCTACGTCGTCTGGAGCCTGTTCCAGTGGGCGATCCTGCACGCGACCTTCGACGGCGCCGACCGGACGGCCTGTCTGCCGGCCGACGGCGAAGAGGGCGGGGCGTGCTGGGCCTTCGTCAAGGCGCGTTTCGCGCAGTTCATCTACGGTCAGTATCCGGTCGCCGAGCGCTGGCGGATCGACGTCACGGCCGTTCTGCTGGCGGTCCTGACCGCCGGCCTCGCGATCCCGCGCGTGCCCTACAAGGGCTTGAACGCGGTAATGCTCTTCGCGGTGTTCCCGTTCGTCGCGTTGGTTCTGTTGACCGGCGGCCGGTTCGCCGTCACCGGCTGGTCGGTGGCGCTGTTCTTCGTGATCGCCGCGGCCGTCACGTTGTTTCTCGCCAGCGGACGCATCGGTTTCCGCTGGCATGATCCGTTGGCGCGTGCCGCTTCCGGTCTCGTGCTCCTAGCGCTGGCCGCGCTCGGGCTGTCGAGCCTGGCGGATCTCGACCAACAGATCGTCCTCAACCAGCGCTTCGACGCCGCGAGCCTCACCGCCTTCGTCGCCGCGATTGCCTCGATCGCGTTCACCGTCGCCGCCGCGTTCCGAAACCCGGAGCTCCGGCCGCGCGCCCTTTCGTTGCTGGTGCCGCTCGGGGTGCTCCTCGCGCTCCTCGCCTTCCTGACGGCCAATCTCGGTTTGGAGCCGGTGCGGACGAACTTCTGGGGCGGCATGATGTTGACGCTCGTCGTGGCGATCACCGGCATCGCGGCGTCGTTTCCGCTCGGCATCCTGCTCGCGCTCGGCCGGCGCTCGAAGATGCCGGCCGTCAAGCTCCTGTCGGTGATCTTCATCGAGTTCTGGCGCGGCGTCCCGCTCATCACCGTTCTGTTCATGGCGCAGTTCATGCTGCCGCTGTTCCTGCCGAGCGGCGTCACGGTGGATCAACTCCTGCGCGCCCTCGTCGGCATCGCCCTGTTCTCGGCGGCCTACATGGCGGAGGTGATCCGCGGCGGCCTGCAGGCGATCCCGAAAGGCCAGTACGAGGGCGCCGACTCGCTCGGCCTCGGCTACTGGCAGAAGATGCGGATGATCGTCCTGCCGCAGGCGTTGAAGCTGGTGATCCCCGGCATCGTCAACACCTTCATCGGCTTGTTCAAGGATACGAGCCTCGTGTCGATCATCGGGCTCGCCGACTTCCTGGGCACGGTGCGGCGCGGCTTCTCGGACCCGGCCTGGATCACCGAGCAGACGGCGGCGTCCGGCCTCGTCTTCGCCGCCTTCGTCTACTGGGCCTTCTGCTTCTCGATGTCGCGCTATTCGATCTTCATGGAACGCCGGCTCGACACCGGACACAAACGCTAGGATTCGTCGCCGATGTCATTGGAAACCGCCGTTCCATCCTCTGCCGCGCCGAGCCCCGATCGTCCGCGTCGGACGCTGTCGTCCGACGTCGCCGTCGAACTCACCAACGTCAACAAATGGTACGGGGAGTTCCACGTGCTGCGCGACGTGAACCTGCGCGTGCGTCGCGGCGAGCGCATCGTCATCTGCGGACCGTCCGGCTCCGGCAAGTCCACGATGATCCGCTGCATCAACCGGCTGGAGGAGCACCAGAAGGGCGCCATCGTGGTCGACGGCATCGAGCTCACCAACGACCTGAAGAAGATCGACGAGGTGCGCCGCGAGGTCGGCATGGTGTTCCAGCACTTCAACCTGTTCCCGCACCTGACCATTCTGGAGAACTGCACGCTCGCGCCGATCTGGGTGCGCAAGATGCCGAAGGCGAAAGCCGACGAGGTGGCGATGCATTTTCTCAACCGCGTCCGCATCCCGGAACAGGCGAACAAGTATCCGGGTCAGCTGTCGGGCGGCCAGCAGCAGCGCGTGGCGATCGCCCGCTCGCTTTGCATGAACCCGAAGGTCATGCTGTTCGACGAGCCGACCTCGGCGCTCGATCCCGAGATGATCAAGGAGGTGCTCGACGTGATGGTCGGTCTCGCGAACGAGGGCATGACCATGCTCTGCGTCACGCACGAGATGGCCTTCGCGCGTCAGGTGGCCGACCGAGTGATCTTCATGGACGCCGGGCAGATCGTCGAGCAGAACGAGCCGGAGGCGTTCTTCCGCAACCCGCAGCACGAACGGACCAAACTGTTCCTTAGCCAGATCCTGCACTGATGCAGCCGCCGACTTCGGACTGCCAACGACAGCGGCTTATGACTGGCCGGCCGATCCACCCCGGCGCCTATGGGCCCTGACCCTATGTCATGCTGACGGGGACGCATCTGTCTCCCAGCGTATCGTGAGCGTGGGACTCGCAGCATAGATTCCGGCTCGGCAGCCGGAATGATGAAGCGGGCAGGGCGGGGAAACACGTTTTGGCAGACATCCGGTACCCTCGCCAAGATGTCTAAAATCATCGCTCAGGCGCGAAAAGGCCGGTGGTCGTGAAACCGCCGGCTCCCTAAGTCCGATTACGCCGTCATTGAGCGCTCGACGTCTCCACCGGTTTCACGAGCGCCGTGATGCGGCGCACGGTGACGCGGCGGTTCGCGCGGCTCTCGCCCTCGGTCGAAACCTTGAGCTCCTGCTCGCCATAGCCCTGCGTGACGAGGTTCTCGGACGGAACCTCGAAATACTCGGTCAGGGCCGCCGCAACCGACTCGGCGCGCTTGTCCGATAGAACGAGGTTCGCCTCGTTGCTGCCGACCGCGTCCGTGTGGCCTTCGACGAGGAAGGTCTCGCCGGGGTTCTCCTTGACGATGCGGTCGATCGCTTCGGCGAGTCCCTGCAGGCTGCCGGTCTGATCCTGCCCGATCGACGCCGAACCGAAGTCGAAGTTGATCGTGGCGAGGTCGATGCGGCGCACTTTGTCGCGAATGCGCGGCGACCGGCGGACCTCGTCCACCGAATAGATGCGCTCGACTGTCTCGACCGGTGGGGCAACGAGCGTCTCGTAGTAGAGCTCGTCGTCCGGCTGCTCGACGTCGACGACGTAGCGATCCTCCGGGATGTCGACTTGGATGGGCGGCAGGTCGCGGCCCGGGTCCTCGAAGGTCTCCGACTGTCGATCATCGCCGGCGTCAGGATCGTAGAACAGCACGACCTCCTCGCCGTCCGGCAGGACGCGGGAGCGCTGCACCACGTCGCCGTAGCGGTTCGTGATCGTCACCACCTGGACGCCGTTCCGCCGGACCACGGTCTGTCGGATGCGGCCGCGCGGCAGCCGCTCGCTGTACTGGTCGGAGCTGTCCACCGCCAAGCGATCGTCGTCGTTGGAACGGATGAAGTAGCCGGCGGCCGCGCCCGCGACCGCACCGGCCGCAGCCGCCGCACCAAGCGACAGGATCCGCCGGTCGCCGTCGCGCCGGACGACCTGCGCGTCCGGCCGCGTCTCGAACTCGAGTTCGCCGCGGACGCGCTCGCCGCGCTCGCGGCCGATCGGCACGATCTCGACCGGCTCGCGCAGTGTTTGCACGCGGGCGTCGCTTCGGTTGATCCGGCCACGCTCGACGGGCGCATCCTGAACCTCGACCGGGACGGGCTCCGGCCGCAGAGCGTCGGCCGGCGGCGGCGTCGCGGCATT
>CAXUCL010000002.1:0-252 GCA_964249395.1 uncultured Rhizobiaceae bacterium
GTGGCGGGACCTACGAGCGCGGCGGCGGTGGCGGCGGCGGTTCGCGCGACATGGACGACGAGATTCCGTTCTGAGGGAAGGGGAACCAGTCCGCCCTCAGCCCGAAGCGGCGAGAGCGCGGACGCCGTCCGCCACGAACTGAACCGCCAGCGCGGCGAGCAGCACGCCGAGCAGACGCGAGATCACCGCACGGCCCGTCGCGCCGATCAGCCGGTCGATCAGCGCGGGCGGCCCCGCGAGCGCGGCAAACAA
>CAXUCL010000002.1:262-10553 GCA_964249395.1 uncultured Rhizobiaceae bacterium
CGATCAGCCGGTCGATCGCGTGCGACGCATGCAGGATGCCGAGCGTCAACGTCATCACGAGCGCGATCACCGCGACTAGGCCGACCTTGCCGACCGCCGTCGGCAGGGACGACGACAGGAGGATCACCGCGGAAATGGCGCCGGGTCCCGCCATCAGCGGGATGCCGAGCGGCACGGCGGCGATCTCGTTCAGTCCGTGGTAATCGCGCGTCGCCTCGTCGGCGCTTTTCTGCTTGCGCTCGCCCCGCCGCTCGAACACCAGCTCGAAGCCGATCCAGAACAAGAACAGGCCGCCCGCGACGCGAAACGCAGGGAGCGTGATGCCGAGGCCGGACAGGATCGCCGAGCCAGCCAAGCCGAACACCACGAGCACCAATGCTGCGATGAAGCAGGCTCGCGTCGCGGTGGTTCGCCGCTGGGCGCGGCTCGCGTCCGGCGTCAGCGTCAGGAACAGCGGCACGAGCCCCGGCGGGTCGATGATGACGAACAGGGTGACGAAACCGTTCAGCAGGATGTCGAACATGAGCGTCGTCGCTTCTGCCAGCAATTTCGGTGCGCGATCTCTAGCTGGAACCGACCGTCCCGCCAGCCCCCAACGCGCAGCCGATCGAACGCTGCCGGAACGGGCGAGGGAAGGCTCCCGACGTTGATTTCGGCGGCAAAAACCCCCATTTAGTCTCGATATTCTCACCCATTCGAATCGCACGTCCGGCTCAGCAAAGGCAGGTTCCGGACGGCGCCGCTGAATTGGAACGCTCTTGGCCGACACCATCGACGGGACCCATCCCGAGCGCCCGCGCGGCGTAGAAACCATTTCCATCGTCGAGGAGATGCGACGCTCCTACCTCGACTACGCGATGAGCGTCATCGTCAGCCGTGCGCTGCCGGACGTCCGCGACGGCTTGAAGCCCGTGCATCGTCGCGTGCTGTTCGCGATGCACGAGATGGGCCTGACCTCGACGAAATCGTTCCGCAAGTCCGCCGGCGTCGTCGGCGAGGTGATGGGCAAGTATCACCCGCACGGCGACGCCTCGATCTACGACGCGCTCGTGCGGATGGCGCAGGACTGGTCGCTGCGCGCGCCCCTGATCAACGGCCAGGGCAACTTCGGCTCGATCGACGGCGATCCGCCGGCGGCCATGCGCTACACCGAATCCCGGCTGCAGCGCGTGTCGGACGCTCTTCTCGCCGACATCGACAAGGAGACCGTCAACTTCCAAGAAAACTACGACGGGCGCGAGATGGAGCCGGCGGTTCTGCCGGCCCGCTTCCCGAACCTCCTCGTCAACGGCTCGGGCGGCATTGCGGTCGGCATGGCGACCAACGTGCCGCCCCACAACCTTGGCGAAGTCGTCGACGGCTGCGTCGCGATGATCGACAATCCGGCGATGACGCTGGACGAGATCATGGAGATCATCCCCGGTCCGGATTTCCCGACCGGCGCCCTGGTGCTTGGCCGGATGGGCATTCGCGAGGCCTACGCGACCGGCCGCGCGTCGATCCTGATGCGCGGCAAGGTGCATGTCGAGCCGATGCGCGGCGAGCGCGAGGCGATCATCGTCACCGAAGTTCCCTACCAGGTGAACAAGGCGAACATGATCGAGAAGATGGCGGACCTCGTGCGCGACAAGCGCATCGAGGGCGTGTCCGACATCCGCGACGAGAGCGACCGCGACGGCTACCGCGTCGTGATCGAGTTGAAGCGCGACGCTTCAAGCGATGTCGTGCTGAACCAGCTCTACCGCTACACGCCGCTGCAGACCTCGTTCGGCGCGAACATGGTGGCGCTGAACGGCGGCAAGCCGGAACAGTTGACCCTGCTCGACATGCTGAACGCCTTCATCGCCTTCCGCGAGGAGGTCGTGAACCGGCGCACCCGCTTCCTTCTGCGCAAGGCGCGCGAACGGGCGCACGTCCTGGTGGGCCTCGCCATCGCCGTCGCCAACATCGACGAGATCATCAAGCTCATTCGCGAGGCGCCGGACCCACAGACGGCGCGCGACCGCATGATGGCGCGCGATTGGGACGCCAAGGACGTCGCGCCGCTCATCCGGCTCATCGACGACCCTCGCCACCGCATCGCGGAGGACGGCACCTACCGGCTGTCGGAGTTCCAGGCGCGGGCGATCCTCGACCTGCGACTGCAGCGTCTGACGGCATTGGGCCGCGACGAGATCGGCGACGAGCTGAACAAGATCGGCGAGGAAATCCGCGAGTTCCTAGCGATCCTCGCCTCGCGCCAGCGCATCCGGGAGATCGTCAAGGACGAGCTCATTGCCGTAAAGACCGAGTTCTCGACGCCCCGGCGGACGGAACTGCTCGAAGGGGCGGCCGACCTCGATGACGAGGACCTGATCCCGCGCGAGGACATGGTCGTGACGGTCAGTCACGGCGGCTACATCAAGCGCGTGCCGCTCGACACCTACCGCGCGCAGCGGCGCGGCGGCAAGGGCCGCTCCGGCATGACGCTGAAGGGCGACGAGGACTCCGTCACGCGCATCTTCGTCGCCAACACGCACACGCCGATCCTGTTCTTCTCCTCCCGCGGCATCGTCTACAAGGAGAAGGTCTGGCGCCTGCCGCTCGGAAACCCGACCTCGCGCGGCAAGGCGCTCGTCAACCTGCTGCCCCTGGAGAAGGGTGAGCGCATCACGTCCATCCTGCCGTTGCCGAACGACGAGACGTCGGCCGAAGAGCTCAACGTCATGTTCGCGACGACCCGCGGCACGGTGCGACGCAACAAGCTGGCAGACTTCTTGCAGGTCAACCGCAACGGCAAGATCGCGATGAAGCTCGAAGAGGCTGGCGACGAGATCCTCGCGGTCGCCGTCTGCTCGGAGCACGACGACGTTCTCCTCACGGCGAATTCAGGGTTCTGCATCCGCTTCCAGGCGAACGACGTGCGGCTTTTCGCGGGGCGCAACTCGGTCGGCGTGCGCGGCATGACGCTCGCCAACGGCGATCGGTTGATCAGCATGGCGATCCTGCGCCACGTCGATGCGTCACCCGCCGAGCGGGCCGCCTACCTCAAGATGCGTCGCGCCGTCGAAGGCGAGTCCGCGGTGGAAGCTGCGGCGGACGAGGAGGCGTCGAACGAGGACGTTTCGATCAGCCAGGAGCGTTATGCGTTTCTGGGCGCGGCCGAGGAGCAGATCGTGACCGTCAGCGAGTTCGGCTATGGGAAGCGGGCGTCGTCCTACGATTTTCGGACGATTGGGCGTGGAGGCAAGGGCATTCGCGCGACCGACCTCAGTCGTGTCGGCGAGATCGGGCCGCTTATCGCGGCCTTCCCGGTGGATCACGGCGACCAGTTGCTGATGATCACGGACCGCGGTCAGACCATCCGGGTGCCAGTCGAGCACATTCGTAAGGCCGGACGCGCCACGAAGGGCGTCACGATCTTTTCGACGGCGGAAGGCGAGAGGATCGTTTCGGTCGAGCGCATCCCCGATCAAGGGGCGGAGGAGTTGGAGACCGTCGTGGAGCCGGATGGGAACGCCTCCGGAGAGGCGTAGTGACGAACCGGCAATCCGCTCCGCGAACGCGGAGCGGCCGATCGTCAGTTCATCGGACGATGCTTGCGGACGACCGCCTTCACCCGCGAAGTCTCGGCTTCGTTGTGCAGAGCCACGGCGGTGGCGCTCACGAGGCCGGCGACCATGGCGAGCGAGAGGGCGAGGATCAGCATGGCTCATCTCCGATTGTCGCCAAGGGAATGCCGGCTCTAAAGGTTTGTTCCATCGATCCGAATCGGATCGTTTCGTCTGCGGATCGCGGCCTGCCGGTCGTGAGCGTCCCTTGGGTTGCGACTGTGGTTCTAGCCGGCCAAGCGTTGATCCCGAGTTCCCGAGCATGCTGAAGATTTTCCGAACCGACGGAAGGACGCGGCAAGCATGACCGAGCGGACGGCGTTCTATCCCGGCTCCTTCGACCCGCCGACCAACGGCCACATGGACATTGTGCGCAAGGCGTTGCGTTTGTTCGATCGCGTGGTGGTGGCGATCGGCACGCATCACGGCAAGACGCCGCTTCTGCCTTTTGCCGCGCGCCGCCGCTTGCTGGAGACGGTTGCGGCGGACGAAGGCGTCGCCGATCGGATCACGGTGACGAGCTTCGACGGCTTGACGGTCGACGCTGCCCGCTCAGCCGGTGCCATAGCAATGGTGCGCGGCCTGCGCGACGGCACGGACCTCGACTACGAGATGCAGCTCGCCGGCATGAACGGCGCGCTGATGCCCGGCATCGAGACGGTGTTCCTGCCGGCGACCCCGGAAACGCGGCCCATAACTGCCACATTGGTTCGCCAGATCGCGGCGATGGGCGGCGACGTCGCCCCGTTCGTGCCGGCGGTCGTCGCCGAGGCGCTGCGAACGAAGCTCACGCCATCGACGGCCGCACCGGACGCGGCCGAACAGACAAGGACGGAACCCGCATGAACCTGCTGACCAGGCTCGGCATCGCCGCCGCCGTTTCCCTGCCGCTCCTCGCGGGTCTCGCGACCGGGGCAAGCGCGGCGGACACGATGGTGATCACCACCAAGGACGGTCAGATCGACGTCCAGCTGCGGCCGGACCTCGCCCCGAACCACGTCAAGCAGATCGAGGCGCTGGCGCAGCAGGGCTTCTACAACGACATCGTCTTCCACCGCGTGATCGACGGCTTCATGGCGCAGACGGGCGACCCGACGGGCACGGGCATGGGCGGCTCGCAGATGCCGGATCTGAAGGCAGAGTTCTCGCAGGAGACGTTCAAGCGCGGCACCGTCGGCATGGCGCGCTCGCAGAACCCCGACTCGGCCAACTCGCAGTTCTTCATCATGCTGGCCGACGGCAGCTTCCTCGACGGCCAGTACACGGTGGTCGGGCAGGTGACCAAGGGGATGGACGTGGTCGACAAGATCAAGAAGGGCGACCCGAACGACAACGGCACCGTGTCGAGCCCGGACAAGATGCAGAAGGTCGAGATCCGGTAGGGTCGGCTTTTTCCGACCGCCGGACTTGCCTCGTTCGGCGGCCTCCTCCATGTGCGGCTTTCGGTTCGACGAACGAAGGAACGACGGATCATGGCCGACAATCCGGAAGACACGCTGGTCCTCGAGACCACGAAGGGCAGGGTGGTCATCGCCCTGCGACCCGACCTCGCGCCGAACCACGTCGCTCACATCAAGGCGCTGGCGCGCGAGGGGGCCTACGACGGCGTCGTCTTCCACCGCGTCATCGACGGCTTCATGGCCCAGACCGGCGACGTGAAGTTCGGCAAGGAGGGCGGCCCGTCCTTCGATCCGTCCCGCGCCGGCACGGGCGGCTCGGACCGTCCGAACCTCAAGGCCGAGTTCAACAGGGAGCCGCACGTTCGCGGCACCGCCTCGATGGCCCGCTCGCAGAGCCCGGACTCAGCGAACTCCCAGTTCTTCATCTGCTTCGACGACGCGCCCTTCCTGAACCGCCAATACACCGTGTGGGGGCAGGTCACCGAGGGCATGGACAACGTCGACAAGATCAAGCGCGGCGAACCTGTGCGCGAGCCCGACAAGATCGTTTCCATGAAGGTCGCCGCCGACGCCTGATGCGTGTCGATGCCTTCGACTTCGACCTGCCGGAGCGTCTGATCGCGCTCCGGCCGGCTGTGCCGCGAGAGGAAGCCCGCCTTCTTCGCGTCGATGCCAGCGGCGCGTTGTCGGACCGCAAGATCGGCGATCTGCCCAGCCTTCTGGAGCCCGGCGACGTCCTGGTCTTCAACGACACGCGAGTCATTCCGGCGCAACTCGAAGGCCGTCGTCTTGGACGCGGCGAAATCGAACCGTTGATCGGCGCGACCTTGCACCAGCGCACGGGAGACGCGACTTGGAAGGCTTTCGTTCGAGGCGCACGAAAGTTGCGCGTCGGCGATCGCGTTGCGTTCGAGCGTCGCGAAGCCCATGCGGCATCCGGCGCGGCGCTTCATGCGATCGTCGATGCGACGGGCGAGGGTGGCGAGGTGACGTTCGCCTTCGAGCGCTCCGGCGTCGCGCTCGACACGGCGGTCGCGGCGGTCGGAACGCTACCGCTGCCGCTTTACATCGCCACGAAACGCGCGGTCGACGAGCAAGACCGAGCCGATTACCAGACCATTTACGCGCGGGCGGACGGCGCCGTCGCCGCGCCGACCGCCGGGTTGCACTTCACGCCCGATCTCGTCGCAGCGCTGGACCGGCGTGACATCGCGCGCGAATATCTGACGCTGCATGTGGGTGCGGGAACTTTCCTACCGGTGAAGGCCGACGCGACCGAGGACCACCGGATGCACGCCGAGAACGGTCGGATCGACCAGGAGACGGCCGAGCGCTTGAACGAAGCCCGGCGCGCCGGCCGGCGCATCGTCGCCGTCGGCACGACGTCGCTGCGACTCTTGGAAAGCGCGGCGGACGACGACGGGACCATCCGGCCTTTTCACGGCTCGACCAGCATCTTCATCACGCCGGGGCACCGCTTTCGCGCCGTCGACCGGCTGCTGACGAACTTCCACCTGCCGCGCTCGACGCTGTTCATGCTGGTGTCCGCCTTCAGCGGACTCGAGGTGATGCGCATGGCCTACGCCCACGCGATCGACGCCGGCTACCGCTTCTACTCCTACGGCGATGCCTGCCTCTTGGACCGGACGGCGACGTCTTGAGCGAGGCGTTCGCGTTCCGGCTGCTGGCGACGGACGGCCGCGCCCGCCGCGGCGAGATCGCGATGCCGCGCGGCACGATCCGCACGCCGGCCTTCATGCCTGTCGGCACGGCGGGCACCGTGAAGGCGATGTATCTCGATCAGGTGCGGGCGCTCGGCGCCGATATCATCCTTGGCAACACGTATCATCTGATGCTGCGTCCCGGCGCCGAGCGCGTGGCTCGGCTCGGCGGCCTGCACGAGTTCGCGCGCTGGCCGCATCCGATCCTCACAGACTCCGGCGGCTTTCAGATCATGTCGCTCGCCGCCCTGCGGAAGCTCGACGAGACCGGCGTCGTCTTCAAGTCGCACGTCGACGGCTCGACCTATTCGCTGTCGCCGGAACGATCGATCGAAATCCAAGGCCTGCTCGACTCCGACATCCAGATGCAGCTCGACGAGTGCATCCGGTTGCCGGCCGACGCGGTCGAGATCGAGCGCGCGATGGAAATGTCGCTGCGCTGGGCGGAACGCTGCAAGACGGCGTTCGGCGATCAGCCGGGCAAGGCGATGTTCGGCATCGTGCAGGGCGGTGACGTCGTGCCGTTGCGGCTACGCTCGGCGCAAGCGCTCGCGGCGATGGACTTGAAGGGCTACGCGGTCGGCGGGTTGGCGGTCGGCGAGCCGCAGGCGGTCATGCTGTCGATCCTCGACGAGACGTTGCCGGCGATGCCAACCGAGAAGCCGCGCTACCTGATGGGTGTCGGCACGCCCGACGACATCGTCGAGGCGGTGCGGCGCGGCGTCGACATGTTCGACTGCGTGATGCCGACCCGGGCCGGACGGCATGGACTCGCCTTCACCCGTCGCGGCAAGGTCAACCTGCGCAACGCGCGCCATGCCGACGACCCGCGGCCGCTCGACGAGGAGTCCGACTGCCCGGCCGCCCGCGACTACAGCCGCGCCTATTTGCATCACCTAGTGCGCTCCGATGAGCAGCTCGGGGCGATGTTGCTGACCTGGAACAATCTCGCCTACTACCAGGCGCTGATGGCATCCTTGCGCGACACGATCGAGCGCCGCCGTTTCGATGACGGCGCCGCTGCGATCAAGGACGGCTGGGCGAGGGGCGACCTGCCGCCGCTTTAGGCCGAGACGTCGTCGCCCTTGCGGATGGAGCAGCCGGTTATCTTGAGAGAGCCGTCCGGCTGGCGAGCGAGCGTATAGCTCGCGATGAAGCTTTGGCCGGTGGAGTCGGTCATGTTGACCTCCTGCCGGAAGCCGTCGTTCTCGGATCGCATCGGTCCGAACGTCACGTTGTTCGAGTCCGCGACGACGGCGTAGCCGCCGCGCACCATGCCCATGAAGATATCCGGTGACGGGAACATCGACTTGATGCTCGGTGCCGCGTAGCCATAGGCGCCGGCGCTGTCCCCGGCTTTGAACGCCTGCAACTGGCCGGAGATCACGGCCTTGATGTCGCTGGCGTCGTCGGCCTGGACCAGTCCGACGGACGAGACCGCGAGACCGGCTCCCAGTGTGAGCGTTGCGAGAAAGCGTGACGGCATCGGCAAATCCCTTCGAAGGCTCACGGTCTTCCGATGGTCATTTGCTTCTCGCCACAGCAAGACCATCGACCGCGGCGTCACTTTCGTGTGAACCAAGGGACGGTGGAGGCGTTACGATCCGATGACTTCGCCGCAAGCGTGGCACGCGCTAGGTTGCCGTGGTGACCGGAGGTTTTTCGATGCGTCAACGACTCTTAGCCGCAGCGTTACTGCTGACGGCAACCGCTCTCAGTGGGTGCGAAACCGCTGGCTATGACGATCGCGTCGTCGAATACTCGCCGCGTCCCGTTTATCGCGAAACCTACCGTCGGGCGCCGCCTTACGAATATCGTCGCGATCGATACGTCGACCGGCGGGATCGATACGTCGAACGGCGCGCCCCGGACGACAGTTACCGGCGACGCGACGATCGTCCGCCTCCACCGTATCGTGCCCCACGACGAAACGAGCGGGCCTATGTGGAGCCGGACGACTACAACACGCGGCGCGATCGACGTCGCCTCGACGATCCCGCGGACGACAGCTTCTATTGAAGCAAAGCGCTGCGCGTCCCTACTTCGGCCGTCCTGGCTGCGGCCATTCGGCCGTTTACGAAGCCGCAACCATTTCGCCGTTCCGCCGCTTTTCGATCCGGTTGGGACGGAGACGGAACATGAAGATCACCCCGACGGACACGACCAAGAATCGTCATGGGTTGCTCGCCTACGCGTCGATCGGCTCGGCGATCGCTTTCGTGATGGCGCTGACGCTCGGCCTGTTCGACATGCCCAAGCAGCCGACAATGGCATCGAACCAAGTCCAAATCGGCGACAGCAGGACGCAATAGCCGCCGCGTCGGCACAACCGCCGCGGTTTGCGCGACGGTTTCAATCTTCATGGTGCCAGAAACGAGCTTCCACCTCGGACTACTTTGGTGACGCCATAATGCGCCAAATTTCTACAGCCCGTGGTGAGCGCGGTGGGGCTCGAACCCACGACCTACAGATTAAAAGTCCGTTGCTCTACCAACTGAGCTACGCGCTCGACACCCTCCCGGACGAAGCCCGGAGCGGACGGCGCGAACCATAGAAACCTCGCCTGTGACGGTCAACCGCGCTTCCTGCGGCATTCGCGGCTTCCGAAGGTCCGCCTTGCCGACTATCTGAAGACGGTTCGGCGCCATCGGATCGTCCATCGCGTGTTTGCAGATTATTCCTATCCGTGGGCCGTCGTGGCGGGCGCTTTGTCGTTCCTGTCGCCCTGCGTTCTGCCGCTGGTTCCGCCGTATCTCTGCTACATGGCCGGCGTTTCGGCGGAAGAACTCCGCGACGACCGGGTCAGCCGGACGATCTTGTCGACGCGGTTGCGCGTGGTTGTCGCGGCGCTCGCCTTCGTCCTCGGATTTTCGACGGTTTTCGTGACGAGCGGCGTGGGCGCGAGCAGCGTCGGTCACCTGGTCCGGGTCAACGGCTGGTGGCTGTCCACGGTGGCGGGCCTCGTCATCATCGTCATGGGGCTTCATTTCCTCGGCGTCTTCCGAATCGCGTTGCTGTCCGGCGAATTGCGCCTGAGAGCGCCGGACCGTCCGAACAACCTGTTCGGTGCCTACCTGATGGGCCTCGCCTTCGCGTTCGGCTGGACGCCGTGCATCGGTCCGGTTCTCGGTGCGATCTTCGGGCTGGCCGGCGCCAAGGATACCGTCGGGGAGGGCGCGGCGCTGCTCGGCGCTTATTCCGCCGGCCTCGGCGTGCCGTTCTTGCTGGCGGCCGCTTTCTCCGGCGCCTTCCTGCGATGGTCCGCCCAGTTCCGCCGGCATCTTGGCAAGGTCGAGAAAGCCATGGGTGGCCTGCTGGTCGGCACCGGCGTGCTGTTTCTGACCGGCGGCATGCAAAGGATGTCGTTCTGGTTGCTGGAGACCTTTCCGGCGCTGCAGCAAATCGGCTAACGATGCGCGCGATCCAGCCAATGGGTCGGCTTCCCTCGTAGCGTCGCCGACCGAGAGCACGAGCAGCGAGTGACGATCCCAGTTCCGCCAGGCCGCACCTGCTTGTCCATCGTCCTTGCCGCCGGCGACGGCACGCGCATGCGTTCGGTGAAGGCGAAGGTGCTGCACGA
>CAXUCL010000002.1:10563-62515 GCA_964249395.1 uncultured Rhizobiaceae bacterium
GGGGGGGGCGCCGGGCGGGCCGGGGCGGCCGGGGGCGCCACGCGGCTGCGGTCGAAGCGGCCGGCCGGCGCGTCGCGCCTCATGTCTCGGCTCACGAGCAAACGGAACGGCTCGGCACGGCGCACGCCGTTCTAGCTGCTCGCGCCGCGATCGAGCGCGGCTTCGACGACGTACTCGTCCTGTTCGGCGATACGCCGCTAGTGCTGCCGGAAACGCTTCTGCGCGCCCGCGCCGAACTCGCTGGGGGCGCGGCGGTCTGCGTCGTCGGCTTCCGCGCCGAGGACCCGACGGGCTACGGCCGCTTGATCGAGGCGAACGGCGAGCTCGTGGCGATCCGCGAGCACAAGGACGCTTCGGAAACCGAGCGGGCCACCACGTTCTGCAACGGCGGCATCATGGCGATCGACGGCGCCGCGGCGCTGCGGCTGCTCGATGCCGTCGGCAACGCGAACGCGAAGAGCGAATACTACCTGACCGACATCGTCGCCATCGCGCACGGCCTCGGCCGGCGCGTCGCGGCGATCGAGGCCGGTGCCGACGAGGTTCTCGGCGTCAACACGCGGGCGGAGCTGGCCGCGGTCGAGTCGATCTGGCAGCGGCGTCGGCGCCGTGTCGCGATGCTCGCCGGGGCGACGCTGATCGCGCCGGAAACCGTCTTCCTAAGCCACGATACCCGACTGGGAACCGACGTGATGGTCGAGCCGAACGTCGTGTTCGGTCCGGGCGTCACCGTTGGCGACGGCGCGACCATCCATGCGTTCAGCCATCTGGAAGGCGCTTCCGTGGCCGCCGGCGCGAGCGTTGGCCCGTTCGCTCGGCTGCGGCCGGGGACGGAGCTTGGCGAGGGCGCGAAGATCGGCAACTTCTGCGAAACGAAGAGCGCCCGGATCGAGAAGGGCGCCAAGATCAACCACCTGACATACATCGGCGATGCCCGCGTCGGCGCGGGGGCCAACATCGGTGCAGGCACCATCACCTGCAACTACGACGGCGCGAACAAATGGCCGACCGACATCGGCGCCGATGCCTTCGTCGGCTCGAACTCCTCGCTCGTTGCGCCCGTCGCGATCGGCGACGGCGCGTATGTCGGTTCCGGCAGCGTCATCACGGGCGACGTTCCGGCCGGCGCGCTCGCGATCGGGCGCGGGCGACAGGTCGTCATGGAAGGACGGGGTGCGGAACTCAAGGCGCGCGTCGCCGCCGTCAAGGCGTCGCGGTCGGTCAAAGGCCCGAGCGGAACGGGAAGCGCTTAAGTCATGTGCGGCATCATCGGCATCGTTGGAACGCGCCCGGTTTCGGACCGGCTCGTCGACGCACTGAAGCGGCTCGAATATCGCGGCTACGATTCCGCCGGGATCGCGACGATCGCCAATGGCCGGCTCGATCGTCGCCGGGCCGAGGGCAAGCTCGTGAACCTGGAGGCTATTCTCGTCGGGTCGCCCCTGGCCGGCCATATCGGCATCGGCCACACGCGCTGGGCGACGCACGGCGTGCCGAACGAACGCAACGCCCATCCGCACTTCGCCGACGGCGTCGCAGTCGTCCACAACGGCATCATCGAGAACTTCGCCGAACTGAAGAACCGCCTGGTCGCGGATGGCGCGACGTTCGCGAGCCAGACCGACACCGAGGTCGTCGCGCACATCCTGGCCAAGCACCGCCGCGCCGGCCGATCGAACGAAGCCGCCATGCAGGCGACACTGCATGAAATTCGTGGGGCGTTCGCACTCGCGGTGATCTTCGGCGACGATCCGGACACGGTGATGGCGGCGCGCAACGGGCCGCCGCTCGCGATCGGCGAGGGGAACGGCGAGACCTTCCTCGGCTCCGACGCCATTGCCCTGTCGCCGTTCACCGACGCGATCCGCTACCTCAAGGACGGCGACTGGGCGGTCGTGAACCGCGACGGCGCGCGGATCATGGACGCCGACGGCAACCCGGTCGACCGGCCGGTGGTGCGCTCGACGGGCAAACCCTTCTACGTCGACAAGGGCAACTACCGCCATTTCATGCAGAAGGAGATCTACGAGCAGCCGGAGGTGGTCAGCCACACGCTCGGCGCGTTCGTCGACATGACGACCGGCCGCTCGCGGCTGCCGCCCGGCACGTCGCTCGACTTCTCCGCCGTGCGACGCATGGCGATCTCGGCCTGCGGCACCGGCTTCTTCGCCGGGCTGACCGGCCGCTACTTCTTCGAGCGCTACGCCCGCATCGCCTGCGACCTCGATGTCGCGTCCGAGTTCCGCTACCGCGAAAGCCCGCTCGACGGCGTCGACTTGGCGCTCTTCGTGTCGCAGTCGGGCGAGACGGCCGATACGCTGGCCTCCCTGCGCTACGCGAAGGCTTCCGGCTTGGCGACGGCCGCAATCGTGAACGTGCCGGAATCCACCATCGCACGGGAGGCTGACACCGCGTTCCCGACGCTCGCCGGCCCGGAGATCGGCGTCGCCTCGACCAAGGCCTTCACCTGCCAGCTCATGGCGCTGGCGGCCTTGTCGATCCACGCCGGCGTCACCCGCGGCGTGATCTCGCCCGAGCGCGAGATCGAGTTGACGTCGGCGCTGACCGAGGCGCCTCGCATGATGGCGGAGGCGTTCAAGCTGGATTCCCAGATCGAGGCGCTGTCGCGCGAGATGGCGACCTACCGCCATGCCCTGTTCCTCGGGCGCGGCTTCTCGTATCCGCTCGCGCTCGAAGGCGCGTTGAAGCTCAAGGAGATCAGCTACATCCACGCCGAGGGCTACGCCGCCGGCGAGTTGAAGCACGGCCCCATCGCGTTGATCGACGAGACGATGCCGGTGATCGTGATCGCTCCGCACGACGCCGTGTTCGAGAAGACGGTTTCCAACATGCAGGAGGTCGCGGCCCGCGGCGGCCGTATCATCCTCATCACCGACGAGAGCGGCGCGCGCGCGGCGTCGGTGAAGGCGACGGAAACGATCGTCCTGCCGGACATGCCGGACATCCTGACGCCCATAGCCTACGCGGTGCCGCTGCAGCTGCTCGCCTACCACACGGCCGTCCACATGGGCACGGACGTCGACCAGCCGCGCAACCTCGCGAAGTCGGTCACCGTCGAATAGCGCGGACGCGCGGCACGACGCCCCTCGCGAAAGCTTCGCTCGCACCGCGGCATGGAGGCTGCTAGCGTCTCGCGCAAAGCGAGGACGACACGTCATGATGGTGAAGCTGCGAACCTACTTCTTCACCGGGTTCGTGATCTGCGCGCCGCTGGCGATCACCATCTGGGTGACGTGGTCGTTCATGCGCTGGGTGGACTCGTGGGTGAAGCCCTACATCCCGGCCCGCTACGACCCGAGCAACTACCTGTTCGTCAGTATTCCCGGCTTCGGACTCGTCGTCGCCCTCGTGCTGATCACGCTGATCGGTTTCCTGACCGCGAACCTTGTCGGGAAAACCGTCGTCGGATGGGGCGAGCGGGCGCTGCAGCGGACGCCGCTCGTCCGCACGCTCTACACCGCGCTGAAGCAGATCTTCGAGACCGTCTTCGCCGACCATTCGTCGAGCTTCAAGACCGCCGCGCTGATCGAGTATCCGCGCAAGGGCCTGTGGTCCATCGCGCTCGTCGCGACCACGGCGAGGGGCGAGATCGCCGAGGTGTTTGCGGGCACGGAGATGCTCGCGGTGTTCCTGCCGCCGACGCCCAACCCGACGTCCGGCTTCCTCCTCTACGTCCCGCGCGACGAGGTGAGGATCCTCGATATGCGGGTCGAGGACGCAATGAAGCTGATCGTTTCGGCCGGCATCGTCGGGCCGGAGGGCGAACGCACGTTGACGCAGACGGAGGCGTCGAGGCTGGTGGAGGAACAAGCGGCGGAGCGACGGGAAGCGGCGGAGTAAGGACTCGGCCGGCTTCTGGCTTTCTCACCTCCCCATCCGCTTCGTCGTCCCGGGCTTGACCCGGGACCCATTCCAAACCGTCTGACCTGCCGAGACGATGAAAGGAGAATGTCCGTCCGCGACCGGACGGACCTTGTTCGACGGCCACGGCATGGATCCCGGGTCGAGCCCGGGATGACGAACGGCAGACGTGTGAGCGTACGGGTCGGGTTCCGCAACGCCGGCCCGCCGACTCCGCTCACCCCGCCCGCAGCAGCCGGATCGCGTCGTCGCGGCCGAACAGGTAGAGGAGAGCGCGCAGCGCTTCGCCGCGCGGTCCTTCCAACTCGGGATCGACGGCGATCACCAGCCGCGCGTCGTCCCGGGCGATCTGCATCAGGTCGCCGTGGACGTCTAGGTTCGCCAGGCGAAAGCTCGGCAGGCCGGACTGCTTGGTGCCGAGCAGGTCGCCCTCACCGCGCAGGCGCAGATCTTCCTCGGCGATGCGGAAGCCGTCCTCCGTTTCCCGCATCACGGCGAGCCGCGCCTTGGCGACTTCGCCGAGCGGCGCACGGTAGATGAGGACGCAGGACGACGGTTTCGTGCCGCGCCCGACGCGGCCCCGCAACTGATGCAGTTGCGCCAAGCCGAACCGCTCGGCGTGCTCGATCACGATGATCGTCGCGTCCGGCACGTCGACGCCGACCTCGATCACCGTGGTCGCGACGATCAGCCGGGTTCGGCCGGTCTTGAACGCCGCCATCGCGGCGTCCTTCTCCTCGCCGGGCATCCGCCCGTGGACGATGCCGACGTGAGCCGCGCCGAACACGCCGACGAGCACGCGGAACCGCTCCTCGGCCGCCGTCAGGTCGGTGTTCTCGGACTCCTCCACGAGCGGACACACCCAATAGACCTTCTCGCCATCAGCGATCGCCTTGCCGATGCGCTGGACGATCTCGTTGAGGCGGTCGGACTGGACGCTGACGGTGCGGATCGGCTGCCGGCCGGCCGGCTTTCCGTGGAGGCGCGAAACGTCCATGTCGCCGAAGGCCGCCAGCACCAGCGTTCGCGGGATCGGTGTCGCCGTCATCACGAGAAGATCGGGCGAGCGGCCCTTTCGGGTGAGGCTGAGGCGCTGATGCACCCCGAAGCGGTGCTGCTCGTCGACGACCACGAGCCCGAGGTCGCGATATTCGACGCCTTCCTGGAACAGGGCATGGGTGCCGACGACGATGTCGACCGATCCTTCGGCGATGGCGGCGAGTTTCTCGGCCCGCCTGCGGCCCGTATCACGGCCGGTCAGAAGCACGATCGAGAGCTCCGCCGCTTCGCAGAAGCCGTGCAGGCCCTCGTAATGCTGCCTTGCGAGAATCTCCGTCGGCGCGAGAAGCGCGGATTGCGCGCCGGCTTCGGCCGCCGTTCCCATCGCAAGCAGCGCGACCGCCGTCTTGCCGGCCCCGACGTCGCCCTGCAGCAAACGCAGCATCCGGTCGTCCTCGGCCATATCGGCGCGGATTTCGTCCAGGGCCTGCGCCTGCGCGTCCGTCAGCGCGAACGGCAGGGCGGACAATAATTTCGCCGTCAGCCGCCCTTCGCCGCGCAGCGGCCGGCCTTTCGCCTTCTTGACGCGTTGACGCGACAGGGCGAGCGCGAGCTGACCTGCGAGCAGTTCGTCATAGGCCAAGCGGCGACGGTGCGCGGCACGCGGGTCGACGTCGACCGCATCGTTCGGGGCGTGCGCCTGCCGCAGCGCCTCGCCGAACGGCGCGAAGGAATGGCGGGCGACGACGCTCGGCTCGATCCATTCCGGCAAGTCCGGCAGGCGGGCGAGGCTCGCGGCGACCGAGCGGCGCAGCAGCTTCGGCGACAACCCGGCCGTCATTGGATAGATCGGCTCGACGAGCGGCGCGTTCGCGGCCTCGGCCAGCGGCATGACCAGATCCGGATGCGCCATCTGCGGCCGGCCGTTGAACCATTCGACGCGGCCTGAGACCAGCATCTCGGCATCGACCGGGAACAGCTTTTCCATCCACCCCGCTTCGGCGCGGAAGTAGGTGAGGGCGATCTCGCCTGTCTCGTCGTGGGCGAAGACGCGGTAGGGCTGCGCGCCCTTGCCGCGCGGCGCGGCAGCGTGCCGGTCGATCCGCACCGCCATGGTCACGAGCGCGCCGTCCGGGGCGCTGGCGATCTCCTCGCGGCGGCGCCGGTCGACCAGGCCGGTCGGCAGGTGGAACAACAGGTCGCGGATGCGCAGGGGCGCGTCCGCCCCGCCCGGCAGCAGCAGCGCGCGGAACAGGCTCGCGAGCTTCGGTCCGACGCCGTCGAGGCTCGTCAGTCCCGCGAAGAGCGGATCGAGAAGGGTGGGACGCATCGCGCGGCCTGTTTATCGGGTGCGGCGAAGAGGGCAAGGCTGACAGGCGGACGGGCCGCCTATATAGCCGACGGCATTCCAACCGAAGGCGCCTCGAATGTCCGGAACGCGGCGGTCCTCGGCCGATCTCGATCCCCGCCGCCGCAAGGCGCTGTTCCGCTCCTGGCATCGTGGCACGCGGGAGATGGACCTCGTGCTCGGCCGCTTCGCCGACGCCCAGATCGACGCCCTGAACGACGAAGAAATGACGGACTACGAACTGCTGATGGAAGCTCCCGACCGCGACCTGTTCAAGTGGCTGACCGGCGAGGCCGCGACGCCGGGCAACTACGACACGGCGGTGATGCGCCGCATCAAGGCGTTCTGCGCGGCCGACGGAGCGACGGCGTGGTGAAGAAGGCGGCGGACGCTTTGAAGAAGGCGTTGATGGGAAGCGCCGGCTTCTCGATCGGCAACGTCATCGACGGCTACGGGCCGTTTCTGGTCGCCGAGATCGCGCGCCACCGCGCGGCCAAGGCGCCGCTTGTCTTTGTCATGCGCAACGGCAACCGGCTCGCCGAGTTCGAGGACGCCCTGCGCTTCGTCGCGCCGGAGCTACCCGTCGTCGCCCTGCCGGCCTGGGACTGCCTGCCCTACGACCGCGTCGGCCCGTCGAGCGACGCCGCGGCCATGCGCCTGTCGGCCATGACGGCGATCCACGCCCTCAAGGCGAACCCGCATCGCGCCTTGATCCTGACGACCGCCAACGCGCTGATCCAGAAGATGCCGTCGGGTGACCTGCTCGCGGCCGAGACCGTTTCGGCCAAGGCGGGCGGCCGCATCTCGATGGACGCGATCGTGAAGGCGCTCGGCCGAGGCGGCTTCGAGCGCGTCGCGACGGTCCGCGAGAACGGCGAGTTCGCCGTGCGCGGCGGCATCCTCGATCTCTTCGCGCCGGGGGACGAGGAACCGATCCGGCTCGATTTCTTCGGCGATACGCTCGAATCCATCCGCGCCTTCGATCCGACGACGCAGCGCACCACCGGCCAGCGCAAGGCCTTCGAGCTCGCGCCGGTCAGCGAGGTCACGTTGACCGAGGAAACGATCAGCCGCTTCCGCACGAACTACGTCCGCCGCTTCGGCGCGCCGTCGCGCAACGACGGGCTCTACGCGGCGGTCAGCGACGGTCGGCGCTACTCGGGTCTCGAGCACTGGCTGCCGCTGTTCTACGAGCGGCTCGACACGCTGTTCGACTACGTGTCCGACTGGACGATGGTCCTCGACCATCTCGTCGACGAAGCCGTCGCCGAGCGCCGCAAGACGATCGAGGACCATTTCGGCGCCCGCAAGCGCGGCGCGGGCGAGGGCACGGCGGACGCCGTTCCCTACAACCCGGTCGACCCTTCGCAGCTCTACGTCACGGCCGAAGAGCTCGCCGGTGGCCTCGCGAGCGTCGATCCGATCCGCTTGTCCGCCTACGGCCTGCCGGACGCGGGCGGCGCTTCGGCGATCAATCTCGACATCAGGCGCGGGCGCAGCTTCGCGACCGAGCGCGCGGCCGGCGACGTCAATGTCTTCGAACGGGCGGTCGACCACATTTCCCGCGTCCGCGAGGGCGGCCGGCAGGTCATCCTCGCCGCCTGGACCGAGGGCTCGCGAGAACGCCTGACGCAGGTCGTCGAGGAGCACGGGCTCGGCAACATCAAGGCGGTCGGCACGCTGAAGCAGGCGTTGGAGGTCGGCACCAACACCGTCGCGACGGCGGTGATGGGGATCGAGGCAGGGTTCGAGACCGACCGCTTCGTGGTGATAGGCGAGCAGGACATCCTCGGCGACCGGTTGGTTCGGCGCGGACGCAAGCGCAAGCGCGGCTCGAACTTCTTCTCAGAAGCGACCGGACTCTCGGAGGGCGACATCGTCGTCCACGTCGACCACGGCATCGCGCGCTTCGCCGGGCTGAAGACCATCGAGGCGGCCGGCGCGCCGCACGACTGCGTCGAGTTGCACTACGCCAACGACAACCGCCTGTTCCTGCCAGTGGAGAACATCGACCTCCTGTCGCGCTACGGCGGCGAAGGCTCGGAAGCGGTGCTCGACAAGCTCGGCGGCGGCGCCTGGCAGGCGCGCAAGGCCAAGCTCAAGAAGCGCCTTCTCGACATGGCGGGCGGCCTGATCCGCATCGCCGCCGAACGGCAGACCCGCGGCGCGCCGAAGCTGCTGCCGCCGGAAGGGGCGTGGGGCGAGTTCGCCGCGCGCTTTCCCTACGAGGAGACCGACGACCAGCAGACTGCGATCGACGCCGTGGCGGACGATCTCGGCATCGGCCGCCCGATGGACCGGCTCGTCTGCGGCGACGTCGGCTTCGGCAAGACGGAGGTGGCGTTGCGCGCCGCGTTCATCGCCGCCATGAACGGACTGCAGGTCGCCGTCGTCGTGCCGACCACGCTTCTGGCGCGCCAGCACTTCAAGACGTTCTCGGATCGCTTCCACGGCTTGCCGCTGAACGTCGCGCAGGCCTCGCGCCTCGTGCAGGCGAAGGATCTCGCCGCCGCCAAGAAGGGCGTCACCGACGGAACCGTCGACATCGTCGTCGGCACGCACGCGCTGCTCGGCAAGGGCGTCACCTTCAAGCGCCTCGGCTTGCTGGTGATCGACGAGGAGCAGCATTTCGGCGTCAAGCACAAGGAACGGCTGAAGGAGCTCAAGAGCGACGTGCACGTGCTGACGCTTTCGGCGACGCCGATCCCGCGCACGCTGCAACTCGCGTTGACCGGCGTGCGCGAGCTGTCGCTCATCACCACGCCGCCGGTCGATCGCCTCGCGGTTCGAACCTTCGTCGCCCCCTTCGACGCCCTGGTGGTGCGCGAAACGCTGCTGCGCGAGCGCTATCGCGGCGGTCAGAGCTTCTACGTCGCACCGCGTCTCTCAGATCTGGCCGGCATCAAGGACTTTCTGGACAGCCAGGTGCCCGAGTTGAAGGTCGCCGTGGCGCATGGCCAGATGGCGGCGGGCGAGCTCGAGGATATCATGAACGCCTTCTACGAGGGGCAGTACGACGTCCTGCTTTCGACGACGATCGTGGAAAGCGGCCTCGACATTCCGAGCGCCAACACGATGATCGTGCACCGCGCCGATATGTTCGGTCTCGCGCAGCTCTACCAGTTGCGCGGCCGGATCGGACGCTCGAAGCAGCGCGCGTATGCCCTTTTGACGATCCCCGCCAACAAGACGCCGACGGTGGGAGCGGAGCGGCGCTTGAAGGTGCTGCAATCGCTCGATCAGCTCGGCGCCGGCTTCCAGCTCGCATCCCATGACCTCGATCAGCGCGGCGCCGGCAATCTCCTCGGCGAGGAGCAGTCCGGCCACGTGAAGGAGGTCGGGTTCGAGCTCTACCAGCAGATGCTGGAGGAGGCGGTCGCCGAGATGAAGGGCGAGCCGGAGGCGGTGGACGGCCATTGGTCACCGCAGATCACGCTCGGCACGGCCGTGATGATCCCGGACACCTACGTTCCGGATCTGCAGCTCCGCATGGGGCTCTACCGCCGCCTCGCCGACCTGACCGACGGGCGCGAGATCGACGCCTTCGGCGCCGAGATGATCGACCGCTTCGGCCCGATGCCGGAGGAGGTGCAGCACCTTCTGAAGGTCGTCTACATCAAGTCCTTGTGCCGCAAGGCCAACATCGAGAAGCTCGACGCCGGACCGAAAGGCGTGGTCGTCCAGTTCCGCGAGAAGAACTTCCCCAATCCGGCCGCGCTCGTCCGCTACATCGGCGAGCAGGGCAGCCAGGCGAAGATTCGACCGGACCAGTCGATCGTGCTCATCCGCGACTACCCGACGCCCGAGAAGCGGCTGAACGGGGCGGCGACGATCGCGACGCAACTCTCGCGCTTCGCCGACGAGGTTTTGAAGAAGGCGGCGTGACGATAAGGCAGTCGGCTGCAGACGGCACGATCAAGCGCGGTCCTAAACGACGCTGGGCGGGTGCGCCTGCCAATGTGATCGTCACGCCCGATGTAACGTAACAGGCCAAGCGAGCGCGACGGTCGTTGGAGAAGGTTGGCGGGACCCGTTCGCCCAAACATGCACGGACGTTGTCCGTCACTCCCCACCGTATTTCCGGTCGAACTCACGTGCTTGATGGCGCAACCAGAGAAAGCCGATCAAGACGAAGATCGCGAGGAGACCCCACGTGAGAACCATATCCGCGTTCATGGTCAATCCTCGCTTCGCAGGAAGCTCAGCGCTGCATGCGCAACGAGATGTAAGACGATAGCGGCGAGAAGCAAAATCCATGCGCGACCTGTCAACAGCAGGTCGGGTGCAGAGATGGCTGGCAGCACGACCGCAACGGAAACGATCGCGATGGCGATCGCATTCAATGCCGTCGCACCGAGCTTCACGCGCTCGTTGTTGCGTTTTGCCGCGAGGCGACGCCGCCGGTCCTCATCCGTCAAGCTCACCGCTCCGGCGCGCGCCAGAACGACGGCAGGTAGTAGCCGGTGAGGGGCGTCTGCGGCGGACGTTCGACGAAGCGCCAGCGGGCGAGCCACTGCTCGGCAACGTAGAACAGCGGCACGACATAGGCGCCCGAGATCAGAACGCGATCGTAGGCTCTGGCGGCTGAGACGAACTCCTCGCGCGAGCGCGCCGTCGTCATCGCCTGGATCAGGGCATCCACCGCCGGGTCGGCGACGCCGGCGAAATTGAACGAGCCGTTGGCGTCGCGCGACGGCGAGCCCCACCGGTTGCGCTGCTCGGCGCCGGGCGACAGCGAGGCGACCAGCGAGGCGATCAGGACGTCGTAGTCGAAGCGCTGCTTGCGAAGCTGGAACTGCGCGTCGTCGACGAGGCGGATCAAAACCGCCGCGCCGATCCGGCCGAGCGTGCGCTGATAGCTCAGCGCGATCCGCTGCTGCTCGGCGTTCTGGACGAGGATTTCGAAGCCGAACGGCCGTCCCGCCGGATCGAGCGTCTGGCCGCCAGCGAACGTGAAGCCGGCGGCCTGCAATTGCTCCACGGCCTGCCGGAGCAACTTGCGGTCGCCGCCCGACCCGTCGCTCGCAGGGGGTCGCCAGGTGCCGTCCATCACCTCCGGCAGAACGGCGTTCGGATGCGCCGCGAGCAACCCCCGCTCACGCTCGTCCGCCGCACGGCCGACGCTGGAAAGCTCGGAGTTCGCGAAGAAGCCGGCGACCCGGTCGTACGCGGCGAAATACAGGTTCCGGTTCGCCCATTCGAAATCGAACAGGTAGCCGAGCGCGCGCCGCACGCGCGGATCGGAGAATGTCGCACGGCGGGTGTTGAAGAAGAAGCCGTAGGCCGGCGCCGGCCGGCCGGTCTCGAACGTGTCCTTGACGACGCGCCCGTCGCGCACGGCTGGAAAGTCGTAGGCGGTGCGCCAATGCTGCGGGCTGGCGTCGGGATAGACAAAGGAGAGGCCCTTCTGGAACGCCTCGAACTGCGCGTTGGCGTCTCGAAAATAGTCGATGGAAATCTCGTCGTAGTTGTCGAGGCCGCGTTTCAGCGGCAGGTCCTTGCCCCAATAGTCCGGGTTCCGGCGGTAAACGATACGGCGGCCCGGATCGACGCTCGCGATGACGTAGGGTCCCGAACCGATCACCGGCTTGAGGGTGGTCTGGCCGAACGTCGCGGGATCGAAGCCGTGCCGCGGCAGCACCGGCAGGCCGGCCAGGAGCAGCGGCAGCTCGCGATCCGCCCGCTCGTTGAAGGTGAAGCGGATGCCTCGCTCGCCGACCGACTCGATGCGGGCGACGCGCGACAGCCAGTCCGTGTACTGCGGTCGCACGACGCCGACCTGCCGCATCATCTCGGTCGTGAACATGACGTCGTCGACGGTGACGGGCTTCCCATCCGAGAAGCGCGCCCGCGGGTTCAGCGTGAACTCGACGAAGGTTCGCTCAGCGTCGGTCTCGACGCTCTCGGCCAGAAGGCCGTACAGCGTGAATGGCTCGTCCGGCGAGCGCCACATCAGCGGCTCGAAGACCAGATTGCCGTATTCCGGATCGAACCAGATGCCGCGCGCGGTCGTGGTGGCGCCGCGCACGATGACCGGGTTCAGGTTGTCGAACGTGCCATAGACGCCGTAGCGCATGACGCCGCCTTTCGGCGCCTGAGGATCGACGAACGGCAGGCTCGCGAAACCCGGTCCGAGCTTCGGCTCGCCCTGCATGGCGATCGCGTGTTGCGGCTCGGCGACAGCGGCGGGAATCACACCGATCAAAAAGGCCGTGCAGGACAGGCCGAGGAGACTGGCGACCACAGTTGTGCGAAGGCGGACAGGCATGTGTTTCCGATCGGCGGACGGGTCGGGCGCGGTTGTCATTAGCTTCCGTCGTCGACCTTGCCTATGCCTGAAACGTCAATGCCGGCAGACGTTTGGGCCTTCAAACGGCCGCATTTGCACCGGAGCACCGCAGCCGCTAGACAGCCGCCGTTCCGTGATCGCAGCCGCCGCCCGTGGAGATCCAACGCCCGTGAAGACACGTCCGTCTCATTCGACCGTCAGGGTCGTGGTTCTCGGCCTCGCCGCTGCAACCCCGCTGCTCGTTTCCGCGTCGTACGCGAACGCGCAGCAGGCGCCCCGGCCGGCCGCGCCTGCGGCGGCCCAGCCGCAGCCGGTGCCGGGCACGCAGTGGTTCAAGGTCTGCTCGAAGCAGGGCGACAACGAGATCTGCAACACGCAATATTCGCTGATCGCCGACACGCGGCAGCTCATCACGGCGATCAACCTGATCGACGTCAAGGGCAAGGTCAGCCAGAAGGTCATGCAGGCCGTGGTGCCGACGGGCCGCGTGATCCAAGCCGGTGTGCAGGTGCAGGTCGACGGCAACAAGGCGCAGAAGATGGATTATTCCGTCTGTTTCCCGGACCGTTGCATCGCCGAAGCGCAGCTCACGGACGCGATGATCGCTTCGCTGAAGAAGGGTAGGGGCCTTACTGTCACGTCCACCAACTTCCAGCGGCAGCCGAACCCGATCAAGATCACGCTCACTGGTCTCGGCAAAGCCTACGACGGCGCGGCGGCCCAGCAATCCGATCTCGCCAAGCGCCAGCAGGAACTGAACGACGCCTTGCAGAAGCAGGCCGACGCACGCCGCAAGAAGTTCGAGGACGCGCAGGCGCAGGCGAAAGCCGGCGGCGCGACGGCCACGCCGACGGCGACCGCTCAGTAGGCGAGCGCGAGATCGAAAACGATCGGGGCGGGGCCGCAAGGCGCCCGCCCTTTTTCGTCCGCTCCACACACGTTCAGTTCCGGTGCAAGCCCTTCAAACGGTAAGCCCCGGCGACCGGCTCGTCGAACAATTCGCCTACGTCCAGATGCCGGATCGGCAGGCCGCTCTCGTCCGGCACGAGGTTCTGTTCCGAGACGTAGGCGACATATTCGGTTTCGGCGTTTTCGGCGAGGAGGTGGTAGAAGGGCTGGTCGCGCCGCGGCCTGATCTCTGCGGGGATCGCCATGTACCATTCTTCCGTGTTCTCGAACTCCGGGTCCACGTCGAAGATGACGCCCCTGAACGGGAAGACGCGGTGTCTGACCACCTGACCGATGTGAAACCGCGCTGTCTGCATGCCACCGTTCAGATGGGCCAGTGACGATACGGTCGCAAGTCGCGTCGACGCCTCGCTTCAACGCGATTGGAAGCCGCGAAACCGAAGTTTCGAGCGTTCGCCGCTTCCGTTCTGTCTCGTGGCGTCCTCAAGCCAGCGGATCGGCAGCGTGCCCAACGTTCCCGAACGCCGTCCGGAGTGAGTCCGGTATGCCGAGGAACCCCGCGCCGGGAACGGTGCCTTCCCGCATCAGGAAGCGTCTGAGCGGTGCGATTCCCGCCATCGCCGACAGGCCGAGGCTTCGTCCCATCTGCACCGGCAGGAAGCCGAGGAGAAGCGAGCGATTCAGGGCGTCGACCGCCGCCGTGCGCGACAGGACGTCCGCACGCCGTCTAGCCTCATAGCGGCGCAGCGCCGAACGCCGGCCGGGATCGTCGCGGCTGTCGCAAACGGCACGGACGAGTTCCGCAGCGTCGCGAAGGCCAAGGTTCAATCCCTGCGCCCCGATCGGTGGAAACACGTGCGCCGCTTCGCCGACGAGCGCGACGCGGTTCCCGGACATTGCGGTCGCAATCGCGCCGCTCAACGGGAAGGCCTGAACCGGTCCATCGATCCGAACCGTGCCGAGGATTGAGTGGAGCTTCTCTTCAACCATCTCGCCCAACCGCTCGCGGTCCACGTCGACGAGCAGGTCGGCAGTCGCAGGTTCTTCGACCCAGACCAGCGAGGAGCGCCCGCCGGGCAAGGGAACCTGCGTGAAGGGACCCGTCCGAGTGTGGAACTCCGTCGACACGCCCTGATGGGGCAGGTCATGCTCGAAATTCATGACGAGCGCGCGCTGCGGATAGGACCACTCCCGCATGGCGATCCCGGCGCCCTCGCGCACGACCGAGCGGCGGCCGTCGGCCCCAACCGCGAGCGACGCGTGAATGCTCGTGCCGTCGCCGAGGCGAACGGTCGCGGTATTGTCTTCGCTTCGCAGTTCGACCGCCGGAGCATCGATAATGCGCAGCCGCGTGTCGAGCTCGCCGGCCCGTTCGGCGAGGACGTCGCCGATCCGTTCATTGAGAACGTTGTAGCCGAAGCAATCCAGGCCGATCTCGCCGGCGCGGAACTCGACCGTCGGCGCGCGCAGAAGGCGGCGCGTGTCGTCGACGAGTCGCATGGTGGCGAGCGGTTCGGCCGCGTCGCGCAAGCGGCTCATGATGCCGATCTGGTCGAGGAACGCGACCGAAGAACCGAGCAAGGCGGTCGAGCGACGATCGGTCTCGCCGCGGGTCGGAGCGACGAGCGCCGTCTCAAAGCCTTCGTCCGCCAACGCGATCGCGGTGGCATAGCCGGCCAAGCCGCCACCGACGACGACTATTTCCTGTTTGATCTCGCTCACGTAAGGAACTCCAATGCGCGTCCCGCCATCTTGCGTTAGGCAGGACCCCGCCGTGGCGTCGCGGCGTGACGCCTTGAGATACGGATGACGGGGCCGATGACAATGGCAGGGCACGATGCGGCGCCGCCGGCGGAAGGAGGAACGCTGAAACCGGTCTCCAAGCTCGATGCGTGGCGCGCCTTCTCCGTGCATCTTCTGACCGCCAGCGGCGCGTTCTGGGCGTTCCTGTCGATCATCGCTGCGTCGGAACACCGCTGGTCGGAGATGTTCGGCTGGCTCGGCATCGCGCTGTTCGTCGACGCGATCGACGGGCCGATGGCGCGCAAGGTCGGTGTCAGCCGCATCCTGCCGAACTGGTCGGGCGACGTGCTGGACCAGATCATCGACTACGCGACCTACGTCATCATCCCGGCCTTCGCGCTCTACCAGTCCGGGATCATCGGTCGGCCGCTGTCGGTCGTGGCCGCGGCGCTGATCGTCATCACCAGCGCGATCTACTACGCAGACACCCGCATGAAGACGACGGACTACTACTTCCGCGGCTTCCCGGTCGCCTGGAACATGGTGGTCTTCACGTTCTTCGCGACGCAGCCGAACGAGGTGACGGCCTTCCTGTTCGTCGCCTTCTGCTCGATCGCGACCTTCCTGCCGATCAAGTTCGTGCACCCGACGCGGGTGAAGCGCCTGCGCGGTCTGACCCTCGGCGTCACGGCCGTTTGGGCCGTTCTTTCGACGAGCGCGCTGTTCTACGAGTTCGTCGTGCCGCTCTGGCTGAAGCTTGGCATCGTTCTGACCGGCCTCTACCTCCTCGGCATCGGCGCGGTGTTGCAGGTGGTGGACAAGGTCAGGGAAAAGGGAGCCGACGCGTGAGCAAGGCGGTTCTCGTTCGCTCGCATGGCGGGCCGGACGTCTTGAGCTACGAGGATCACGATCCCGGTCCGCCGAAGCCGGGCCAACTCCTGATCGACCAGGCGGCGGCCGGCCTCAACTTCATCGACGTGTACTTCCGCACCGGGCTCTACAAGTCGGCGACGATGCCGTTCGTGCTCGGCAAGGAAGGGGCGGGAACGGTTGCGGCCGTTGGCGACGGGGTCGCAGGTTTCTCGATCGGCGATCGGGTGGCCTATACGGCCGGTCAGGGCGCCTATGCGGATCGCGTCATCGTCGACGCGGTGGCCGCCGTGCATCTGCCGGACGCGATCGATTTCGAGACTGCGGCCGCCGTCATGCTGAAGGGCATGACGGCCGAGTATCTGTTGCGCCGGACCTTTCCGGTCGGTCCCGAAACGGTGCTGGTGTTTCACGCGGCGGCCGGTGGCGTCGGCCTCATCGCCGGCCAATGGGCGAAGCACCTCGGCGCGACGGTGATCGGTACCGCTGGGTCGGCCGAGAAGTGCGCGCTCGCCCGAACCTACGGCTACGATCACGTCGTGAACTATCGTGACGAGGACTTCGTCCAACGCGTCCGCGAGCTTACGAACGGCCGCAAGTGCGACGTCGTCTACGATTCGGTCGGGCGCGACACCTTTCCCGGCAGCCTCGACTGCCTGAAACCGCGTGGCCTTTGGGTGTCGTTCGGCCAATCGTCCGGCAAGCTGGCGGACATCGACCTGGCCATCCTCAACCAGAAGGGCTCGCTTTTCGCGACGCGGCCGAGCCTGTTCGGCTACACGCTGGACCGCGCCGAGTTGGAAGCCTCGGCCGCCGCGCTGTTCGACGTGATCGCGTCGGGCGCCGTAAAGGTTCGGATCGACCAACGCTTTCCTCTGGAACGAGCAGCGGACGCGCACCGCAGCCTCGAGAGCCGCGCCACCACCGGCGCGACGATCCTGCTGACCGGCTGACGGGCCGCCACCGCTTCGGCGAACTGTTGGCCCGCTACGTGCGGATGGACGGCGAGCGGTTCCCGCCTTCCTCCGGGTCGGGCTCGATCGGACGGATGTCGCCGTTGCCAGGCTCGCGAATGTCGTCGGAGTCGACCAGTTCGTCGTCGGACGGGTCGATCGTCGGCGGCATGTCGTCCGGCGGCATGGGCGGTCGCGCGGGGTCGATGATGTTCGGCTCGATGTTGGACATGAGCGCTCCTTCGCGATCTCGAACGGCGGTCGAACTGCGACCGGGCTGAGGGAGCATGTCGGGCCGAAGCCGGCGCGTTCAAGGCTGCGAACCGATGGGTCCGGTTAACACCGCACTGCGCCTTGTCTTCGATCGACCGACCGTCTTCACGGCCAGCCATGGCGGATGGGGTGGGATTCGAACCCACGAGACGGTTTCCCGCCCGCCGGTTTTCAAGACCGGTGCCTTCAACCGCTCGGCCACCCATCCGGCGATCCGAAATAGACCTCGGCGCGCCGTTTTGGCAAGCGAGCGTCGAGCGGCGTCGGACGCCATCCAGGCGGTCGATCGAGACGGACGCCGACCTCGCGATCGGGTCGCGCGATCGACCATTCATCTCGGCCCGTTTGAGGGAAAGGCGAGACGCCGCCTGCTGTGGTTTCCGGGGATAACGTGACGCCTATCCGCTTTTGCCGCTGCAGGTGCCGATGAGCAACAGCGGGTCGGGACCACGACAAACCCTGCCACACCGGGGTCGAAGCGGCCCTCCAGACCCTCGTCTCACGCAGCCCGGTGCCAGCCCGCCTTCATGCTGCGATTGCATCGGGCTTTAGACGATTGGTAACCTCTTCGGGCGAGTAAGGAGGCAGGTCGCGCTGCAAGGTGTCACGCTTTGCTCGCTGGTGGTCGGGGACTAGTCGAATGCTCCATGCGCGGTCGGCTCTGATGCGGGCAAGGACGGTCGCCGGTGTCATACTTGCAGTAGGCGCCTTGGCGGGCTGCCAAGCCGACAGCACGGGCACCAGCACAGCCGAGCGCGTCAAGAACGATCCGAACGAACACTTCACCGAGTCGGAATACGGGGTGAAGGCCAGTCCGCGCGTCACCGACCTGAAGAAGGTGCCGAAGGGCGGCGGTCGAGAACAGATCGGCCGGCCCTACAAGGTTCGCGGCAAATGGTATTACCCCAAGGAGCAGCCCGGCTACGTGAAGGTCGGCAACGCTTCCTGGTACGGCGCCAGCTTTCACGGCCGACTGACGGCTAACGGCGAAATCTACGACATGTTCGGTCTGTCCGCCGCGCATCCGACGTTTCCGCTGCCGTCCTACGCGCGCGTGACGAACACCAAAACGGGCGCCAGCGTCCTGGTGCGCGTCAACGACCGCGGGCCCTACGTCGCCGATCGGATGATGGACCTGTCCTCCAAGGCGGCCGACCTCGTCGGCTACAAGGGCGACGGCGTCGGTCGGGTGAAGGTCGAGTATGTCGGCAAGGCACCGCTCAACGGCGACGACACGCCGGTCCTGATGGCGAGCTTCCGGCCCGGCAAGGCCCCGTCGGCCAACGATGGCCTGGCGTCCGGCGTGATGCTGGCAATGAATGAAGAGGCCGCGCCGTCGGCAACCTCGATCCTGTCGCGGCGAACCGGCCGTGCAGCGACGACGACATCGTCGTCCGCAGCCGCATCGAGCGATGCCTCCATCGACGCGATCATTCGCGACTCCGCGTCGCGAGAGGCGCTGAACGTCCCGACGCCCCGACTCGAACGCTGGAGCGCGGTGGCGGCGTCCTACGCGCCGCGAGCGAACGCGGATCGCCCCGGATCGCTCGACGCGCTCGACCGATTGACGACGTCGCGCGAGGCCGTCCGCATCGCCATCGGATCGGTTGCGGACGACGCGATCCTCGGGAGGGTGCGGGCGGCGTTGCAGAAGCGCGGTCGGCTTGCAGTGGAAACCGATGCCGAAGGACACCTCAGCTACGTCGCCGTTCTCGCCCCGGGCACGAACGTCGATGGCGTTCTGCGCGCCGTCTGGCGAGCCGGCGCGAGCGACGCGTTCACGCTGCGCGACTGATGCGGCGCGCGACGACGTTTTGCACTGTCGCTCGCGGGTGAAGCTGGGCTACTCTCGCCCGAGCAAGCCGACAGCCGCGCCGTTCATCCCATGATCCGTCCCCGACTCTCGCTATCACGCACCGCCGCGCTCGCTGGCCTGGCGATCGGCTTCGCGTCCGTCGTCGCCGGCGCGCAGGCCGCGGAGCCATGGACGCCGGCCGCGTCCAAGGCGACGCAGAGTCTCGTCGTCGACGGCGAAACCGGGGCGATCCTGTTCGAGAAGAACTCCGCCAAGGCGTTTCCGCCGGCGTCGCTCGCCAAGATCATGACGATGGAGGTCGTCTTCGAGGCGTTGCGAACGCGCAAGGTGCGCCTGGATCAGCCGTTTCCGGTCAGCGAGCATGCGTGGCGAACGGGAGGCGCGCCGTCCGGCACTTCGACGATGTTCGCCAAGGTCCGGTCCAGCATCCCGCTCGACGCCTTGATCCGCGGGACGATCGTGCAGGCGGCGAACGACGCGGCGATCGTCATCGCCGAGGGCATGGCCGGATCGGAATCGGCATTCGCAGGCCTCATGAACGCCCGCGCCCGCGAACTCGGCATGACCGGTTCGGTGTTCGCCAACCCGACCGGACTGCCGGCGAGCGGACAAAGCGTGACGGCGCGCGACCTCGTCGTCCTCGCGCGCCACGTCGAAGGCGCCCACAAGGACTTCTACCGGCTCTACGCAGAGCCGGAGTTCCAGTGGAACGAGATCACCCAGCGCAACCGCAATCCGCTGCTGCGCTTGAACCTGGGCGCGACGGGCATGAGCACCGGCTTCACGGAAGCGGGCGGCTACTCCATCGTCGGCGTCACGGAACGCGAGGGTCGCAAGACCTTCCTTGTGCTCGGCGGCCTGCCGAGCGTCAAGGATCGCGAGGACGAGGCGCGCCGCGTCATCGAATGGGCGAACTCGACCTTCGACCGTAAGGTGCTGTTCGCGGCGGGCACGACCGTCGGGCGCGCCGCGATCTACGGTGGCCTCGTTCCCGAGATCGTCGCCGTGGCGCGCGAAGACGTCGTCGCGCTCGTGCCGCGGGACGGACCGGAAAAGGTCAAGGCCCGCGTCATCTACGATTGGCCGCTGAGCGCGCCGCTGGCGGCGGGAGACAGGGTCGGGCGGATGGAAGTCCTCATCGGCGATACCGTCACCCTGTCGCGCGACGTTTTCGCGGCGGACGCGGTCGAGCAGGGAAGCTTCGCGGCTCGCGCCCTGGATGCCGCGCAGGAACTGGCCTTCGGCTGGATCCGGTCCCTGTGAGCATGGCGGATCGGATCGGCGGCTTCTTCATCAGCTTCGAAGGTGGCGACGGGACAGGCAAGTCGACCCAGATCGCCCGGTTGGCCGACAAGCTCCGGGCCGATGGCTTCGACGTCCTGACGACGCGCGAGCCGGGCGGCACCGAGGGGGCCGAAGCGCTGCGCCGGATCATCCTGTCGGGCGAAGCGCGCGACGCGGGCGGTGCCGAGCTCGAGGCGTTGCTGTTCGCCGCCGCGCGTGCCGACCACCTCGACGCGGTGATCCGCCCGGCGCTCGCAGCGGGCCGCGTCGTCGTCACCGATCGCTTCCACGACTCCACCCGAATCTACCAGGGCCTGCAAGGCGTCGACGTGCGGTTCATCGAGCGGTTGGAGCGCGTGACGCTGGCCGGAACCATTCCGAACCTGACCATCGTGCTCGACCTGCCGGCGGAAGCCGCCCGGTCGCGGGTCGCCGCCCGAACCGCGAACGACAGGGCGGACCGGTTCGAGCGGGACGACCTTGCAACGCACGAGGCCCGGCGGCAGGGATTTCTGACGCTCGCCATCGCGCACGCGGAACGCTGCGTGCTGGTGGACGGCGGCGGCTCCACCAATGCGGTCGCTAAGGAGATCGCGTTCATCGTCGAGGAACGGTTTGCCGTCCGGGCGCTCGAGCGCAACCGCGCCGGTACGGCGTCGAACCAGGCGATAAGCTGATGCCGATCCCGGACGACGCGCCGGCATCGCACGATGCGCTGCCCGGCATCCGATCGCCGGCCGCGGCGCCGCGCGTGATCGGTCACGAGGCCGCCGAACAGGCGCTGGCGGCGGCGTTCGGGGCAGGGCGGCCGCACCACGCCTGGCTGATCCAGGGGCCACGCGGCATCGGCAAGGCGACGCTCGCCTTCGCCTTCGCTCGCCAGACCCTAGCTGGCGTCGGGCGACCGGGTGCTGACTCGGCCGAGGACGTCGCGCGCCAGGTCGCGATCGGCAGTCATCCGGGTCTCATCCACGTCGAGCGGCCACCGAACGAGCGCGGCGGGTTCAAGACGCAGGTGACGGTGGACGAGATCCGGCGGCTCAACCACTTCTTCCACACCACGTCGGGTGGACGCGGATGGCGGGTCGCGGTCGTCGATCCGGTGGACGACTTGAACCGAAACGCCGCGAACGCTCTGCTCAAGCTTCTGGAGGAGCCGCCGAGCCGATCGCTGTTCCTGCTGGTCAACCATCTGCCAGGCCGCCTTTTGCCGACCATTCGCTCGCGCTGCCGCGTCCTGCGGTGCGAGGCGCTCGGTTCGGATGCCGTGGGCGCGGTCTTGGCCGACCTCGGCTTGGACGCGGAACCGGACGCGATCGCGGCAGCCGTCCGCCAGTCCGGTGGCAGCGTCCGTGAGGCGATCCAACGGGTCTCGGGGGAGGGCCACGCGATCGAGCAGCGCCTCGACGCCGTCCTGGCCGCAAGCGATCCGGACTGGCACGCGATCTCCGCGTTGGCGGACGGGCTGACGCAGCGCGACCGGGAAACGGACTTCAACCTCGTCGTCGCGAGCCTCTTCACCCGGCTCGCGCAGGAAAGTGAGGAGCGCCTCGTCGGCAACGATTTGGGGGGCGCGAACGCTCGCGCCCGGTTGTGGAGCGAGGAGGAAACGCGGTTCCGCGACGGCCTGCAGTACAACATGGATCGCAAGCAGTTGCTGATGACGCATTTCCAACGACGGTTCGCGATGCGAAACGCGCCGTCCGAGAACCGATAGCCGCATTCGACGGCGGGCACCCCGATCGCGGCCGACGCACGAAATGCTGGCCCGCGGCAGGCCCTTGCGCTTATAGGCAGGCGACCCAGACCGCCGGCGGACCCGATGGCCGAACGATTCTACGTCACCACCGCGATCTCGTATCCGAACGGCCGGCCGCACATCGGCCACGCCTACGAGCTCATCGCAACGGACGCGATCGCCCGCTTCAAGCGGCTCGACGGATACGACGTCATGTTCCTGACCGGAACGGACGAGCACGGCATGAAGATGCTGCAGACCGCCAAGGCGGAGAGCATGCCCGTGCAGGCGCTCGCCGACCGCAACGCCGCCGAGTTCCGCCGCATGGCGGAGATGCTCGGCGCGACGAACGACGACTTCATCCGCACGACGGAAGAACGGCACAAGGCGACCTGCCGCACCGTCTGGCAGCGCATGGCCGACGCGGGGGACATCTACAAGGACGCCTATGGCGGCTGGTATTCGGTGCGCGAGGAGGCGTTCTACGGCGAGGAGGAAACCACCCTTCGCGACGATGGTCAGCGCTACGGCCCGCAGGGAACGCCCGTCGTCTGGGTGGAGGAGGAAAGCTACTTCTTCCGCTTGTCGGCTTTCCAGGACCGGTTGCTCGCCCACTACGAGGCGAACCCGGGCTTCATCGGTCCGCCCGAGAAGCGCAACGAGATCGTTTCCTTCGTCCGTGGCGGCCTGCGCGACCTTTCGGTGTCGCGCACGACGTTCGACTGGGGCATCGAGGTGCCCGGCGACGAAGCCCACGTCATGTACGTCTGGGTCGACGCGCTGACCAACTACCTGACCGCCACCGGCTACCTCGAAGGTGGCGAGCGGAAGGACTTCTGGCCGGCCGATCTGCACGTCATCGGCAAGGACATCGTGCGCTTCCACGCGGTGTATTGGCCGGCGTTCCTGATGTCGGCCGGCCTGCCGTTGCCGCGGCGGGTGTTCGCGCACGGCTTCCTCTTCAACAAGGGGGAGAAGATGTCGAAGTCGGTCGGCAACGTCGTGGATCCGTTCGCGCTGGTCTCGACCTACGGGCTCGATCAGTTCCGCTACTTCCTTTTGCGCGAGGTGCCGTTCGGCCAGGACGGCAGCTATTCGCACGAGGCCATCGTCAACCGGACGAACTCCGAACTCGCCAACGACCTCGGCAACCTCGCCCAACGCTCGCTGTCGATGATCGCCAAGCACTGCGACGGGCGCGTGCCGACGCCCGGACCGTTCGCGGAACCCGACACGGCGCTGCTCGACGCGGCGGCCGGCCTTCTCGCCATCGCGCGGGACGCCGTCGACCGGCAGGAACTGCATGGCGTCCTGGCGGCCATCATCGGCGTCGTTTCCGAGGCGAACCGCTACTTCGCCGGGCAGGAGCCCTGGGCGTTGCGCAGGACCGATCCGGCGCGCATGGCGACCGTCCTCTATGTGACCGCTGAAACGTTGCGTCGTGTCGCGATCCTGCTGCAGCCGGTGATACCGGCCGGGGCGGGGCGCTTGCTGGACCTCGTCGGCGTCGGACCCGAGAACCGCAGCTTCACGGAGTTGACGAACGACGTGATGCTGGCGCCCGCTACAATCCTGCCGGCCCCGTCCGGCATCTTCCCGCGCTATGCGGAACCGGACGCGGCTTGAGATGGCGGCCGACTTCATCGTCGACAGCCATTGCCATCTCGATTTCCCGGACTTCGACGCCGACCGAGACGCGTTGCTGGTTCAGGCCGGCGAGTCCGGCGTCGGGGTCCTCGTGACGATCTCGACGCGGTTGGCGCGCTTCGACGCGATCCGGGCCGTCGCCGGGCGCTACCCGAACGTCTATGCCTCGGTCGGCACGCATCCTTTGAGCGCCGGGGATGAACCGGACTGCTCGACCGAGGACTACCTGCGCCGCGCGACCGAGCCGAAGGTCGTGGCGATCGGCGAGGCCGGTCTCGACTACTTCCACGACCGTGCGCCGCACGACGTCCAGGAGGCCGTGTTCCGTCGCCAGATCGCCGCCGCGCGGTCGAGCGGCCTACCGCTCGTCATTCATTCGCGGGACTGCGACGCGGACATGATGCGCATCCTGGACGACGAGCACCGGCGAGGGGCCTTCTCGTTCGTCCTGCATTGCTTCTCCGCCGGCCGCGAACTGGCGGCACTCGGCGTCGCGCTCGGCGGCTACGTCTCGTTCTCCGGCATGCTCGCCTTCAAGCGCTCGGACGAGCTTCGATCCCTGGCGGCGACGTTGCCCGACGACCGCATCCTCGTCGAAACCGACGCGCCTTATCTGGCACCCCCGCCGCACCGTGGGCGGAGAAATGAGCCGGCTTACATTGTCGGAACGGTCTCGGCGCTCGCCGAGGTGAAAAGCTGGACGTTTTCGGAGGCAGCCAAGCGGACGTCGGACAACTTCTTTCGACTGTTCGCGAAGGTGCCGGACCCGCGAACCGCCTCGCGCCCATAGCCATGCCGGACCGCCTCCGCCTGACGATCCTCGGCTGCGGCTCGTCGCCCGGCACGCCCCGCATAACCGGCGACTGGGGCGCCTGCGATCCGTCCGAGCCGCGCAATCGCCGCCTGCGGGCTTCGTGCCTCGTGCAACGTATCTCCGAGCATGGCACGACGTCCGTTCTGGTCGATTGCGGGCCGGACATGCGCGAGCAGATGATCGCGAACGAGATCCGTCATCTCGACGCGGTGCTGATCACCCATCCGCACGCCGACCATATCCACGGCATCGACGACCTTCGCGGCTTCGCGCTAGATACGGGACGCGTCATGCCGATCTTCGCGGACGACGCGGCTCACACACGGTTGTTGGAGGGGTTCCGGTATTGCTTCGAACGCGCGCCGGGTAGCTCTTACGAGCCAATCGTGCGCCGGCTGCCGCTTCCGGTCGGCACGCCGCTTGCGATCGAAGGAAATGGCGGCGATCTCGAATTCGTGGCTTTCGAACAGGAGCACGGACGCATCCACTCGCTCGGCGTCCGGTTCGGCCCGATCGCCTACTGCACGGACGTGAGCGGTTTCCCGCCGGCGGCGGTCGATGCGATCCGCGGTGCCCGGCACGTCGTCATCGATGCCCTGCAGTACGAGCCGCATCCGAGCCATTTGTCCGTCGGTCAGGCGCTCGGCTGGATCGAACAGCTTGGCATCGCGACCGCAACGTTGACGCACATGCACACGCCGCTCGACTACGAGACCTTGATGCGCGATCTGCCGCCGCACGTGCGACCAGGCTACGATGGCCTTCAGGTCGAGTACGATTACCCGACCGAATAGGCCAAACGTGTCCGAGCCATCGCCGATCCTCCGCTGCTCGCGTATGTTCCATAATTTATATTATGCAACATAATGCGAGGCGGGATAGCAAGTCATCCCCTTGGTTCCTTGGACGGGATCGATCAGTCGACTTCCCCTCACCCACTCTGCCGTGCCCAGACGTTGGCGCGGACGCCGAAACCGAACGTCTTCCGTCGACGCCGCCAGTATCGCGCTCCGCCAGCGTAAGAGGATAAGTTCGTCGAGCTGGAGCAATCCCGGCATGGGGCGAATGGCGATCGGTAGAGCGGAGTTCGGGAGTAGCAGGCATGGAACCAGCACGCGATATCGCTCGCCTCATCGAGATCATGGCGGCGCTTCGGCAGCCGGAGGATGGCTGTCCCTGGGATATCGAGCAGACCTTCGACTCGATCGTTCCGTACACGCTCGAGGAAGCCTACGAAGTCGCGGACGCGATCCAGCGACGCGACCCCGAGGATCTTCGCGAGGAGCTCGGCGATCTGCTGTTGCAGGTCGTCTATCACGCGCAGATGGCGACCGAAGCCGACCTGTTCACGTTCGACGACGTCGTGCTCGGCATCACGACGAAGATGGTCCGCCGGCACCCACACGTCTTCGGCGACGCCGAAGCTCGGAACGCGCGGTCGGCGAAGGGTCAATGGGAGCGGATCAAGGCTGAGGAGCGTGCGGAAAAGGCCAGTCGGCGCGCCGAACGAGCGGCGGCCGTCGAACGGCCGACGACGGGCGGCGAATGGCGGCCGAAGCCTCCGTCCCGAGCGCCACGATTGCTCGACGCGGTGCCGAGCGCGTTTCCGGCGCTGACCGAGGCGCTGAAGGTGCAGGAGAAGGCCGCGAAGGTCGGCTTCGACTGGGACCGAGCCGCCGACATCGAGGCGAAGATCGATGAGGAGCGGGCGGAACTCGACGCCGCGCTGGCGGCCGGCGACCGAGCGGCGGCCTCCGAGGAGTTCGGCGATGTCCTTTTCAGCCTCGTCAATCTCGGCCGCTTTCACGAGCTCGACTCGGAGGCGGCGCTGCGCGGCTGCACCAGGAAGTTCCGCTCTCGCTTCGGCCATATCGAGGCGCGTTTGGTCGCGTCCGGCCGGACGCTGCAGGACGCCTCGCTCGCCGAGATGGAGGCGCTTTGGCTGGAAGCGAAGACGCGCGCGCGGGCCGAGGATGGCGAGGCTTACGACGACGCGGCGACGACGACGTCCGGATAGCGATGCGTCATGCGTCGCAAGTCGTCGCGCGCTTGCGTCGTCATGTCGGCCGTCAGATGGACGCTGCCGTCTTCCCGGTCGATGCGATCCCTCACCTCGGCGTTCTGATAGACCCACGGCAGCAAAGGCAGGCTGTCGGCGGGGATGTCGAGCGACATGTCGGCGACACGACCCGCGATGCGGCGCTCGATGTCCGCCAGCAGGTCCGGCACGCCCTCGCCCGTGACCGCCGAGACGAGATGGACGGCGACGCCGTCGCGCCGGGTTTCGGACGCCGTCCGCACCTGCGCGCGACCGGCCTCGTCGAGACGGTCGATCTTGTTCCAAACCTCGACGACGTGGTCCGAGTCTGCCGTATCGATGCCGAGGTCGCCCAGGATCTTGTTGACGTCGGCGCCCTGCGCCGAAGCGTCGGGATTCGACAGGTCGCGGACGTGAAGCACCAAGTCAGCTTCGATGACCTCCTCCAGCGTCGCGCGAAAAGCCGCGACGAGGTGCGTCGGCAGGTCGGAAATGAAGCCCACCGTATCGGACAGGATGACCTCGGTGCCGTGCGCCAGCGTTACGCGGCGCAACGTCGGGTCGAGGGTCGCGAACAGCAGATCCTTCGCCAGCACGCTCGCGCCGGTGATGGCGTTGAACAGCGTCGACTTGCCGGCGTTCGTGTAGCCGACGAGCGCCACGACCGGGTTCGGCGCCTTCTTGCGCTTCGAGCGGTGCAGCGAGCGGGTCCGCTTGACCGCTTCGAGCTCCCGCTCCAACCGGCCGATCTTGTCCTGCAGCTGACGGCGGTCCGACTCGATCTGAGTTTCGCCCGGACCGCCGAGGAAGCCTGCGCCACCGCGTTGCCGCTCCAGGTGGGTCCAGCTGCGCACCAGCCGACCCTTCTGATAGGTCAGGTGCGCGAGCTCCACCTGCAGACGACCCTCCTTCGTGCGCGCGCGGCGCCCGAAGATTTCGAGGATCAGGCCGGTGCGGTCGAGCACCTTTGCGCCGAGTTCCTTTTCGAGGTTGCGCTGCTGCACCGGCGTCAGCGGATGATCGACGATCACGAGGCCGATCGAGTCCGCCGCGACGATCCCCTTCAACTCTTCAAGCTTGCCGGTGCCGATCAGCGTCGCCGGACGCGCCTTCGCGATCGGCACGAGTCCGCTCGCCACGATCACGAGATCGATCGCGGCGGCGAGGCCGACGATCTCGGCCAGACGCTCTTCGTCGGCGCGGGGAACGAAATCGGCCGCGTTCTCGTCGTCGTGGCGGCCCTGGCGCAGGATCGGCACGAAGACCCCTGCCCTCGTGGCGACCGTCTTGTGCTCGATGGGACCTCGCGTCCGTTCTTCCGCGTGTTCCGTCAAATACCGGGTCCTATTCTTCGGCCTCGTGCATATGCACGGGCTGCGATGGCATGATCGTGGAGATGGCGTGCTTGTAGACGAGTTGCGAGTGGCCATCGCGACGCAACAGCACGCAGAAATTATCGAAGGACGTGACGACCCCGGTCAGCTTGACGCCGTTCACGAGGAAGATCGTGAGCGAGATCTTCTGCTTGCGAACCGTGTTGAGGAACTGGTCCTGCAGGCTTTGCGGGCGGTCGGCCATGTCGCGTCCGTTCTTGTTCTTGGCGGGCGCGCTTGTCCGTTCGGCCCACGGGTTGCTTTCGGTCCGGCGACCTAGCATCGCGTCGAAGCATCGCGCAACGACCCGTCAGATGCCGAGCGACTTCAGCTTCCGGTGCAGGGCCGAGCGTTCCATGCCGACGAACTCGGCCGTTCGCGAGATGTTGCCGCCGAAGCGATTGATCTGCGCGACGAGATATTCCTTTTCGAACACCTCGCGCGCGTCGCGCAGCGGCAGCGCCAGGATGCGACCGTCGGCCTGGCTCGGCGTGCGGGGCAGCATCTCGCCGACCTCGTGCGGCAGCATGTCGACGGAGATCGCCTGCATCTCGTCCTCGCGGGACAGGATCATCAGTCGCTCGACGTTGTTGCGCAGCTGCCGAATGTTGCCTGGCCAGTCGCTCGCCTGCAGCACGGCCATGGCCTCGTCGCTGATCTGCTTCGGACGAATGCCGGTTTGATCGCCGATCTGCTTCATGAACGCCTCGATCAGCAGCGGAATGTCGGCCCGGCGGTCAGCCAGCGGCGGCACGCTGATCGGCACGACGGCCAGCCGGTGGTAGAGGTCCTCGCGGAAGGCGTTCTCGGCGATCATCGACTCGAGGTTGTGCGATGTCGACGAGATGATTCGGACGTCGACCTTCACCTTCTTCGCGCCGCCGACGCGCTCGAAGGTCTGCTCGGTCAGGACGCGCAGGATCTTGTTCTGCGTTTCTCGCGGCATGTCGCCGACCTCGTCCAGGAACAGGACGCCCCGGTGCGCTTCCTCGAAGGCACCGACCTTGCGCTCGATGCCGGGGGGCGTTTCGGTGCCGAAGAGCTCGACTTCCATGCGATCGGGCGTGATCGCCGCGGCGTTCAGCGCCACGAACGGTCCCTGCGCCCGCGCCGAACCGGCGTGGATGGCGCGCGCCACCATCTCCTTGCCGGAACCGGACGGCCCGAGGATCATCACGCGACTGTTGGTCGGCGCGACGCGCTCGATCGTCGTGCGCAACTGGTTCATGACGTGCGACTTGCCGACGAGCTCGGAGAAGTCGGCGGAGCGGCGCCGGAGATCGGAAACCTCGCGCTTGAGCTTGGACGTTTCGAGCGCCCGCTCGGCGACCAGTACAAGACGGTCGGCCTTGAACGGCTTCTCGATGTAGTCGTAGGCGCCGCGGCGTATCGCGGAAACGGCCGTCTCGATGTTGCCGTGGCCGGAAATCATCACGACCGGCACCTCCGGATGCTGCGTCTTGATCGCTTCCAGCAGATCGAGGCCGTCGAGTCGGCTGCCCTGGAGCCAGATATCCAGGAACACCAGTCGCGGCACCCGGTCGGCGATCGTCTGCAGCGCTGCGTCCGAATTGCTCGCGATGCGCGTCTCGTGGCCTTCGTCCTCGAGGATGCCGGCGACAAGCTCCCGGATGTCGGCCTCGTCATCGACGATCAGGATGTCCGATGCCATCAGTCCGCTGCCCTTTCAGCCGTATGCCGCCGCGTCGCCGCGCCCGGTTCGTCGTCCGCCTGCGCGGCCGGAAGACGGACACGAACCATCGCGCCCGTCGCACCGTCCGGCGCGTCGTCGAGCGCGATCGTGCCGCCGTGCTCCTCGATGATCTTGCGCACGATGGCGAGCCCCAACCCGGTTCCCTTCTCGCGCGTCGTCATATAGGGCTCGAGAAGCCGGTCGCGATCCTCCCGCGGGAAGCCCTTGCCGTTGTCGATGATGTCGACGCGATGGCCGTTCGCGTCGCGCCTGGCGACGATGCGCACGGTCGGCGTCGGATTATCCGTGCCCTCGAAGGCCTCCACCGCGTTCTTGACGATGTTGCCGAAGGCCTGGCTGAGCATTCGGATGTCGAACGAACCGAGCAGCGCGTCGGCGTCGTAGTCCGCCGAGAAGCTGATGCCGTGATCGCCCATCTCGCGCATGAAGACTGCTTCCTTCAGCGCTTCCCGCAGGTCTCTGACCTCAAGCTTTGGCTTCGGCATGCGCGCGAAGGTCGAGAACTCATCGACCATCTGGCCGATGTCGGCGACCTGGCGGTTGATCGTGTCGATGCATCGATCGAAGATTTCGCGGTCGTTCTCGACATACTTCCCATAGCGCCGGCGGATGCGCTCGGCGGAGAGCTGGATCGGCGTCAACGGGTTCTTGATCTCGTGCGCGATGCGCCGCGCCACGTCCGCCCAGGCCGAGGAACGCTGCGCTTCCACGAGGTCGGTGATGTCGTCCAACGTGATGACGCTCGAATGCCGCCCGACGACGCTCTCCTCGGACGTGACGCGCACCGCCAACACTCGCTCGCGGTCGCGGATGCGAAGCTTCAGCTCCTCCTGGTACTCGGCCTTTCGGGACGAACCTGCCGCGCGGTAGATCCTGGCGAGCGTCGGAAAGTGCTCGGTGAGTGTTCGGCCGACGACGTCGGCCGAACGTATCGACAGGATTCGTTCGGCCGACGGGTTGACCATCGCGATGGTTCCGTCGCTGCCGACGCCCAGCACCCCGGCCGTGACGCCCGACAGGACGGCCTCCGTGAAGCGCCGCCGCTCGTCGATGACCCGGCTGGAGGCGACGAGCTCCTCGCGCTGCGTCCGCAACTGCTGGGTCATGTTGTTGAACGTGTTCGACAGCGAGCCGACGTCGCCGTCCGAGCGTCGCACCGGAACCGAGACCGCGAGGTTCCCCTCGCTCACTTCGTCGGCGGCCGTGATCAAGCGGCGGATCGGTCGCACGAGCCGGTCGGCGACGCCGATGCCGGTCCAGATGGCCGACAGGAGCACGATCAGCATGATGCCGAGGTAGAGCAGCGCGAAGGCGATCTGCGTCGCGAAGCGGTTGCTCTGCAGGTTGCGGTACTCGTTCGACCGTTCCTCCATGAGGCGCAGGGCCGCGACGACTTGCGGGTCGAGCGGGCGGACCGTGTAGAGGTAGACGTCGCCGAGGTTCTGAAGCCTGAGAACGGCGCCCACGAGGTTGGTGGCGCCGGGCGGAATGAAGACCAGCGTGCCGTTGCGCGCGCGTTGCAGCGCGTCGCCCGGTGGCGGCGGCAGCGGCTTGTCCGTCGCGATGTCGGCCTTCAGGATCGACGCGCCCGTCGGGGTCAGCAGGGACGCCCCGAGTAGCGAGCGTCCCTTCGCCTGTTCCGTGAACAGTTCCTCGAAGCCACCGCGATCGAGGTCGAACAAGCGGCGCTGCGCGCCGAGGTCGTAGCGCATCGACAGCGTCGTGCCCTGCAGGTTGCGCGCGTTCTCGTTGACGTAGGCCTGGGCGACGCTGACCGCCGATTCGACGATCGTCCGGGTGCGGATCTCGAACCAACGATCGAGGCCGAGATCGAGGGTGATGCCGGCGACGACGGCGACCAGCAACGCCGGCAGCGCCGCGACGATCGAGAACAGCACGACGATGCGAACGTGGAGACGCGACGCCGCCTTGCCCTGCCGCCTGGCGAGAACCATGCGCGCGACTTCGCGACCGATCAGCCCGCAGAGCACCAGCACGAAGGCGCCGTTGGCGAGCGAAGCGATCGTGACGACCCGCTCGTCCGGCTCGATCGGCGTCAAGCCCATCAGGACGACGAAGGAGACGGCACCAGTGATCAGCGCCCCGGCGACCGCGAGCAGGCCGGGGACCAGCATGAAGCGGCGCCGTTCCAGCAGCAACGAGGTTGGAGGAGGTTGCACGGCGGACGAGATCGACATCCGGACACCCGGGAATCAACAATTCTCGTTGCGAGATTGCAACGTAATGTGTCCAAAGAACAACGAGATCGAGATGATTTTCAGCGAATCGAACGCATCACCGAGATGTCGAGGTCACGTATCTTCTTGCGCAGCGTGTTGCGGTTGACCCCCAAGAGGTCCGCCGCCTTGACCTGATTGCCGCGGGTCGCAGCGAGTGCGGCGGCGATCAGCGGGTACTCGACGTCGCGCAGGATGCGGTTGTGGAGGCCGACGGGCGGCAGGCTGTCGCCGAACGACGCGAAGTAGTCGGTCAGGTAGCGTTCCACGGACGCCGACAGGTCGATCGGCTTGGCGCCCTCGGTCGAAGCGTCCAGCGTCCGCGCGTGGTCGGCCGCGATCTCGTGCTCGATGATCTCGGCCGAAATCTCGTCCTGCGGATAGAGCGCGGCCAAGCGACGAACGAGGTTCTCCAGTTCGCGCACGTTGCCGGGCCAATGGTAGCGGCGCATGACATCCAGAGCGCCCTGGCTCAGCACCTTGCGCGGCAGGCCCTCGCGCTGCACCTCTTGGAAGAAGTGGCGCGCCAGGTCCGGCAGGTCCTCGATCCGCTCGCGCAGCGGCGGCAGGCGCAGCGGCACGACGTTCAGCCTGTAGAACAGGTCCTCGCGGAACAGGCCCCGACCGATCAGTTGGCGCAGGTCCTTGTTCGTCGCCGCGACGATGCGGACGTCGGTGGCGATCGCGGTGCGTCCGCCGACCACGGTATATTCGCCCTGCTGCAGCACCCGAAGAAGGCGCGTCTGCGCTTCCATCGGCATGTCGCCGATCTCGTCGAGAAAGAGCGTCCCGCCTTCCGCCTGCTCGAATCGGCCGCTGGACCGGGACTGCGCGCCGGTGAAGGCGCCCTTCTCGTGGCCGAACAGATCCGACTCGATCAGATCGCGCGGAATGGCCGCCATGTTGATCGCGACGAACGGACCTTTCCGGCGTCGGCCGTAGTCGTGCAGCGCGCGGGCGACGAGTTCCTTGCCTGTGCCGGACTCGCCGGAAATCGTCACGGTCAGGTCGGTCTGCATCATTCGGGCGAGCGCCCGGTAGATGTCCTGCATCGCCGGCGAACGGCCGACGAGCGGCATGGCCTCGCCGGCGTCCTCCGGCGCGGCGTTCGCGCCCGGCTTTGGTTCGGCGAGCGCCCGGCGGACGATGGCCACGAGTTCCGACAGGTCGAACGGCTTCGGGACGTAGTCGTAGGCCCCGCGCTCCGACGCCTTGATCGCCGTCATGAACGTGTTCTGCGCGCTCATCACGACGACCGGCAGCTCGGGCCGCAGGTTGCGGATGCGCGGCAGCGTGTCGAAGGCGTTGCCGTCGGGCATCAAGACGTCGGTGATGACGAGATCGCCCTCGCCGGCCGAGATCCAGCGCCACAGCGTCGCGATGTTGGACGTGACGCGCACCTCGAAGCCGGCGCGGATGAGCGCCTGCGAGATGACGGTGCGGATCGCGGCATCGTCGTCGGCAACCAGGATCTGAGCGGCGGCCATCGCTTGCCCCTACGTCTTTTCCCGCCGCCCATCGGTGCGACGATCGTTCGTTTCGTCTTGCCAGGCCGGCATCAGCACCCGGAATGCCGTATGGCCGGGTTGCGAATCGCATTCGATGACGCCGCCGTGATCGCCGACGATCTTCGCGACCAGCGCGAGGCCGAGGCCCGACCCGCTCGGCTTCGTCGTGACGAACGGATCGAAGATGTGCTCGCGGATGTCTTCCGGCACGCCGGGTCCGTTGTCCTCGACCACGAATTCGAGCGGCAGCGTCACGCGCGAACGCGCGCCCGGCACCGACAGCCGGACGCCCGGCCGGAACGCAGTGCCGAGGCGGATTTCACCGTCCACCCTACCGTTCACCGCCTCGGCGGCGTTCTTCACGAGGTTCAGGAAGACCTGGACGAGTTGGTCGCGGTTGCCGAACACGTAGGGGAGCGAGGGGTCGTAACCTTCCGTGATCCGCACGTTCCGCGCGAAGCCGCTGCGCGCCAGCGTCTTCACGTGTTCGAGCACGGAGTGGATGTTGACGGCCGAGCGCTCGATCGGCCGCTGGTCGGAGAACACCTCCATGCGGTCGACGAGCTTGACGATGCGATCGCTTTCCTCGCCGATCAGCCGCGTCAGTGCCCGGTCCTCGTCGCTCGCAGAAGTCTCCAGAAGCTGCGCTGCCCCCTTGATGCCGGACAGCGGATTGCGGATCTCGTGTGCGAGCATGGCGGCGAGGCCGGTCACGGAGCGGGCGGCCGAGCGGTGGGTCAGTTGCCGATCCATCTTGTCGGCGATCGAGCGCAACTGGATCATGACCACGACGTGGTCGGGGTCGTCCGGCAGTCCGGAAACGTAAAGATCGACGAGCCGGTCGACGCCGAGGCGCGGCGACGATACGTCGACCCTGTACTCGCTGATGCGGGAGCGCTCGCTGCGCACCTGTTCGATGAGGGCGAACAACGGGCTGTCGGCCGGAACGAAGTCCTTGAGACGGCGCTTGGCGAGGTAGGCGGCGCCAGCCGAGAAGAACTGCTCCGCGTCGGAATTGGCGAAGACGATGTGCCCTTCGCCGTCGATGACGATCACCGGATGCGGGATCGCGTTCAGCGTCTGCACCGAAAGTTCGGAAGCGTTCACGGTCAGGCCGCCAGGCTCGCGGCTGCGGTTCGCGACGCGGACTCGACTTCGGCGATGGTGGTCCCGCCGAGGAGGTCACGCAACATCCCAACGACCGCCGACGGCTCGACCGAGCGCATGATCGCGGCGCGGTCGGCGGCCGAGCCGCGACCGGCAACGCGCGCGAAACCGTCGAGATACCAGCCGAGATGTTTGCGGGCCGCGCGAAGGCCAACGGTCGTACCGTAGTGGCCGAGGATCGCGTCGTAGTGCTCCCGGACGAGATCGGCGAAGGAAACGTCCTCCAGCTCGGACGACGAGATCGACCCTGCGGCCAGCCCCGGCAGCCATGGTCGTCCCTGCGCGCCGCGCCCGATCATCACGGCGTCGGCGCGACTGGCCGTGAGCATCGGTCGTAGCTGATCAAGATCGACGAGGTCGCCGTTCGCGACCACGGGCACGCAAACGGCGGCCTTGACGGCGGCGATGGCTCGCCAGTCGGCGCGACCGTCGTAGAACTGCGAGCGGGTGCGTCCGTGCACCGTAATCATCCGCACGCCGGCGGTTTCCGCGCGTCGCGCGATCGCGGGCGCGTTGATCGAGCGCTCGTCCCAGCCGAGCCGCATCTTCAGCGTCACCGGCACGGCGCCCGCGCCGGCGACCGTCGCCTCGACGATGCGCAACGCCAAGTCCGGCTCGCGCATCAGGGCCGAACCGGACAGGCCGCCGACGACCTTCTTCGCCGGGCATCCCATGTTGATGTCGATGATATCGGCGCCGGAGACCGCCAACCGCTCCGCTGCCGCCCGCATCCATGCTGGATCGCGGCCCGCGAGCTGCACGACGTGCGTCCCCTCGCCGTCTCGCGTGGCGCGCAGCAGGCTTTCGGGATGCTCGCGCACGAATTCGGCGCTCGCCACCATTTCGGACACGACCATGCCGGCGCCGAACCGCCGCGCGAGCCGCCGGAACGGCACGTCGGAAATGCCGGACAGCGGCGCGAGAAACACGCGGTTCGGCAGCGTTACCTCGCCGATTTGCAGCGGAACCGTCACAATACCTTGAGCGACTTCGTCGTACGAGCGCGATAAAGCGCTTAAAACCTGATCATTTTGGTTTGTTGGCGAATCTCGCATCATCGCTTGCCAACTTATCGGCTAGTGCCCAAAAGACAAGCAGCTCGTCTTGCAATGCACCATGAGCCATGGTGTCAGGTTCGCCCGTATGGATACATCTTCCCGATCGCCGCTGACCGGCCATACGAAGACGGTCGCGGCGATCGTCGTTGCCGCCGGTCGCGGCCTGCGAGCGGGCTTGCAAAGCGAAGGCCCCAAGCAGTTCCGCCAGGTCGGCGACCGCGTCGTGCTCGAACGGGCCGTCGACTGTTTCATCCGATGCCACGAGATCCGCGAGATCATTGTCGTCGTCAACGCCGAGGATCGCGACAAAGCGAGCGAATGCCTGCCGGCCCGACCATCGGTTCGATTCGCGATCGGCGGCGCGACCCGCCAGCTCTCGGTCCGCGCCGGCCTCGACGCCCTGGCCGGCGCACCGCCCGACCTCGTGTTGATCCACGACGCCGCCCGTCCCTTCCTCGACCGGGCGACGATCGCACGCGTCATCGACGGCATCGAGCCCGACGTCGCGGCGCTGCCGGCCGTGCCTTTGGCCGACACGTTGAAGCGCGCAACCGAAGACGGCTTCGTGGGAGCGACCGTGGACCGCACGAGCCTCTTTGGCGCGCAGACGCCGCAGGGCTTCGCCTATCCGATGATCCGCGACGCGCACGAGCGCGCGGCCGCGGCCGGTCTGCATGATTTCACCGACGACACGACGATCGCCGAATGGGCCGGCAACCGGACGAAGATCGTCCCGGGATCGCTCGACAACGTCAAGCTGACGTTCCCGTCCGACTTCGAGCGCGCGGAGCAGACCTATGGGCGCAAGCCGGTGATCGACGTCCGCACGGGCAACGGCTACGACGTTCATCAGCTCGTGCCCGGCAATGGCGTGACGCTCTGCGGCGTCCACATCCCGCACGACCAAGCGCTCGCGGGCCATTCGGACGCGGATGTCGGGCTGCACGCGCTGACGGACGCGTTGCTCGCCACCTGCGGCGCCGGCGACATCGGCACGCATTTCCCGCCGACAGACCCGCAATGGCGCGGCGCGGCGTCCCGCATCTTCGTCGAACACGCCGTTAAGCTCGTGCAGGCGAAAGGCGGCACGATCTGCAACGTCGACGTCACCCTCATCGCGGAAGCGCCGCGAGTCGGACCGCACCGCGCCGCGATGCTCGCGGCGATGGCGAAAATGACCGGTCTCGGCCCGGACCGCATCTCGGTGAAAGCCACGACGAACGAGACGATCGGCTTCGTCGGGCGGCGCGAGGGCATCGCGGCCATCGCGACCGCCAGCGTCGTCTACGGACCGGAGCGCACGTGATCGATCTTCCAAGGGAGTTGCGCGAGCGCGCCGCGCGACTCGTGCCGCAACTCGCCGAACGCGGCGTTCGAATCGCGTTGGCGGAGTCCTGCACCGGCGGCCTCGCGTCCGCGATCCTGACGGACGTTCCGGGTTCTTCCGCCGTCCTTGATCGCGGCTTCGTCACCTACTCGAACGCGGCGAAGACCGAGCTTCTCGCCGTTCCGGCGGAGTTAATCGAAGCACGCGGTGCGGTATCGAAGGAGGTCGCGCGTGCCATGGCCGAAGGCGCCCTCGCCGCCTCTCACGCGTCGGCGGCCGTGTCCATCACGGGCGTCGCGGGCCCGGGCGGCGGCAGCGCCGCGAAACCGGTCGGCCTCGTGCATTTCGCTTTGGCGACGAGAACCGGGACCCGTTCCGTCGAGCACCGGTTCGGCGAGCGCCCGCGAAGCGACATCCGGCTCGCGGCGGTCGGCGTCGCCCTTGGGCTTCTCGAAAGCCTCGTTCAGGCGGACGCAGCGACCGACGCGGCGGAACGTCCGTAGATCGCGTCGGCGCGCTCCTCGAAGGCCTGCGCGAAGCGCCGAAAGGCGTAGTCGAACATCGAACCCATCAGAACGCCGAGCATGCGGCTGCGGAACTCGTAGTCGATGAAGAACCGCACGTCGGTTCCACCGGCTGGCCGCGGCTCGAACGTCCAGCGATTGTCGAGATAGCGGAACGGCCCCTCGATGTACTTCACGTCGATCCGGCGCTCCGACGGTCGCAGGAGAACCTGAGAGGCGAAGGTCTCACGCACCATCTTGTAGGCGACGGTCATGTCGGCGACGAGCAGCGTCTTGTCGTCCCGTTCCTGGCGCGAACGGACCTCAAGACGCTCGCAAAGCGGCAGGAACTGCGGATATTTCGCGACGTCGGCGACCAGCGCGAACATCTGGTCCGGGCTGTGCTTGACGGTCCGCACCGTCTCGAACTTCGGCATGAACTGGAGACCGTTGACGAACGCCGCGCTACCTAAAGCGGCAGCCCGAGCGGCACAAGGTTGGATCTACGCCGCCGACTGCCGCGATAGGCGAGCGGCCTGCAGCCGTTGGAAGTCTTCGCCGGCGTGATGCGAGGATCGCGTCAGCGGGCTCGCGGACACCAGCAGGAAACCCTTGGCATAGGCCACGGTCTCGTAGGATTTGAACTCGTCCGGCGTCACGTAGCTCAAGACGGCGTGGTGCTTCTTCGTCGGCTGCAAATACTGGCCGATCGTCATGAAGTCCACGTCTGCGGTGCGCAGGTCGTCCATGAGTTGCAGCACCTCGTTGCGCTCCTCGCCCAGCCCGACCATGATGCCGGACTTGGTGAACATCGTCGGATCGAGTTCCTTCACCTGCTGCAGCAGCCTGATCGAGTGGAAGTACCGGGCGCCGGGGCGGACGGTCAGGTAGTTGCCGGCGACGGTTTCGAGGTTGTGGTTGAAGACATCCGGCTTCGCCGCGACGACGATCTCCAGCGCGCCCGGCTTCTTCAGAAAGTCCGGCGTCAGCACCTCGATCGTCGTGCCGGGCGCCGCCGCTCGGATAGAGCGGATCGTCTCGGCGAAATGCCGGGCGCCCCCGTCCGGCAAATCGTCGCGGTCGACGGACGTGACGACGACATGGCTGAGCCCCATCGCGGCGACGGCCCGCGCGACGCTGACCGGCTCGTTTGCGTCGAGGGCGTTGGGACGGCCGGTGGCGACGTTGCAGAAGGCGCAGGCTCGCGTGCAGATGCCGCCCATGATCATGAACGTCGCGTGCTTCTTCTCCCAGCACCCGCCGATGTTGGGGCAACCGGCTTCCTCGCAGACCGTGACGAGACGGTTCGCGCGGACGATCTCGCGCGTTTCCTCATAGCCGCGCGACACCGGCGCCTTCACGCGGATCCAGTCCGGCTTCGGCAGGCTCGGATTGTCCGGCCGATGCGCCTTCTCCGGATGGCGGAGACGAGGCGCGGCGTCGTTCGGAAGCCGCGTGTCGAGGATCGTGACCATCGCTGCAATCTAAGCGCCGAGGCCGAGCCGCGCAACGACGCGAAAACGCCGCCCCGGTTGCCCGGGACGGCGCCGTCGATGTCGGAAGGAGGCTGTCGTCAGACGCTGCGACGGCTGCGGAACATCCGGGCGATCGCGATCAGAAGGCATGCGCCGACGAACCCGATGATCAGGTAGGCGATGATGCCACCGAAGCCGACGCCGAACGCTGCCAGGATCGCGTTCAGCACGACGGCGCCGACGATGCCGAGAATGATGTTCATGAGGATGCCCATGTCGGACTTCATGAACTGCTCGGCCAGCCACCCGGCGATGCCGCCGATGATGATCGCGCCGAGCCAACCAACGCCGTTCGTATTCATGCTGCTACTCCATGCAAAGGATGTCGTCTGACGGAACAGATTGGGCAGCGTGTCGGCGCGGCAAGATGACGCCAGGCGAAAACGCGGCGAACTTGCGTTCGGCGGCTCACGATCACATGTGGATGACGCGGCCGTAGGCGTCTAGAACGCTCTCGTGCATCGCTTCCGACAGCGTTGGATGCGGAAAAACCGTGTGCATCAGGTCCTCTTCCGTCGTCTCCAGGCCCATCGCGACGACGAAGCCCTGCACCAACTCGGTCACCTCCGGTCCCACGAGGTGCGCACCCAGCAGCTCTCCGGTCTTGGCGTCGAACACGGTCTTCACGAGGCCATCCGGCTCGCCGAGCGCGATCGCCTTGCCGTTGCCGACGAAGCGGAAACGGCCGACCTTCACCTCGCGCCCCTGCTCCTTCGCCTTGGCTTCCGTCAGCCCGACGCTCGCCACCTGCGGCTGGCAGTAGGTGCAGCCCGGGATCTGCGCGGTCTTCATCGGATGCGCGTCCATGCCCTTGATCGCCTCGATGCAGATCACCCCCTCGTGCTCGGCCTTGTGCGCGAGCATCGGCGGTCCGGCGACGTCGCCGATGGCGTAGACGCCCTGCACGTTGGTGCGACCGAGCCCGTCCGTCTTGACGATGCCGCGCTCCACCGCGACCCCGATGCCCTCGAGATTCAGGCCTTCGGAATTTCCCTGCACGCCCACCGCCGAGATCAGTCGCTCGGCCTTGAGCGTTTCCGTCTGGCCCTTCGCCTCGATCTCGACCGTCACGCCGTCGTTCGATTTCGTCACCTTCGCGACCTTGGCGTCGACGAGTATCCTGATGCCCTGCTTCTCGAATTGCTTGCGCGCGACGCCCGCCACCTCCGCGTCCTCGACCGGCAGGATCTGCGGCAGGAGTTCCACCACCGTCACCTCCGCGCCCATCGTGCGGTAGAACGAGGCGAACTCGATGCCGATCGCGCCCGAGCCCATGACGATCAGCGATTTCGGCATCGTCTTCGGCTTCATCGCCTCGAAGTAGGTCCAGATCCGTTCGCCGTCCGGCTCGATGCCGGGCAGTACGCGGGGACGCGCGCCGGTGGCGACGATGACGTGCTTCGCGGCGTATCGGCCCTCCCCTAGCACGGTCTTCGGCACCGGGTTCTGCGGCTCGACCGGGGGCTTCTTCATCTTCGCGACGCTGATCTCGACCGGGCCACCCTTGGGCGCCTTCTCCAGCCGCGCCTCGCCCCAGATCACGTCGACCTTGTTCTTCTTCAGCAGCGCCGCTACCCCGCCGTTCAGCTGCGCAGAAATGCCGCGCGAGCGCTTCACCACGTCGGCGATGTCGAAGCCCGGCTTCTCGATCTTGAGGCCGTAGTTCTTCGCGTGTTCCGCGTAGTGGTAGATCTCGGCCGAGCGCAGCAGCGCCTTGGTCGGGATGCAGCCCCAGTTGAGGCAGATGCCGCCGAGATGCTCGCGTTCCACCACGGCTGTGCGGAAGCCGAGTTGCGCGGCACGGATGGCCGCGACGTAGCCGCCCGGGCCGCCGCCGATCACGATGATGTCGTAGGTGTCGGCCATGGTTCTCACACCTTTTTCAAACTTGTCCGGCAAACCTGAGCTCAGGCGGTCGCCAGGATCGCCCTCACCGGCTCGACCAGGGCCTCACCGAGGCGCCGCGTGTTCGTCGCGTCGAGATGGAAGCCGTCGAGCGGCGTGCATTCGCAGACCTCGCCGGCATCGAACAGGCCGCACCCGTACTCGTTCGCCACGAGTTCGTAGGCACCCGCGAGCCGTTGCGACTCCTCGATCGCGTGGCCGACCAGCGAGAAGGCGCCGTCGCGGTCCTCGGTCCGGACGAAGGTCGGCGGCGCGACGAGAAGGATCTTCGGAACCGCAAAACCGCGGTGGTATGGAAACGTGCGCACAATCTCCACCAGCCGTTCCATGCCGATCCGCGCCTCGAAGGCGCGCCCGCCACCCGTGTGCTTCTTCAGGTCGTTCGTGCCAAGCAACAGGATCGCGAGATCGAGAGGCTGGTGCGTCGCCAGAAGCGTCGGCAGGATGCGGGCGCCGTTCCGTTCGGCCGGCGCGACATGATCGTCGAATGCCGTGGTTCGTCCGTTCAACCCTTCCGCGATGACGTGACAGCTCGCGCCGAGTCCCGCCTGGAGAACCGTCGGCCAGCGCGACCCGAACGGATGACGACCGGCGGTTTCGACGTCGTATCCCCAGGTCAGCGAGTCACCGTAGCAGAGAACGGTCTTCATGTGCGCCTGGTCAAACGAGCATGCCCATCGGCGTCTCGATGAACGTCCTGAACGCCTGCAGCAGTTCCGCCCCCAACGCGCCGTCCACCGCCCGATGGTCCGTGGACAGCGTCACCGACATCACCGTCGCGACGACCACCGCGCCGTTCTTGACCACGGCTCGCGGCTCGCCCGCGCCGACGGCCAGGATCGTCGCGTGCGGCGGGTTGATCACGGCGGCGAAGTCGCGGACGCCGAACATCCCGAGGTTCGAGACCGCCGTGGTGCCGCCCTGGTATTCCTCGGGCTTCAGCTTGCGCGAGCGCGCCCGCTTGGCCAGATCCTTCATCTCGTTGGAGATGATCGACAGCGTCTTCTGCTCGGCGCGTCGGATGATCGGCGTGATGAGGCCGCCGTCGATGGAAACGGCGACGCCGACGTCGACGGACTTGTGCTTCAGCATCGCCCCGTCCGTCCATGAGACGTTCGCCTCCGGCACGGCCGCGAGCGCCTTCGCCATCGCCTTGATCACCATGTCGTTGACCGAGAGCTTGTAGGCCGGCTTGTCGCCCGCCTCGGTCTTGACGTTCGGGGCAGCCGCGTTGAGCTGCGTGCGAAGCGCCAGGAGCGCGTCGAGCTCGCAATCGACCGTCAGATAGAAATGCGGAATGGTGGTCTTCGCTTCGACGAGTCGACGCGCGATCGTCTTGCGCATGCCGTCGTGCGGCACCTTCTCGTAGGAGCCTTCCGCGAACAGCTTCAGCACCTGATCGTCGTTCTGCGCCCTCGGCTGCACGGGCACGTTCGCGTCCGGAGCAACCGGGGCGTCCGCCTTCCGAGCGGCCGGCACCGGCGCTGCGGCCGCTTCCGACTTAGGCGCTTGCACCGCCTCGCCCTTCGCCGCACCTTCCAGGTCGGCCATGACGATACGTCCGTGCGGACCCGACCCGGATACCGACGCGAGGTCGATGCCCTGCTCCTTCGCCAGACGGCGCGCCAGCGGCGACGCGAACACGCGCTCGCCGGGCCGGCCGTTCGGCGCGGCGACCGGCGCTTGACCGTTCGCGCCCGCCTCGGAGTTGTTCGCTCGCGAGCCGCCTGTCATGGTGTCGTCGGACTTGGCGTAACCGCGCAGCGCCGGATCTTTGGCGTCCTCGACCGAGCCGACCACGGCGTTGTCCGCGCGCACGTCCGGTGCGATGACCGCCTTGTCGCTCTTTGCGGTCGCCGACCCGTTGTTGGCCGCGCCACCGCCGGCCGCGCTCGAAACGTCCTCCCCCTCGCCGGCGAGAATCGCGATAACCGCGTTGACCTTCACGTTTTCCGTGCCGGCCGGCACCACGATCTTCGACACCGTTCCCTCGTCGACGGCCTCGACCTCCATCGTCGCCTTGTCGGTCTCGATCTCGGCCAGGACGTCCCCGGCCGCGACCTTGTCGCCCTCCTTCACCAGCCATTTGGCGAGGTTGCCTTCTTCCATCGTCGGAGAAAGCGCCGGCATCGTCACGTTGATGGGCATGAAGCGTCTCCGCGCGGCTCAGGCGTTGGGTTCGGCGGCCGAGACGTCGTCCTCGGCAGGTTCGGTCCGGCTGAACGGCCAGAGTTCCGGTAGATCGAAGGGTACGGCGTCGAAGGGCGGCGCAGCGACTTGCTCGCTCTTCTCGAACACGTTCGTCAGTTTCCAGCTTGCGTTCTGCAACTCGAAAGTTTCCAGGATCTCCTGCCGTGGATCGAGCATCCAGTAGTAGGCGACGGCCGCGCGCGCGTAGATTGCGCGCTTGACGCGACGATCGTGGCGCTCCGTCGATGGCGAAAGAACCTCGCAGACCCAATCGGGGGCTTGCGTAAAATATGGCGTTTTCGGCAAGCCGGCGAAATGTTCACGCCGCCAGGCCGCCAAGTCGGGCACAATCACGTCGGAGCCGAAATGGAGTTCGGGCTCGTCGAGAACGACCCAGCCTCCCGGGCCACCGCGACCACGATCGAACGGGCCGCCGATCAACATTCCAAGGTTGGATGCGGCCACCGCATGCTTCGGTGCCGGCCTCGGATGCGTCACCAACTCGCCGTCGAGGATTTCCGCGACGAGATGTTTGGGCGCGGCGAGAACGTCGGCATACGTCGCGATGCTGCGCCTCGTCGGCGCGTCCGGCCTCGCCGTTTCGTTTGCAGCCACCGCATCACCCATCGTCCGTCAGCTCCGGTAGCAGACCGACTTCACCGCCTCGATGACATCCTTCACGGAGGGCAGCGCCAGCTTTTCGAGGTTTGCCGCATAGGGCATCGGTACGTCCTTGCCGGTGATCTTCAGGACCGGCGCGTCGAGATGGTCGAAGGCGCGGACCATGAGTTCCGACGCGATGTGCGAGCCGATCGAACTCTGCGGCCAGCCTTCTTCCACCGTCACGCAACGGTTCGTCTTCTTAACCGATCGCACCACCGAATCGATGTCGAGCGGCCGGATGGTGCGCAGGTCGATGATCTCCGCGTCGATGTTCTCCTTCGCCAGTTCCTCGGCCGCCTTCGCGGCGTAGGTCATGCCGATCCCGAAGGAGACGATGGTGACGTCCCTGCCCTTGCGGTGGACGCGCGCCTTGCCGATCGGCACGGTCCAGTCGTCGAGCTTCGGCACTTCGAACGAATGACCGTAGAGGATTTCGTTCTCGAGGAAGACGACCGGGTTCGGATCGCGGATCGCGGCCTTCAGCAACCCCTTCGCGTCGGCGGCCGAGTAGGGCATCACCACCTTCAATCCGGGAACGTGCCCGTACCAGGCGGCGTAGTCCTGGCTGTGCTGCGCGGCGACGCGCGCGGCCGCACCGTTCGGGCCGCGGAATACGATCGGGCAGCCCATCTGACCGCCCGCCATGTAGAGGGTCTTGGCCGCGGAATTGATGATCTGGTCGATCGCCTGCATGGCGAAATTGAACGTCATGAACTCGACGATCGGGCGAAGACCGCCGAAGGCCGCTCCGACTCCGAGCCCCGTGAAGCCATGCTCGGTGATCGGCGTGTCGACGATGCGCCGCGCCCCGAACTCCTCCAGCAGACCCTGGCTGATCTTGTAGGCGCCCTGGTATTCGGCGACCTCCTCGCCCATCAGGAACACGGCCTCGTCCCGCCGCATCTCCTCCGCCATGGCGTCGCGAAGCGCCTCGCGCACGGTGGTCGTCACCATCTCCGTGCCGTCGGGAACCTCCGGCAGGTCGCCGTCGGCGTCGTCCGGCTCGGGATGCTTCATGCCCTCGGCCGGCACCATACCAGGTCCTGCGGTCTTCTCCGACGTCGCCTTCTCGCCGGCGTTGTCCTCCTGCTTGGCTTGCGCCGGCTTGGCTTCCGCTTTCGGCGGAGCCGACCCGTTCGATCCGGCACCGTTCAAAGCGCCCTTGTCCTCACCTTCGGCAAGCAGGATCGCGATCGGCGCGTTGACCTTGACGTTCTCCGTGCCTGCCTGCACCAGAATTTTGCCGATCGTGCCCTCGTCGACGGCCTCGACCTCCATCGTCGCCTTGTCGGTCTCGATCTCGGCGATCACGTCGCCCGGGGCGACGGCGTCGCCTTCGTTCTTCACCCACTTCGAAAGTGTGCCTTCCTCCATGGTCGGAGACAGGGCGGGCATCAGTATCTCGGTCGGCATCGCCAGGTCCCGTCCTTATTCGGCCGCTTGCGGCACGTCGTCCGCATAGATGTCGGTCCAAAGCTCCGAAACGTCGGGCTCGCGGTCGTTCTGAGCGTAGTCGGCCGCGTCGGCGACGGTGTCGCGGACGTCCTTGTCGATCGCCTTCAGGTCCTCTTCCGACATGCCGTGGGCGTCGACGAGGCGCTGGCGCACCTTCTCGATCGGGTCGTTCTCGGACCGCATGCGCTGCACCTCGTCGCGCGTGCGATACTTCGCCGGGTCCGACATGGAATGGCCGCGGTAGCGATAGGTCATCATCTCGAGGATGATCGGGCCCTTGCCGCCGCGGCAGTGCGCGAGCGCCATGTCGCCGGCCGCCTTCACGGCGCGGACGTCCATGCCGTCCACCTGGATGCCGGGTATCTTGAACGACAGGCCGCGATGCGCGAAGTTCGTCTCGGCTGACGCGCGGCTGACCGCCGTGCCCATCGCGTAGCGGTTGTTCTCGATCACGAAGACCGACGGCAGCTTCCACAGCGAGGCCATGTTGAAGGCCTCGTAGACCTGCCCCTGGTTGGCGGCGCCGTCGCCGAAGTAGGTGATCGACGCGTTGTCGTTCCCCCGGTAGCGGTTCGAGAAGGCGAGGCCTGCCCCGATCGGCACCTGCGCGCCGACGATCCCGTGCCCGCCATAGAAGTTCTTCTCCTTCGAGAACATGTGCATGGAGCCGCCCTTGCCCTTGGAGTAGCCTCCGCGGCGGCCGGTCAGCTCGGCCATGACGCCGCGCGCTTCCATGCCAGTGGCGAGCATGTGGCCATGGTCGCGGTAGCCGGTGACGACCTGATCGCCCTCCTTCATGGCGAGCTGCATGCCGATCACGACGGCCTCCTGCCCGATGTAGAGGTGGCAGAAGCCGCCGATGAAGCCCATGCCGTAGAGCTGGCCGGCCTTTTCCTCGAACCGGCGGATCAGCAGCATGTCGCGGTAGGCGCGGAGTTCCTCGTCCTTCGAGAACTCGACCGGCTCCGGCGCGTGGAGATCGGTGGCCATACGGGCGACGTCGATGTTTTCGTCCAACGGCTCGACGTCGGACATCTTCTTCTTCAAGCTGGGCGCCATGGCAGGTCTCCGCTCGCCGATGCGCCCGACGGAACGGGCTGCAGGCGGGCAGATATAACGACGCTGCCGACGCTCGCAAGGCGTCAGCGCGGATCAACCTGATTTAAGTTGAAATGCTGCAACGCGCAAAATTGAACCAATTTTTGGTTCACCGTTTAACGCATGATCGTCAGCTCGTCCGCCGCACTGAAATTGAGCGCCTGTCGCGCGCGCTCGTCGATCATGTCCCGATCGAGCGTGCCGTCGCGCAGCAGCTCGACGCGCGTCTCAAGCCGCAAGCGTTGGCTGTTCAGCGCCTCGTATCGAGCCGTCGAGGCCGCGAGCGTCTGTTCGAGCTCGGCTCGCGCTTCGAGACCGTAGCGTCCGCTTTGCGAGTGGAGGACGAAGTAGGACAAGACCGCGCAGGCCAGCACGGGAACGGTGAGGTTGCCGAGCTTCGATTTGCGATACTGGCGCGTCACGGTGGATCTTTCCATGCCCCCAATCTCGCACCGCCGTTTTAACGCTGGGTTAAGCTTGACGCGTCGCCACTCGCCATGCGCAACGCTCGGCGCCGTCGATCGACCGGCGACCGGGCTGCTTTGAACCGCCCGTTCCAAGGCTCGAAGCGATCGGTGCAGGAGGCGCTTCGGATGGCGGACGCAACAAACGAACGCCGGCGGAACGACGCACCCGGAAAGGACGGGCAACCGTCCAGCCAAGTCGCGGCGGTCGAACCCTTGAGCGAGCAGCGATCGGGCGACGAGACCGCGCAGCGGCTGGCCGACGAGGGCACGGCACTGACGCCCGACGAGATGGACGACGTCGTCGAGCACAAGATGCTCCGACCGCTGGCCGTCTACGAAGTCGTGCGACAGGAGGGCGAAGCCGAGCTGACGCGTCCCGCGACGAGCCTTTGGTGGTCGGGCGTCGTCGCCGGCTTCACCATCGGTTTCTCGGTCTACACCGAAGCCGTCTTCCGAGCGCACCTGCCGGCCACCGACTGGCGCCCGCTCGTCGAGAACTGGGGCTACACGGTCGGCTTCCTGATCGTCATCCTCGGGCGGCAACAGTTGTTCACGGAGATCACGCTGACGGCGACACTGCCCGTTCTCGCCCGGCCGCATCTCGGCAACATCCGGGCGCTCGGTCGCCTTTGGTCGATCGTGCTTCTCGCCAACGTCGTCGGGTGCGCCGGCTTCGGCGCGTTCATGGCGGCCGATCTCCTGGCAAAGCCCGACATCACCGCCGCCGCCGCCGAGATTTCCCGCTCCGCCGTGGAAGCGCCGGCCTCGCTCACTTTCTGGCGCGCCGTCCTGTCTGGCTGGATGATGGCGACGCTCGTTTGGCTGATGCCGTCGAGCGAAACGTCGGGCGTCGCGGTGATCCTGCTCGTCACCTACCTGATCGCGACCTTCGACCTGTCGCACGTCGTGGCCGGTTCGGTGGAGATGTTCTTCCTAGTGTTCCGCGGCGAGATCGGTCTGGGTCGGACGGTGCTGACGTTCTTCCTCCCGGTGCTCGCCGGCAACATCGTCGGAGGAGCCGCGCTGTTCGCCTTCCTCTCCTACGGTCAGGTCAAGCGCGAGATGGAGGATGTCGACAAGAGCAAAACGGCCGGGCGCCGCTAGGCCGCGGCGCCCGCTCCGCTCGCGTCAGCGACGCTTCAGGACCGACCGGCCGGCATAGACCGCCTGGTCGCCGAGTTCCTGCTCGATGCGCAGCAGCTGGTTGTACTTGGCGAGGCGATCGGAACGCGACAGCGAGCCGGTCTTGATCTGCCCGCAGTTCGTCGCGACGGCGAGGTCGGCGATCGTCGCGTCCTCCGTTTCGCCGGACCGGTGCGACATCACCGCCGTATAGCCCGCCCGGTTGGCGACGCTGACGGCATCGAGCGTTTCCGACAGCGAGCCGATCTGGTTGACCTTGACCAGGATGGAGTTGGCGACGCCTTTCTCGACGCCGTCGCGCAGCCGCTTGGAGTTGGTGACGAACAGGTCGTCGCCGACGAGCTGGATGCGCGAGCCGGCCTTGTCGGTCAGCGTCTTCCAACCGTCCCAGTCGTCCTCGGCCATGCCGTCCTCGATCGAGGCGATCGGGTAGCTCGCGGCGAGCTCGGCGAGATAGTCCGCCATCTCGGTCGACGACAGCTTCCGCTTCTCGCCTTCCATGTCGTAGACGCCGTTCTTATAGAACTCGGTCGAGGCGCAATCGAGCGCGAGGAACACGTCCTCGCCGGGCCGGTAGCCGGCCGCCTCGATCGATTTGAGCACGAAGTCGAGGCCGTCGCGGGCGGAGGCGAGGTTCGGCGCGAAGCCGCCCTCGTCCCCGACGTTGGTGTTGTGCCCGGCGCTCTTCAGCGCCTTCTTCAACGACTGGAAGATCTCCGCCCCGGCCCGCAGCGCTTCCGAGAACGTGTCCATGCCGACCGGCATGACCATGAACTCCTGGAAGTCGATCGGGTTGTCGGCATGGGCGCCTCCGTTGATGATGTTCATCATCGGCACGGGCAGGACGTGCGCCGCCGCGCCGCCGACGTAGCGGTAGAGCGGCAGCCCGCAGGAGTCGGCCGAGGCCTTCGCCACCGCCAGCGACACGCCAAGGATGGCGTTGGCGCCGAGCCGGCCCTTGTTCTCGGTGCCGTCGAGGTCGCGCAGCATCTGGTCGACCGACAACTGGTTCTCCGACTCGACGCCGACGAGCGCCTCCATGATCTCGGTGTTGACGGCTTCGACCGCCTTCAGCACGCCCTTGCCGCCGTAGCGCCCGTCGCCGTCGCGGAGCTCGACCGCCTCGTGCGCGCCGGTGGAGGCGCCGGACGGCACGGCCGCGCGGCCCATCGAGCCGTCCTCCAGGACGACGTCGACCTCGATGGTCGGGTTGCCGCGGCTGTCGAGTATCTCGCGCCCGATGATGTCGATGATCGCGGCCATGCGTTCCCTCCGTCTACGATCAAGCGCGCGGTTGGTCGCGGCGCCGCCGTCGGCGCAGTTCATAGAACAGGCGCGCGTCGCATTGAACCGCGGGCCGCGATTTATTCAGGCCGAGGCCGGCTCGAAGGCGAGGAAGGTGCCCGTCGCGCCCGGCAACGGAACGACGTGTCGGCCGAGCAGCTCGAACGGCGCAGCGCCGCTCGTTCGCGCGAAGGAAGCCGCCTGTTCCGGCGAGGCCGTTCGCAGCACCGCGCCGACGAGTTTCAGGCCGGAACGCGCGGCATCGGTCACGCCGTATCGCGCCAGCAGGCCGTCCGGGCTCAGAACGTCGATAACCGCGTTCGCGACCGTGAGCGAGAAGCCGAGCGAGTTGGAGACGACCGCGGCGGGCCGGCCGAGCGCGGCTTCGACGAACGTCCGCACCGCCTCCGGGTCGGCCGCCGCGTAGACGAGGCGATCGAGGCCGCGTGCGCCGTTCGGATGCCGCGTGAACGCGCTGCGGTCGCCACCCGTCGACGACAACCGCTGGCAGGCGAAGACGAAGCTTTCGGGCGCGTTCGGATGGGTGGCGAAGGCGAGGCGAAAGGCCAGGTCGGTCCGCTCGCCCGTCGCGTTCTCGAACGAGCGACCGAACTCCAGCAGGTCGCCGCCGCCGAAGCCGGCCTCGACGAAGGCTGCGTGATCGGCCGCAGCGTCGTCGCTCGCGATCGCGACCCCGGTGAAGCCCGGCAGGTCGTGGCGAAGGCGATAGGCGAGGTCGCGGCGCAGAAACGCGTTGCCCTTCGCGGCCTCCGTTTCCGCCAGCTCGCGATCGAGGACCGCGAGCGGTTCCAAATACGTGGCGTCCGCGAAGAACACGCAGGCGTTGCCCGTTCCGAACGGATGCTTGGCATCCGGCGCCACGGTGAAGCCGAGCCGTTCGAGCAGGCCGCGTCCTTCTGCCAGGGACGCGACGGGCATCACGATGTGGTCGATGCGCCGGCCCGTCGCCGGGCTCACACGAGCCTCGACCGCTCGACCGACGCCGCGATGAACGAGGCGAAGAGCGGATGCGGCTCGAACGGCCGCGACTTCAGTTCGGGGTGATACTGCACGCCGATGAACCAGGGATGGTCCGGAAGCTCGATCGTTTCCGGCAGCAGCCCGTCTGGCGACATGCCGGCGAAGTCGAGGCCGGCGGCTTCGAGCCGGTCCTTGTAGGCGCGGTTGACCTCGTAGCGGTGGCGATGCCGCTCGGAGATCTCGGTGCCGCCATAGATCGCCGCGATGCGCGAGCCGGCTTTGAGCGACGCGCGATAGGCGCCGAGCCGCATCGTGCCGCCGAGGTCGCCCTCGCGCCGGCGCTGTTCCAGCTCGTTGCCGCGCATCCATTCCGTCATCAGGCCGACCAGCGGCTCCTCGGTCGCGCCGAACTCGGTGGACGACGCTGCCTCGATACCTGCCAGCGAGCGCGCCGCTTCGATCACCGCCATCTGCATGCCGAAGCAGATGCCGAAATACGGCACGTCGTGCTCGCGCGCGAACCTGGCTGCGAGGATCTTGCCTTCGGCGCCGCGCTCGCCGAACCCGCCGGGCACGAGGATGCCGTTCACCCGGTCGAGATACGGCGTCGGGTCCTCCTGCTCGAACACGGACGAGTCGATCCAATCGACCTTGACCTCGACCTTGTTGGCGAGTCCGCCGTGCTGCAACGCCTCGATCAGCGATTTGTAGGCGTCCTTCAGGCCGGTGTACTTGCCGACCACCGCGATCGTCACCTCGCCCTCCGGGTTGCGGATGCCGTGGACGATCTGCCGCCAGCGGTCGAGCCGCGGCTTCGGCGCCGGGTCGATGCCGAACGCCGCCAGCACCTCCGTGTCGAGGCCCTCGGCGTGGTAGGCGATCGGCACGTCGTAGATCGTCGCGACGTCGAGCGCCTGGATGACGGCCGTTTCCCGCACGTTGCAGAACAGGCTCATCTTGCGCCGCTCCTCCCTCGGGATGGGCCGGTCGGCGCGCACGAGCAGGATGTCCGGCTGGATGCCGATGGAGCGCAGTTCCTTGACGGAATGCTGCGTCGGCTTCGTCTTCAGCTCGCCGGCGCTCGCGATGAACGGCATGAGCGTCAGGTGGACGAAGATCGCGCCGTTGCGCGGCAGGTCGTTGCCGAGCTGGCGGATCGCCTCCATGAACGGCATGGCCTCGATGTCGCCGGCCGTGCCGCCGATCTCGCACAGGACGAAGTCGTAGTCCTCGTTGCCGTCGAGGACGAACGCCTTGATCGCGTCCGTGACGTGCGGGATCACCTGCACCGTCGCGCCGAGGAAGTCGCCACGCCGCTCCTTGGCGATCAACTCCATGTAGATCCGGCCGGTGGTGATGTTGTCGAGCCGGTTCGCCGAGCGGCCGGTGAAGCGCTCGTAGTGGCCGAGGTCGAGGTCGGTCTCGGCTCCGTCCTCGGTGACGAACACCTCGCCGTGCTGCGTCGGGCTCATCGTTCCCGGATCGACGTTCAGGTACGGGTCGAGCTTGCGCAGCCGAACGCGGTAGCCGCGTGCCTGCAGCAGAGCGCCGAGCGCCGCCGACGCGATGCCCTTGCCGAGAGAGGAAACCACGCCGCCGGTGATGAAGATGTATCGCGCCATGGACCCTCCCCCTAGAGGCTGACGTCCGATTCCGCCAGGGTGATTTCGCGAGCCGGAAACGCGAAGGGCGCCCGACGGGCGCCCTGCATTGCGTTCGGCTGCCGGGCGGAACGTTACGG
>CAXUCL010000003.1:0-44038 GCA_964249395.1 uncultured Rhizobiaceae bacterium
CTTCTCAACGATGCCGCCGAGCGCCTGGCGCGCGCCTTCGGCGACCTGGCCGCGACCTTGGACGTGGAGCGGATCGCCCTCGGCGGCGGCGTCGGCCTCGCGCGCGGCTTCGTCGAGCGCGTGCGCGGCGCGATGCAGCAGCTTCCGGTCACGTTCCGGCGGGACGTGCTTCCTGCAGCCGGAGGGGCCGATGCCGGCCTGCTCGGCGCCGCCGATCTCGCTGCCAGCCTCGAATGAAGGAATTTTTCTTCATGGTTTTGTTGTTGACGGATTTCTCCACTTCGGCGTAGGTGTCGATCGTCGCGATCCCGAGGATCGCCGTTCGGCACGAAGGCTCCGTTGGCTGCTTCCCATCTCGACAGGCTGCAGGGATCGATCGTCGTGTCGTGCCAGGCCGAGCCCGGCATGCCGCTCGACGCACCGGAACACATCGCCGCCCTCGCCCGGTCGGTCGTTCTCGGCGGTGCGTCGGGTCTGCGCATTCAGGGACAGGCGAACATCGCCGCCGTCCGCGCGGCGACCGACCTGCCGCTGATCGGCCTCGTCAAGGCGAGCCGGCCGGGAACCGACGTCTACATCACGCCGACGATCGCCGACATCGAGGCCGTCGTCGCGGCTGGTGCCGACATCGTCGCTTTCGACGCCACGGACCGGCCGCGCCCGTTCAGCGTGGCGGCGCTCTGCGCCGCCGTGCGCCAAGCGGGCCGCCTGTCGATGGCCGATGCGAGCACCGCCGCCGAGGGGGCGCGCGCGATCGAAGCGGGCGCCGACATCGTCGGCACGACCCTATCGGGCTACACCCCGCATTCCCGCCAGCTGCGCAGCCCCGATTTCGAGCTGATGGCCGAACTCGGTCGGCGCGGCGTGCCCTTCGCGGCCGAGGGTCGGATCTGGACGGTCGAGGAGGCGCGTCGCTGCTTCGAACTCGGCGCGGCCTTCGTGGTCGTCGGCAGCGCGATCACCCGGCCGGACATGATCGCGCGGCGCTTCGTCGACGAGGCCGCCTTGTCCAAATCCCCGAACCACCGACGAAAGTCCGTCCGATGAGCGACAGCCGCCGCATCGCCGTGATCGGCGCCGGTTTCATGGGCTCCATGCACGCCTCCATCTTCGCGCGGCTGCGGGGCTGCGAGCTGGCCGCCATCGTCGACCCGAACACGGACCTCGCTGGGAGCGTCGCGTCGAAACACGGCGGCTGCGCGGTCTACGGCAGCCACGAGGAGCTTCTGGAGCGCGAGCGGCTCGACCTCGTCAGCATCTGCACGCCGGACAACCTGCACCGGAAGCCGGCGCTCGCCGCGGCGGAGAAGGGCGTCAACCTCTTCATCGAGAAGCCGATCGCCTCCTCGCTCGACGAGGCTCGAGCGATCGTCGAGGCCTGCGAAGCCGCCGGCACCAAGCTCGGCATCGGCTACCTCCTGCGCTTCGACCCGCGCTACGCCCACGCCAAGGAACTGATCGCTTCGGGCCGCACCGGCGCGCCGATCCACCTCTACGCCCGCCGCAACAGCGCGCGGACGGAAGGACCGAAGCGCTACGCCGGCAAGCTGCCGCTGGCGCTGCACGTGACGGTCCATGACGTCGACCTCGCCCTTTGGATGCTGGAAGGCCAGCGGCCGGTCTCGGTCTACGCCCAGCAGACCGACCGGCTGCTCGGGGCGATCGGCACGCAGGATTCGATCGCCGCGATCGTGCGCTTTTCCGACGGCACCGTCGTGAACTTCGAGAGCGCCTGGTCGCTGCCGTCGGGCGCCCGGCACATGATCGACGCCCGGCTCGAGTTCATCGGCACGAACGCCGCCTTCGAGATCCAGTGCGGCGACAGCGGCCTTTCCTTCGCCGACGCGGAGCGGTCTCGGGAGATCGACACGCAGCATTGGCCGGTCATCGACGGACGCGTGGAGGGCGACCTGAAGCGAGAGCTCGAAGGCGTCCTCGACTGGCTCGACGGCGGCTCGGCGCCGGTCGCCAGCGGCCGCGAGGCAATCGCCTCGCTCGAACTGACGCTCGCCATGATCCGATCGGCCGAGATCGGCGAGGTCGTTCGTCTCTAGTCCCGCAATCCCGCGGCCGATGCCGCTTTTCGAAGGAGTGGAAGCATGATCCGCAGACGCAGTCTCCTCGCGGCCACGGCGCTCGCCGGTCTCGTCGCCTTGCTCGCCTCGCCGGCCTTCGCGCAGGACAAGCCCTTCGACGGCACGCAGCTTTCCGTCCTGATGGAAGGCCATCCGACGACGGACGCGATCAGCAAGATGCTCCCCGACTTCAAGGCGGCGACCGGCATCGACGTCGCGCTCGAGGTCGTGCCCGAGCAGGACATCACCGCCAAGATCCTTCTGGAATTCTCCTCGAAGTCCGGACGCTACGACGTCGTCGAGAACAACATCATCTACATTCCGGGCCTCGTCTCGTCGCAGTACATCGTGCCGTTCGACGACGCCCTCGCTAAGCACGCGGCCTATTTCGACAAGGCGGACTTCGTTCCGGGCTACTTCAACACGAACGTCGCCGACGGGAAGGTCTACGGCCTGCCGGTCTACGGCGAGAGCACCTTCCTGATGTACCGGAAGGACCTGTTCCAGGAATACGGACTGTCCGAGCCCAAGAGCTTCGAGGACATCGAAGCGGCCGCGAAGACCGTTTCCGAGAGGACCAACAAGCAGGTCGCCGGCATCACCATGCGAGGCCAGCAGGGCATCCAGGGCGTCTACGTCTGGGCGGCCTACCTTTGGGGCTTCGGCGGCTCGTTCCTCGACGCGGACGGCAAGTCCGCGCTTGGCACCCCGGAAGGCGTCGCCGCACTCGACGCCTTCACCAAGGTGTTGCGGGACTACGGGCCGGTCGGCGTCGCGAACTTCGGCTGGGAGGAGAACCGTCTCCTGTTCCAGCAGGGCAAGGCGGCGATGACGCTCGATGCCACTGTGAACGGCGCCTACAACGAGGACCCGGCGGAGTCGTCCGTCGTCGGCAAGGTCGGCTACGTGCCGGTGCCGATGAAGTCGGCCTCGCCGAAGGGCGGCTCGTCCTCGCTCGCCGTCCACAGCCTGTTCGTTTCGGCCGACTCGCAGAACCAGGAAGCGGCCGCGCTCTTCGCGGCCTGGGCGACCGCCAAGGAACAGCAGCTCAAGTCGATGGAAACCGACCCGAACTCGGGCGTGACCTCGCTCGCCGCGCTGAACGGCGAGGCTTTCGGCAAGCGCTACGGCGCCTTCAAGGACGCCATGCTCGCCGCCATCGACAAGGGCAACCCGCAATACCTGCCGACGATCGACAAGGCGAACGAGGTCATCAACAACACCGGCATCGCGGTGTCGAAGGCTTTGGCGGGCGCGGCGGGCGCGTCCGACGCGCTGCGGGAGGCCGACGCGGCCAACAACGCCGCTCTCGCGCGCTGACCTCCCCTAAGACCGGCGGCGGGCCCTTCGCCGCCGGTCCCGCCCGCATCGGAGCCGACGCAATGGCGACGCTCGCCGACCCGACCCGCTTCTTCCATCGGCCGATCGTCGCCGCGCTCGGCGCGACCTCGGTGGTGCTCACCGCCTACGTCGTCTGGCTGTCGACCCGGGACGTCTCGCTCCTGCGCTCGGGCCGCGACGTCTTCGTCGGCGCCGACAACTACGTCCGCTTCTTCGGCGACCCGCGCGGCATGGCAGCATTGTGGCGCACGGTGCTCTTCACCGTCCTCGCCACCGCGATCGAGATCGCGCTGGGGCTCGGCGTCGTCCTGTTTCTCGACCGCGCCTTCGCGCTGAAGCGGCTCGTCCGCACGCTCCTGCTGGTGCCGATCATCATGACGCCGGTCGTCGTCAGCCTCACCTGGCGCTTCATCTTCGATCCCGCGACGGGCATGGCCAACTACCTGTTGTCGCTGCTCGGCATCGGCGCGGTGGATTGGCTCGGCAGCACGCAGGTCGCTTTCTTCTCGGTCCTGATCGCCGACGTCTGGCAATGGACCCCGTTCGTGATCCTGCTCGTCATGGCGGCGCTCGAATCCGCCCCGACCGACCCGCTCGACGCCGCGCGGGTCGACGGCGCGCGCGAATGGCAGGTGACCTGGTACGTGCTGCTGCCGATGCTGCGCCGGGCGCTGGCCGTGGTCGCGCTGATCCGCGCCATCGACTCGATCAAGGCGTTCGACCTCTTCTACATCATGACGCGGGGCGGCCCGGCGCTTTCCACCGAAACGCTGAACTACTACGGCTACATCGCCGCCTTCACGAACTTCGACATCTCGTATGCGCTCACCATCGCCCTCGTGCTGACGGTCTTCACCAACGTCGCGCTGCTGGCGACGTACGGCGTCCTGTTTCCGAAGGCCGGGGACCTCTGATGCTGCGCCGCATCGTCTTCTACGGCGCGCTGCTCGTGCTCATGGCCGCGGTGCTGTTCCCGCTCTACTGGGTGGTCGCGACCTCGTTCAAGCTGCCGCGCGACACCTTCGCGATCCCGCCCGCCTGGTTCTTCGAGCCGACGCTCGACAACTACCGCCGGGTCCTCGCCAACCGGACCTTCCTCAACGCCTTCGCCAACAGCTTCGTCACCTCGATCGTCTCCAGCGCGATCGCCGTCACGATCGGCTCCGTCGCGGCCTACGGCCTTGCCGCGCAGGAGGCTCCCTACCGGCGCGGCCAGGAGAAGTTCATCCTGTCGCTGCGCATCGCGCCGGCGCTGCTGTTCGTGATCCCGGTCTACTTCCTGGCGACGAAGCTCGGCGCCCTGAACCGGCACTGGCTGCTGATCGCCGTCTACAGCTTCATCAACGTGCCCTTCGCGATCTCGCTGCTCGTCACCTTCTTCAACGACGTTCCAAGAGAGCTGCGCGACGCCGCCCGCGTCGACGGCGCCCGCGAGTTCACGGTGTTCGCCAAGGTGTTCCTGCCGGCGGCCAAGGGCGGCATCGTCGCGACGATGATCCTGTGCGTGCTGTTCACCTGGAACGAGTTCTTCATCGCCCTGATGCTGACGGGGCGCAACACGCAGACGCTGCCCGTCAGCATCACCTCCTTCCTCACCTTCCAGGGCATCCAGTGGGGCGCGCTGACGGCGGCCGCCACGCTGATCATGGCTCCGATGATCGTGCTCGGACTGCTGGTCCAGGGGCAGATCGTGCGCGGCCTGACGCTCGGCAGCGTCAAAGGTTGAGGACACGCATGGCCCGGCTCTCCATCCAGTCCGTTTCGAAGTCCTACGGCGCGGTGCGCGTCCTCGACGACGTGTCGATCGAGGTCGAGGAAGGCGACTTCGTCGTTCTCCTCGGCCCGTCAGGCTGCGGCAAGTCCACGCTTCTCCACGCGGTCGCCGGGCTGCATCCGATCGACTCCGGCCGGATCGTCGTCGGCGAGCGCGACGTGACCGCGCTGCCGGCGCGCGAGCGGGACGTCGCGATGGTGTTCCAGTCCTACGCGCTCTACCCGACGATGACGGTCGCCGAGAACATCGCCTTCCCGCTCAGGATGCGCGGGCTCGGCAAGGCCGACGCCCGGCGGCAGGTCGAGGACGTCGCCAAGCTCCTGCAGATCGAGCCGCTGCTGGAGCGCCGGCCGCGCGAACTGTCGGGCGGACAACGCCAGCGGGTCGCGATCGGCCGCGCGCTGGTGCGCGATCCGAAGCTGTTCCTGTTCGACGAGCCCCTGTCGAACCTCGACGCGGCCCTGCGCACGGACCTGCGCGCCGAGATCAAGCGCCTGCACCAGTCGATCCGCCGCACCATGGTCTACGTGACGCACGACCAGATCGAGGCGATGACGCTCGCCACGAAGATCGTCGTCATGAGCCGCGGCGTCGTGCAGCAGGTCGGCACGCCCGCCGCGATCTACCACGACCCGGTCAACCTGTTCGTCGCCCGGTTCATCGGCTCGCCCGCGATGTCGCTCCTGCGCGGCCGGATCGAGGCTGCCGGCGCCGGGCACCGTTTCGTGCCAGGGGGCACGTCCGGCGATCCGGAACGGGGCATCGCTCTGCCGAACGGAGCGCGCCTGGCCTTGCAGGGTCCGGCGGACGTCCTGCTCGGCGTTCGGCCGGAGCATATCCGGTTCGCGGCGCCTCAGGATTCGCGCCTGAAGGCCGACGTCGACCTGGTGGAGCCGACGGGGCCGGAAGACATCGTGACGCTGAAGACCGCTGATCAGGCCATGCTCGTCCGCCGCCCGGCGGGCGAGGTGCGGCAGGGCGAGCCGGTCGGCATCGAGTTCGATCCGGAGAAGCTCATGTTGTTCGAGCCCGAGACCGGGCAGCGGCTGCTTTGATGGATCGCCCGGGGTGAGGACGGTCCCTCTCAAGCCAACCCGGCGAAAAGAGCCGCAAGTCGCGTCGATCGCGGACGAGGAGCCCATGGATTCGCAAACTCTCATGGCGCGCGAGATCGCCGAAACGCCGGCGGCGGTGCAGCGTCTCCTGTCGCGCGCCGGCCCGGCGCTGCGCGAGGCCGGCGCGCTGCTGCGACGTCTCGACCCGCCCGTGGTCGTGACGGTCGCGCGCGGCTCGTCGGATCACGCGGCGACCTTCTTCAAGTACGCGGTGGAGATCGGCCTCGGCGTGCCGGTGGCCTCGCTCGGGCCCTCGCTCGCCTCGGTCTACGGCGCGCGCCTGCGCCTGCAGGGCGCGGCGGCGCTGGCGGTCTCGCAGTCCGGCCGCAGCCCCGACATCGTCGCGCTCCTGGCGGCGGCGCGCGATGCGGGCGCCGCGCCGATCGCGCTGGTCAACGCTTCGGACGCGCCGCTCGGGCAGGCGAGCCATCGCGAGATCGCCCTCGAAGCGGGACCGGAGCGCAGCGTCGCGGCGACGAAGAGCTTCGTCTGCTCGATCGCCGCCTCGCTCGGCTTGCTCGCCGAGTGGTCGCAGGATGCGACGCTGCTGGCCGCCCTGGAGAGGCTGCCCGGCCAGCTCGAACGGGCGCTGGAGGCGGACTGGTCGGCGGCGCTGGAGCCCTGCGCGCAGGCGGCTTCGCTCTACACGCTCGGGCGCGGGCCGGGCTTGGCGGTCGCGGCGGAGGCGGCGCTGAAGTTCAAGGAAACGGCGATCCTCCACGCCGAGTGCTTCTCGGGGGCCGAGCTGATCCACGGGCCGGTCTCGCTGGTGGAGCCCGGCTTTCCCGCCTTCGCGTTTCTGGTGGACGACGCGGCGCGGCCGGGCTTGCAGGACCTTTGCCGCCGGCTCGATCAAACGGGCGCCGCCGTGTTCGCGATCGGGACGAGCCCAGCCGGGACCGCGCTGCCGCACGCCGCGACCGGCCATCCGTTGACCGAGCCCTTGTCGATGATCGTGTCCTTCTACCGCTTCGCCGAAGCGTTGTCGCGCGCGCGCGGCCACGACCCGGACAACCCGCGCGGCCTGAAGAAGGTGACGGAGACCGTGTGATGAGGCGCTTCGCGCTGACGGGTGCCACGGTTTTCGACGGCGATGAAACGCGGCGCGGTGCCGCCGTCGTGGTTGCCGATGGCCGGATAGAGACCGTCTGCCGGCAGGCCGATCTGCCGGACGATGCGGAGCGTGTGCCGCTCGGCGGCGGGTTGCTGGCGCCCGGTTTCATCGACACGCAAGTGAACGGCGGTGGCGGCGTGCTGTTCAACGAGACGCCGAGCGTCGAGGGGATCAGGACGATCTGCGCGGCGCACCGGCGCAGCGGCTCGACGGCGCTCCTGCCGACCGTCATCACCGACCGGCCCGACGTCACGTTCGCCGCGATCCAGGCGGTCGGCGAGGCGATGCGGCAGGACGTGCCCGGCTGCATCGGCGTCCACGTCGAAGGGCCGTTCATATCGACGGCGAGACAGGGCGCGCACGACCCGGCGCTGATCCGCCCTCTGGAAGACGCGGACGTCGAGCAACTGGTGGCGACGACGGTGCGTCCGCTGCTTCTCACCGTCGCGGCGGAGAACGCGACGCCCGAACGGATCGGGCGGCTCGTCGCGGCCGGCATCACCGTCTCGCTCGGTCACAGCGACGCCGGCTTCGCCACCGCCCGCTCCGCTTTCGCCGCCGGGGCGCGCGGCGCGACCCACCTCTTCAACGCCATGAGCCAGCTCGGCCACCGCGAGCCGGGGCTCGTCGGCGCGGCGCTCGACGGGCCGGACGTCTGGTGCGGCATCATCGCGGACGGCCACCACGTCCATCCCGCCGCGATCGCCGCCGCGATCCGCGCCAAGCGCGGACCGGGGCGCCTCCTGGCGGTCACCGACGCCATGCCGACGGTGGGCTCGGCGTCCGACGTCTTCACGCTGAACGGGCGGCAGGCGACGCGCCGCGACGGAAAGCTGACGCTGGCGGACGGCACGCTCGCCGGCTCCGACCTCACCATGATCGGCGCGGTGCGGTATCTGCGCGACCGTGTCGGCGTTTCCATGGAGGAAGCGCTGCGCATGGCCTCCCTCTACCCGGCCACGTTCCTCCGCGACGCATCGCGCGGACGCATCCGCCCCGGCGCGCGCGCCGACCTCGTCTGGATCACGAACGACGACCGCGTTGGCGCGACCTGGATCGGGGGCGAACGAACGGCACGCGAAAGCTGACGCTGCCGTGTCGCGCCGCCCGCCGTGACGCAGCGGTCGAAGAAGACCTGTCCGCCTTTCGCTTCCACATTCCCGAAACGGACCGGCGGACAACCAGCCAGTCCGGCGATCCGGACGGCCGCAACGGTGTTCCGGGAGCAGCCATCCCGCCGACGGCACGCGGCTACGGGCAAAAGCTGCACACGTCCGTTCCTTCGGCGAGAGTCCGCGCGTGCCCGATGTCGATCCTAAGGCAGGGGGCTCAGCCGACCCATTGAGTTATGGCGGCAACGAGGGCGATGGCGGCGAGACAGGTTTCCGCGAGGCGGTGGTCGCAGGTTGCGATGCGCCGCCAAGTCTTGAGGCGCCCGAACATGGGCTCGACGACGTTGCGGCGGCGATCGGCACGGCGGTTGGGCGGGCGGATGACGGCGCGACGGCCTCGACGGGCGACGCTTCCAGGGTGACGCACGGCGACGTTGCCGGGCGGCGGGCGAGGGCGACGATCCGGTCACAGGCACTGGCCAAGCAACGGGTCGTGGTCGCGCGGCCGCCGCGCGAAAGGCCGATCGCCTGCGTCCATTCCCCAGTTCGTCCGGAGCCCGCGCCAGCCGCTGCCAGGCGGGTGAAGACGGGCTGCCGGATGCCCGGCCCAGCTGCGGTAGCGGTTGCAGGCCGTCTTGGCCGGCCCGCAATCTGGCGGCACGTTGCGCCAGCGCCCACCCGTCTTGGGCAGAAGTAGGACGCCCGAGATCACCTGTCGGTGGTCGACCCGGAGCCGGCAGCAAGGGCAACAACACTCCAAGCGAGTGTCGTTGCCTCGCGTTGCTCTTAGTTCAAGACCATCGATGCCAGGCTTCTGCCGCCCTTGGGAACGTAGAACTCGACCTTGAAGAGCCGGTCGGGCGCGTCGAGAAGCAGCGACCGACGCTCTTCGTCGTCGATCGTCTCGGGCGCCACGCCGGTTTTCGCCTCGACTCCCGCTGCGGCCTTCTCGAAGTCGGTCGCCTCGTCGACCATGAAGGAGAAGGTCCGCAGGCCGGTCCGTCCGCCCTCGGGCACCTCGACCAGCGTGAGGTCGGGATTGCCCAAACGACCGAAGAGCTTCGCCTGACGCTGGCCGTCCACGGAGGTCTGCGTGACGCCGAAGCCGCCGATCACCATGTAGAACTCGACCATGGCGTCGTAACGGCTGGTCGCGACGCTCGCTCCCGTCAGCTTGATCGTTTGCAGCGGCGCGTTCTCGACGTAGGTGATCTTGGGATCGACGGGGTAGAACTTCTCCGAAGTGGGCGGGGTCGCCTCGGGGTCCCAGACGGACGTCACGAGGTCGTCGTGGTCGAGGTTGAACACGTCCCGCCATTTCGGAATGATGTCGGCGTAGAACTCGTTCATCTGGCCGTCGGGATCGTTCACGTAGACGCTGCGCGAGATGATGTGATCCGACAGCCGCGGCATGGCCTTGTTCGACCGCTTCAACCGCCTGTAGACGTCCACGAGCTGCGCCTCGTCCTCCATCTCCCAGCCGAAGTGGTTCAGGCCCGGATTGACCCCACGCGTCTTCGGGATCTGGATCGCGCCGTCGCGTCCGACCCGGTCGCGTCCTTTCGAGATTTCCATGACCCCGAGGTCGTGGTGCGTGTTGCCGTTCGAATGGAACGCGGCGAGAATTGTCGGCTCGCGCCGGATGAGCTCGACGCCGGCGACGTCCTCGAAGAACCGGACCGCCGGCTCGAGGTCGGAAACCCACAAGTTCACGTGCGTCAAACGACGCGGTGCAAATCCATCCATGCTGCGACCTTTCCAGTGACGCCAAGCCCAACGAACGCGGCGGCATGCGCAGCGTCGTGAAACGATCATGACGGCTTGATCCCGACCTGCCACCGGCATAGGGTCAACTTCTTATGCGAGTGGGCCGTGGACAGCTTCCCCGACGTTTCCCGACCCGTGATCGCGCTCGGCATCGATTATGCCGACGGCTACAGCACGGCACCTCATCGGCACCGGCGCGACCAGCTGCTCTACGGCATGACCGGCGTCGTCACCGTCACGACGCCGCAGGGCGCTTGGATGATGCCGCCGCAGCGCGGCATGTGGATCCCGGCCGGGGTCGTCCACGACGTGCTCATGGTCGGTCCGGTGAAGATGCGCAGTTTGTATCTCGAACCCGGCGCCGTCTCGAAGATGCCGGACCATTGCCAAGTGGTCGGCATCTCCGACCTGATGCGAAACCTTCTGGCGGAAGCCGTCGGGCTGCCGACGGAGTATGAGATGTCTGGGCGTCAAGGCGCGTTGATGGCGTTGCTCCTGCAAGAGATCCCGCTTCTGCCCGCGCTGCCGCTCACCTTGCCGTTGCCGCAGCACGAGGGTCTGGCTCGATTGTGCCGACGGTTCCTTCTGCGTCCGGCCTCGCACGACACGATCGACGAATGGCGTCGCGCGCTTCACATGAGCCGCCGATCCTTCACGCGCTTGTTCCGACGGGAAACGGGCCTCAGTTTCGTGGCATGGAGGCAGCAGGCCTGCATCATGGCGGCCCTGCCCAGGCTGGCGGCCGGCGAGCCGGTCACGACGGTCGCCCTCGATTTCGGCTACGACAATCCCGCCTCGTTCACCACGATGTTCAAGAAGCTCCTCGGCTCGTCGCCGCGGACGTATATCGGCAACTCGACCTGACGAACCGAAGCCGGCGCCGGCTGCGTCCGCATCCCTGCAACGCCGAGGTCCCTGCTCGCAAAGACACGCCGTCTGATCAGCCCTCGGAGTCCCGATGGTCCGCGACCCCGACCCGCCAGTAACCGGAAGCGTCGACCGAGCTCGGTTCGATGCCACGCTCTTTGAGCAGATGCGTGCGCACCGCCCGCATCATCGTCGCTTCCCCCGCCACGAAGGCCTGCAGGGTCGCCGGCAAGCGGCTGCGCTTGACGGCTTGAAGAACTTGGCCCGTGGTTCCCGAAAGCGCCTGGCTCGTGATGTGGATCTCGAGCTTGGCTTTGGGATGGGCCGGCACCAGGGCCGCCTCGGCGTCGTCCGTCAGTTCGAGAAAGACGTGCGGGGTCGCGTCGGGCGGCAGGGCTTCCAGAATGGCGGCGATGGCCGGAAGCGCCGTGGAGTCCCCGACGAGCAGGTGGTCGGCCGCCAGCGGATCGATGCGGTAGCCCTCGCGCGGTCCTGCCACTTCGAGAACCTCGCCGGGCCGCGCCTGCGTCGCCCAAGCGGACGCCCGGCTTTGCGTCCCGTGCAGAACGAAATCCATGTCCACCAGTCCCGCCGCCGCGTCGAAGGCTCGGATCGTGTAGGCGCGCCCGTGGGCGCGCGACCCCGGCTCGCGTGGAAAGAACACCTTCAACCATTGGCCGGGCAACTCGATCGGCATCGTGCGCAAGGCTTCGGCTTGAACGGTGATCCGGGCCATGTGCGGCGCGAGAGCGGCGACCCGCACGACCTCGGCCGGATGCAGAACGCGGTTGGGGGCTGTGTTCATTCGGGGCGCAACGGGTTCGTTTCCATCGGTCGGCGACGAGTCTGAGTCGTCACAAGGCGGCGATCGTCTGGACTTCCACCAGAAACGGCTCCTTCACCAGCCGGTCCACCATCAGCAACGTGTTGGGCGGGTAGACGCCGTCCGGAAACATGGCCGGGAACTCCCGGAGACGGAAATCCATGAACCGGGGGATGTCCTGGGAGTGGACGAGGTAGGTCGTGAACTGCACGACGTTGCGCCAGGACGCGCCCGCCGAACGCAACGCGGCCTCGACGTTCAGGAAAACCTGCTTGGTCTGCGCATCGAAGTCGCCTTCGCCGATCACGACGCCGTCGCGGTTGGCCGAAAGCATGCCGGCAATGAACAGGAACTCGTTGGCCTTCACCCGCGTGACGTGGGTGTACTGTCCCAGCGGCGGGCCGAGCTCGTTCGGGTTGTAGATGTCGATGGCGGCGGACATTGCGTTCCTCGCGACGATTGAACTCAGGAAACTGGATTTTCGAGGACGCCCAGCGCGGGCACCTCGATACGCACCGTGTCGCCGGGAACGAGGTAGCGCGGCGGTTTGAAGCCGATCCCCACGCCGACGGGTGTTCCGGTCGCGACGATGTCGCCGGGTTCGAGCGTGATGACCCGCCCGATCGTGCGGATCAGCGTCGGAACGTCGAAGATCAGGTCGCCGACGGAAGCGGACTGCCGCAACTCGCCGTTCACCCACAGGCGAATGGAGAGCGCCGCGGGATCGGGAACCTCGTCGGCGGTGAGGATGGCCGGCCCCAGGGGGCCGAAGGTGTCGATGCCTTTGCCCAGGACCCATTGCTTGTGACGTTTCTGCAGTTCGCGGGACGTGACGTCGTTCAGGATCGTGTAGCCGAAAACGAAGTCCATCGGGTCGTCCGCCTCGGCGACCCGACCGCGTCGGCCGACGACCACGGCGATTTCCGCCTCGTAGTCGACCGAGGCGTACGGATCGAGGGCGCTCTCGATGCTGCGTCCAGGTCCGATCACGGTGGATGGCGGCTTGGTGAAGATGATCGGTGCGTCCGGCACTTCGCTGCCGCCGATCGCGCCGGCGTCGAAGCCGCTGCGTCCGAACTCGGCGGCGTGTTCGTGGTAGTTCTTGCCGACGCAGAAGAGATTGCGGCGCGGGCGGGGGATCGGCGCCAGGATCTCCACGTCGCGCATCGCGAAACGGGGACCGTCGAGGGCCGCCGTCAGTCTCGGATCCGCCGGACGGACGGTTGCGATGAGATCGATCATGGACGGACCGAACCCGGCGTCGGAAAAGTCCACGACGACCTGGTCCCCCTCGACGAGGGCGCCGATCCTTTTTCGGTCAGCGGTTCGGAACGTAACGAGTTTCAAGTTCGCTCTTTCTGTTTGATAACCAGCAGCGCATCCACCAGTAGGACACGATGGCGGCACGTGGATTGAAGCCTTCCGACGCCCATGCGTGATCGATGGCGACGGCGAGCGAGACGACGTCCGGCGCGCGATCGTTCGGACAGAACGAGATCGCCGAGCTGCGCCTTCCGCCTCGCGATCGAGGAACGAGCTTGATCTGTCGGAGTCGATGCATCGCGAATCCTCCATGACCATCGACGGAGCCATAGGTAGCCTATTCTGTATAAAATCTACAAGATGGAAATTGAAATGTCGCGTTTGACGGACCACGATCACCGAGACGTCGCCTCCGCGACGGTGGCGGACGCGATCTACAGCCGTTTGCGCGACGACATTCTGGCGGGCCAGCTGCGCCCCGGTTCGCTGCTGCGGCAGGACGAACTCGCGCGCCGCTTCGGCGCCAGCCGCGTGCCTTTGCGCGAGGCCATGACCCGTCTCGAAGCGGAAGGGCTGCTGCTGCTGCGACCGCGCCGCGGCTACGCGGTTCTGTCGCTCGCGTCCGCGGAGATCCAGGAGATCTTCGACCTGCGGGCGGTGGTGGAGGAACACCTCGCCGCGTTCGCCGCCCGGTCCCGTTCGGACGCCGACCTCGCGCGGATCGAGGCCGAGCTTCTGCGGATGGAGGCGATCGCGGACGAGGCCGTCATCGACGCCCGGCGCTGGCTCGAAGCGAATGCGAGCTTCCACGCGAATCTGCTCGGCGCCGCGCAGCGTCGCCATGCCAGTCGGCTCGCCGGTCGCCTGCGGGATCAAGTGGAACCGTACATACGCATCGAGATCGACCTCACGCGCGAGGTCGTCGAGGCCCAAACGGAGCATCGCCTGATGCTGGAGGCGTTGAAGCGGCGGGACGAGACGGACTTGAGCCGGCTGTGCCGGCAGCACTGCGAGCAGACCGCCGCGCGCCTCATCAACGCCTTGACGGCGCGGGCCGCGGCGTCCTGAAGCGCGTCTTTAGAAGCGTCCGGCCTCGCCCTTCGTCGCAAGACGCTGTTGGAGGAAAGCCGTCACTTCGGCGTTGAACCGCTCGGCGTGCTCGAGGAACGGCAGGTGTCCGCACGCGTCGAAGACGCTCAACCGCGCGTCCGGCATCCTTGCGACCCCAAGCTCGTGCCGGTCGAGATGGGCCCGGATGTCCTCGCGGCCGGTTATCACCAGCGTCGGCGTGCGCAGCTCTTCGAGCCGGTCGAGCACCCGGTCGGCCGCGTCGCTGTCGGCGAGCGCGTCGAGCGTCGCGACGAAGTTGGGCAGCCGATCGGGCAGCGCCAGCATCGTGGCGCGCGACAGGAGGATCTCTTCGGGAACCGAACCGGGGGAGAAGCAGATGTTGGCGATGCGCTGCCGGCAGTTCTCGACCGACGGATCGCGCATGCCGGCCGCCACGTTGTCCCGCGTCCCCTTGAGCGTCGTTCGCTGCTGATCGGTCTCGTGGAAGACGGATCCGCTGCCGACGATCACCAAGCCGAAGACCCGCTGCGGCGACGCCTCGCACAACAGGGCCGCGATCAGCCCGCCATAGGAGGATCCGGCGACGGCGAACCGGTCGTGACCGAGCGCGCTCATCAAATCAAGGTAGTGGGCGAGGGTGCCGATCTGCGGCGCCCGTCCCGCAAAGTCGATCGGATCCGAGAAGCCGTGACCGGGAAGATCCGGCGCGACAACCGTGAAAGCGCCGCCCAGGCCGTCGACGTTGCGAACGAACACGTCGGCGGAATGGCCGATCGGATGGATCAGCAGCAACGCCGGACCCTGTCCGGCGGTCAGGTAGCGCGTGCGGACGCCGTTCACCTCGGCGAATACGACCTTCATGTCAAACCTTCCCGCTTCGATCCGTCGGGACAGCTCATTGCCATTTTTGTAGAAAGTATTCAACATTGCGCGAGACGGCGTGTCGTGCCTCGCACACATGGAGAATATGGCCCAGCAACGTAATAAGGAGGCCTAGCTTCGGTGGCAGGCCGAAAGCGGTGCGGCTAACTCAATTGCCCTGCAACGGTCGCCTACTTGGCGAACGCGTCGGAGGGACATCGCCATGCATGCAGCGCCTCGGGTTCCGACCGTTTCGGGCCACACGACCTTTTCCGTTCTCGCCGTCATCAGCTTCTGTCACCTGCTCAACGACATGATGCAGTCGCTGCTCCCGGCGATGTATCCGATCCTGAAGGACGGCTTCGCCCTCAGTTTCGCGCAGATCGGCTTCCTGACCCTCGCCTATCAGGTGACGGCCTCGCTTCTCCAGCCGCTCGTCGGCATCGTCATCGATCGGCGGCCGCGGCCCTACGCGCTTCCGCTCGGGATGCTCGCCTCGCTCGTCGGACTCCTCGTCCTCGCCTTCGCGCCGAACTACGGGACGCTGGTGCTCGGCGGCATGTTTCTGGGCGCGGGCTCGTCGATCTTCCACCCCGAGTCCTCGCGGCTCGCGCGCTTGGCGTCGGGCGGCGCCCACGGCCTCGCCCAGTCGCTGTTCCAGGTCGGCGGGAACATCGGGTCCTCGCTCGGCCCGCTTCTCGTGGTCTTCTTCCTGCTCCCCCGCGGTCAGGCGAGCCTCGCCTGGTTCGCGCTCGCGGCGCTCGGCGGGATGGTGCTTCTGACCGGCCTCAGCCACTGGTTCATCGTCAGCGGCAACAATCATCCCAGGACCAGCGGCGGGACGGTCCGGGCTTCCGACCTCGCCGGGGGCGAGATCGCGAAGGCGCTGGCAATTCTGGTCGGCTTGCTCGTCTCGAAGGGCTTCTACATCGCGAGCTTCACGAGCTTCTACGTTTTCTATCTCGAGGAAACGTTTCAGCTTCGAGAAGCCCAGTCGCAGATCTACCTGTTCGCCTTCCTCGCCGCCGTTGCGGCCGGAACGCTGATCGGCGGCCCGCTCGGCGACCGCATCGGTCGCAAGGCCGTGATCTGGGGGTCGATCCTCGGCGTCCTGCCGTTCTCGCTCGTGTTGCCTTACGTCGGCCTTTCCGCGACGCTGGCCTTGAGCGTTCTCATCGGTTTCGTCCTGGCATCGTCCTTCTCGGCGATCGTCGTCTACGCGCAGGATCTCCTGCCGAACCGGGTGGGCATGGTGTCCGGCCTCGTGTTCGGGTTGGCTTTCGGCGTGGGTGGCCTTGGAGCCGTCGTGCTGGGCGTTCTGGCGGACGCGACGGACGTCGGCTTCGTTTATCGGCTGTGCGCCTTTCTGCCCGCGATCGGCATACTCGCGGTCCGGCTGCCGAAGCTCGAGCAGGGCGCCGGGTGACGCGCGATCGTCGGCGAACTGGAACCCGCACGACGACAGGCACCCCGTCGTCGTTCGGCTGACACGGGCGCCCCCACGGCGGCATGCCGGTCGGGCGGGACGTCCGTTGGCACGGGGGGACGTCGGCGACTTGGACGCCGAACGCGCGTCCCGCGTCGGCCACGCCGCGATCGCCCGAAACAGCGCTTGCGTTGGCGGCCGCCGTTCCGGCGACCTCGACGGTTCGGCTTGGCCCACAGGCATAAGTGTTTGACCCCAACTCGGTAGCGGATCGCGGCGAACCAGACATTATCGATCCAGCATCAGCCGGACCGATGCGGACAACGCTCACGAAAACAGGCGGTCGTCGGAATGGTCGCATCTCAGTCGCGTCGCTCGGCGCACATGAACGGGGTGTCCGGCTCGAAGCGGACGGGTTCCTGTCGGAAGGCCGGCGACGACGGATCGAGGTGCCGAGCGCTCTGCCTGCCGACAGCTTCGGCGGCCGCCGATCCTGCGATCGATGTCGAAGGGGTCGCCGCCGGCGCACGGGAGCGAGTCGGTTCGGCGCGAGTCGGTTCGGCGGTTGAGTGGGTCGGCGACTAGAAGCACGGCGGTCAACCGCGCCCGGTTGCTTCCGCGAGGCCGAACTCGCGCCGACAGCCGCCGCGATCTCGCGTCCATGGTCCCCGACCGGAGGGCGGGCAGCAAGGTTCGGGAGCCGATCGGCGGCGCGGCGGTGCCGACACTCTCGGCGCCGCCAGTTTGGATCGCAGGCAGTACAACGACACCACAAACACGCTTTCGGGAGGAAGTTCCATGTTTCGCAAATCGGTTCTCTGCGCGGGTCTCGCCGCCGCCTGCCTCGGCGGGCCGGCGCTCGCCGGTCAGACCTTCGACGCCGTCCGGCAGAAGGGCTTCGTGCAATGCGGCGTGAACACCGGCGTCGCCGGCTTCTCGCTGCCGGACAGCCAGGGCAACTGGAGCGGCCTGGACGTCGACACGTGCCGCGCCATCGCCGCCGCCCTGTTCGGCGATCCGGCGAAGGTGAAGTTCACCCCGCTCAGCGTCCAGGTCAGGTTCACCGCCCTGCAGTCGGGCGAGGTGGACGTCCTGGCCCGAGACTCGACCTGGAGCCTGTCGCGCAACGCGTCGCTCGGCATCGACTTCGTCGGGACCAATTTCTACGACGGCCAAGGGTTCATGGTGGCGAAGTCGCTCGGCGTCGAGAGCGCCAAGCAGCTCAACGGCGCCACCATCTGCCTTCAACCGGGCACGACCACCGAGAAGAACCTTGCCGACTGGTTCCGCGCCAACAAGCTGGAGTTCCAACCGGTCGTCATCGACAACATGGAGGAGGTTGAGTCGGCGTTCCTGGCGGGACGCTGCGACGCTTATTCCACCGACGCCTCGAGCCTGGCGGCGCTGCGGGCGACGAAGGCGCCCGTGCCGGCAGACTGGGTCATCCTTCCGGAGATCATCTCGAAGGAACCCTTGTCGGTCGCCGTTCGGCAGGGCGACCCGCAATGGGCCAACGTGGTCCGCGCGGTCTACCACGCCTTGATCCAGGCGGAAGAAAGCGGAATCACGCAGGCGAGCGTCGAGACGCTGACGGAAACCACGGATCCGACGATCCAGCGCCTTCTCGGCATCTCGGACGGCATCGGCCCCGAGCTCGGGCTTTCCGAAACCTGGGCCCGCGACGCGATCAAGGCGGTCGGCAACTACGGCGAGATCTTCGAGCGCAACGTCGGAGAAAAGACGCCGCTCGGGCTCAAGCGCGGCCTGAACGCGCTCTGGACCAACGGCGGCCTGATGTACGCCGTCCCGCAGTGATGCAGACGCGCCGCCGCCTTTCGTGGGTTGGATCATCAGGGCATCGAGACGCATAAGAATGGCGACGGACATCAACGCGCCGGCCGAAGCCGCGCGATCGGTCAAGCCGACCGCCCGCAACCCCCAGGTCCGAGCCATCCTCTACCAGGGCGTTATGATCGCCCTGGTGGGGGCCGCCGCCTGGTTTCTCGTGGCGAACCTCAACCACAACCGGGACATTCGCGGCATCGCCACCGGGTACGCGTTCCTGGAACGCGAGGCGGGCTTCGCGATCTCGGAGTCGCTGATCGCCTTCACGCCGAGCGGCAGCTACGCGCGGGCCCTGTTCGTCGGACTGCTCAACACCGTCGCGGTGTCGGTTCTGGCGATCGTCTTCGGCTCGATTCTCGGCCTTGTCGTCGGCGTCAGCCGGTTGTCGTCGAACTGGCCGCTCGCACGGTTGGCGGCAGCCTATGTCGACGTCGTTCGCAACGTTCCGTTGATCGCCCAACTGCTCCTGTGGGCCGGACTGATCCGGCTGAGTTCGCCGTCGCCGCGCCAGGCGATCAGCCTCGGCGACGTCGTGTTCATCAGCAATCGCGGCATTCAGGTACCGTCGATCGGCGTCGATCCCGTTTTCCTTTGGACGATCGCCGCGGTTGTCGCGGCAGCGATCCTCGCCTGGGTCCTCTTGGGTCGCAGACTGTTCCGTCGGCTTCCAGCCGGCCGATCGTTGTCCGGCGCGCCGGTCGCGTTATCGCTGTTCGTCGGCATCCCGATCCTCGTTTGGGCGATCGTCGGCACGCGGCTCGAACTCGATGTGCCGCGCTTGGAGGGGTTCAACTTCCGGGGCGGTTGGACGCTGACACCCGAGTTCGCCACGATGCTGATCGGCCTCAGCGTCTACGGTGGCGCCTTCATCGCCGAGGTGGTGCGCGGCGGTCTGCTGGCCGTGCCGAACGGCCAAAAGGAGGCGGCGAGCGCGCTCGGACTCCACCCGGGCGTCATCCTGCGGCGCGTCGTGCTTCCGCAAGCCGTCCGGATCATGATTCCGCCGCTGACGAGCCAGTACCTCAACGTCGTCAAGAACAGTTCGCTGGCCGTCGTGATCGGCTATCCCGACCTGGTGTCGATCGGAAGTACGATCGGCAATCAAACCGGGCAGGTCATCGAAGCGATCTCGATCTTCATGGCGATCTACCTGTTCATCAGCCTGTCGATCTCGATCGGAATGAACGCTTACAACCGCCGCATGGCGTTGTGGGGACATTGACGATGTCGTTGTCGGATCAGATGGACGTTCCGCACGTCGTGGCGCTTGCGACCGCGAGCGAGCACCCGCCGGCGGTCGCGAGCGGCCCGGTCGCGTGGGCTCGCCGAAACCTTTTTCGAACCTGGTACGACACGCTGCTGACGCTGCTGATCGTCGGCCTCGCCCTCTACCTGCTTCCCGCGGTGATCTCCTGGACGCTCGTGGACGCGGTTTGGGTTTCGGACACGCCCCGGCGGACGCCCGCGGAGGTGGTTGCGGCCTGCCGCGCCGCCGCCGGCGCCTGCTGGGCGTTCATCGAAGAAAAGCGGCATGTCGTCCTGTTCGGTCTCTACCCTTACGGCGAGGAATGGCGACCGACCGTCGCCACGGGCCTGCTCGTGGGCCTCGCCTTGGCGAGCACCGCGCGCCGCTTCTGGGGACGCACGTTGCTCGCCGCGTGGGCGGTCGGCATCGTGGTCGGCGTCAGCCTCATGTATGGCGCCGTTCCGCTCGGCTTCGTGGAGATACCGCTCGTCGGCTTGTCGATCGTCGAAACGCGTTACTGGGGCGGGTTGCCGCTGACCATCGGCTTGTCGGTGATCGGCCTCGTTCTCGCGTTTCCGCTGTCGATCCTGCTCGCGCTCGGGCGGCGCTCCGAACTGCCTGCCGTCCGGACCCTGTGCGTCACCTACATCGAACTGTTCCGCGGCGTGCCGCTCATCACCGTCCTGTTCATGGCGGCGGTTCTGTTTCCATTGTTCCTGCCGGAAGGATGGAACTTCGATCATCTCCTGCGCGCGCAGATCGCGCTCGGCATGTTCACCGCCGCCTACCTCGCCGAAGCCATCCGCGGCGGTTTGCAGGCGCTTCCGAACGGCCAGTCCGAGGCGGCCGAAAGCCTTGGCCTGACCTACTGGCAGAAGAACAGGCTGGTGATCCTGCCGCAGGTCCTGCGGATCTCGATCCCGGCCTTGGTGAACACGTTCATCGGTTGCTTCATGGATACGACCCTCGTGATCATGGTCGGCTTGTTCGACATCCTTGGATCGACGCGCTTGGGGTTGGCGGATCTCGTATGGAGCCCGCTCTACAAGGAGGCCTACATCTTCGTCTGCTTGGTCTTCTTCGTTTTGTGTTTCTCCATGTCGCGATACTCGCAGTTCCTGGAAACGCATCTCAACGCGAGCAGCAGGAGCGGCGGTCAATGAGCGACATGACGGAAAGCCAACCCGCCCGTGCGGCCTCCCAGGAGCTCATTCGCCTGTCCGGCGTGAACAAGTGGTTCGGCGAGTTCCATGCGCTGCGCGACATCGATCTGACGGTCCGGAAAGGCGAGAAGGTCGTGATCTGCGGTCCTTCGGGGTCCGGCAAGTCGACGCTCATCCGGTGCCTGAACCGCTTGGAGAAACACCAGAAGGGTTCGATCGTCGTGGACGGCATCGAACTGACCGACGACGTCAAGAACATCGATGCCATCCGCAGCGAGGTCGGAATGGTGTTCCAGCAGTTCAACCTGTTTCCGCACCTCACGGTCGTCGAGAACCTGACGCTCGCTCCGATCCACGTGCGCAGGATGCCGGCTCGGGAAGCCGCGGACCTCGCCATGTCGTTCCTCGACCGGGTCAAGATCGGCGATCAGGCGCACAAGTACCCGTCCCAGCTTTCGGGCGGGCAGCAGCAGCGCGTCGCGATCGCCCGCTCGCTGTGCATGAAACCCAAGGCCCTCCTGTTCGACGAGCCGACGTCGGCGCTGGATCCCGAGATGATCAAGGAGGTGCTCGACGTGATGGTCGAGCTTGCGGACGACGGCATCACGATGATCTGCGTGACGCACGAGATGGGCTTCGCGCGATCCGTCGCGAACCGGGTGATCTTCATGGATCAAGGCCGCATCGTCGAACAGAACACGCCGATCGAGTTCTTCGACAACCCACGGGCCGAGCGCGCCAAGCTCTTTCTCAGCCAGATCCTCGGTCACTGAGGACGGCCTGCGCGGTTCGGTCGAGGCGATCGGCCTCCGGCGTCCGACGCGGACCGGAATGGCGGACCGACGACTTGCGGAGGCGGGCGGGCGCGGCCCTTGGGGATGGTCGGAGCCCGCCGGGCTGATCGCGACCGACGAGCGGCGTTCCGCGAACCGCCCGCCTCGCCGCAAGGATTTCAACCGTCGCGCGAGGGCAGGACGTAGCCGAACGCCCTGTCGGTCCGATCCGCCGACGGATCGCGGTCGCCAGGATCGCCGAAGCCGCCGCCGCCCGGCAGTTCCAGCACCAGCCGGTGAGTTTCCGCCACCTTCTGCCGACCCTTCGAGTTCAGCGGCGTCCCGTCGTCCAGTCGCACGCGGCCGGGCGCCCCGTTGCCGCCGCCCGCGCGCCCGCGCGCCGGGTGATCGACCCGATCGAACATGGCGTTGAAATGCAGCTCGTGACCGTCGGCGGGCGCGATCTCGATCACTTGGCCGAGGCCCCCGCGCTGCCGTCCGGCGCCCCCGGACCCTTCGCGCAGTTCCTTGCGCCAAACGACCACCGGGCCGACCTGCTCGGTCGCCTCGACGGACACCGAATGCACGCCCGACGGAAAGGCCGTGGCGTTGAGGCCGTCGAGACCGGGACGCGCGCCCGAGCCGCCGGAGTTGAACATCAGGATCTCGGCGCTCCGCAGCCGCTCGCCGGGCGCAGGCCGCGCACCGGGAACCGGCCGGACGCTGACGTGGATGTTCCACAGCGCGCCCGCGCCTTCCGCCGGCGCCACGTCCGGCCGCATCTGCGCGACCGCGCCCAGAACGACGTCCGGCACGAAATGACCGAGAACGTGACGCACGGCGACCGGCGCCGGATGCTGCGCGTTGAGTATCGAGCCGGCCGGCGCCGCGATCGTGAAGGGTGCCAGCGACGCGTGGTTGTTGGGTATGTCCGGAGCCAGCGCGCACTTGAGGCCGTAGCAGCAATAGGCCTTGGTGTAGATCAACGGTACGTTGATGCCGAGCGGACTCTCCCCCGACGTGCCCTCGAAGTCGGCGTGCACCCCTTCGGCCGAAACGTCGAGACGCACCTCCAGCCGAACCGGGCTGCCGTAGCCGTCGACCGTCATGCTGTTCCGGTAGGAGCCGGCGGGAAGCTGCGCCAGTCGGTCGAGCGTCGCCCGTCGGCTGTTGGCGAAGATGAAGTCCCGCAACGCGTCCAGCGACCCGATGCCGAACTCGTCCATCATCTCCATGAGCCGCCGGTGGCCGGTTTCGTTGCAGGCGGCGAGGGAGAACAGGTCTCCCACGACCTGATCGGCTTCGCGCACGTTGGCGCGCACGATGCGCACCAGGCTGTCGTTGACGACGCCACCGGCGGCGAACTTCATGATCGGGACGAAGATGCCCTCCTCGTAGACCTCGTTGGCGTCCGGCCCGAAGCCGCGTCCGCCGACGTCGACGACATGGGCGGTGCAGGCGAAGTATCCGACGAGAACGCCGTCGCGGAAGGACGGCGAGACGAAGGTGAAGTCGTGAAGGTGGCCCGTTCCCTTCCAGGGATCGTTGGTGACGTACGCGTCGCCTTCCTGGATCGCGTCGCGCCCGATCGCCTCGATGAAGTGGCTGACGGCCTCGGCCATGGCGTTCACGTGGCCCGGCGTGCCGGTAACGGCCTGCGCCAGCATGCGGCCCTGCGCGTCGAAGACGCCGGCCGACAGGTCGCCGGACTCGCGAACCGATGTCGAGAAAGCCGTTCTGATCAGCGAGACGGCCTGTTCCTCGACCACCGATATGAGGCGGTTCCACATGATCCGCAGGTGAACGTCGCCGATCTCGTCACGCATCGACCGCTTCCCTTTTGCGCAGAAGGAGCGAGCCGTCCGCCTGCATTGCGGCCTCGAAGGCGGCCGTCACCACGGTGGTGGTTTCCCGCTCGACGATGACTGCCGGCCCGATCACCGTCTCGCCCGCCCGCAGGGTCCGCCGCTCCACCACGGCGGCCGGCACGAACCGCGCCGTTCGCAGATCGAAGATCTGCCGCGTGCTTCCGACTGTCGCCATGGGCCGCCGCTCGACACCCGGAACCGGAACGGCGGGCGGCATCGCCGTGACGGCGCGGACGGACCAGTTCATCACCTCGACATCGAGACCCGACAACGGACGGCCGAACAGTTGCGCGTATTCGATCTCGAAACGCCGCTTCAGCTCCAAGCCGCCGTCCGCGTCGAAGGGGTCGTCCGGCAGGGGAACCGGGATCTCCCACCCCTGGCCTCGGTAGCGCATGAACGCCTTCGCCTCGACGAGGATCCTCGACGATCCGTTCCCCGAGCGCGCGATCGCCACCGCTTCTTCGGTCAACCCGGTGACGATCGCGTTGACCTGCGCCGCATCGAAGTCGGCGAGGCGCAGATACGCGCCGCGCACCGCCTCGTAGCCGAACGGAGCGCGAAGGAAGCCGATCGCCGAACCGACCCCGGCGCCGGGCGGCACCAGCAGCGTCGAGATCCCGAGCTTCTCGCAAAGTCGGCAGGCGTGCAGCGGCGCGCCGCCGCCATAGGCCACCATGGTGAAGCCGCCGAGGTCCTTGCCGCTCTCGACGGCGTGGACGCGCGCCGCGTTGGCCATGTTCTCGTCGACGACCTCGCCGACGGCCACGGCCGCGGTCTCGACCGACAGGCCGAGCGGTTCGGCGATCTCGTTCGCGAGTGCGTCCCGCGCGTTCTCGCGCGACAGCACGATCTCGCCGCCGGCGAAGTTCTCGCCGTCGAGCCGACCGAGGATCAGGTTGGCGTCCGTCACGGTGGGGCGGGTGCCGTCGCGCTGGTAGCTGGACGGACCGGGTTCGCTGCCGGCGCTTTCCGGCCCGACCTGGATCCGGCGCAGGCCGTCGACCGCGGCGATCGACCCGCCGCCCGCGCCGATCTCGACCATCTCGACCACCGGGATCGAGATGGGCATCCCCGAGCCCTTCTTGAACCGGTAGGTTCGGGCGACCTCGAACGTGCGCGCGGTTCTGGGGCGCGCGTTCTCGATGAGACAGATCTTGGCCGTCGTGCCGCCCATGTCGAAGGACAGGATCCGGTCGAGCCGATGCCGCGCGGCGACGTCGGCCGCGAAGATCGCTCCGCCGGCCGGTCCGGACTCCAGGAGACGAACGGGAAAGCGCGCCGCCGTGTCGATGGAGATCAGCCCGCCGCCGGAATGGATGACGAAGGTCGGGCACGTCACGCCTATGCCGGCGAGACGGTCCACGAGGCGATGCAGGTAGGACGCCATCAGCGGCTTCACGAACGCGTTCGCGCAAACGGTGTTGAAGCGCTCGAACTCGCGCATCTGCGGCGACACCTCGGACGAGATCGAAACGCTGAGCGCGGGCGCCGCACCCGCAACGATCTCCCTCGCCCGTTCCTCGTGCGTGCCGTTCGCGTAGGAATGAAGAAAGCCGATCGCGACGCTTTCGAAACCCTCCGCGGCCACGGTCCGTGCGAAACCTTCGACCGCCGCTTCGTCGAGCGGTTCGAGTTCACGGCCCGAGGCGGCGATGCGGCCGCCGGCCACGTAGCGGCGATCCCGCCCGATCAGCGGGGTCGGCAGCACGATGTTGAGATCGTACTGCTCGAAGCGATTCTCCGTTCGCATCTCGATGACGTCGCGAAAGCCCTTGGTGGTCAGGAAGGCCGTTTTGGCGCCGCGCCGCTCGATCAAGGCGTTCGTCGCGAGCGTCGTGCCGTGAATCACGACGTCGACAACGGAAAGCGCGATGCCGGCGTCGCGCGCTACACGCTCGATCCCGTCGAGAATGGCCTGCTCCGGGGCGGCATAGGTGGTGAGGACCTTGGCGGAGAACAGCGCGTCGCCGATTTCCATCGCGACGTCGGTGAACGTCCCGCCGATATCGACGCCCAAACGAACCTGGTGTCCCTCGTGCATTCCTGTTCCTCGGATGGCGGCGCGACCCGGCCGGACCGGACGGCGGCCGCTCTATTGCGCGGCGCGATGCGGCGGATGCGTCACCGTGTAGTTCAGTCCGAGCCTTCCGCCATCGGCGTAGATCGTCTCGCCCGTGATGTAGGAGGCGTCCTGCGAGGCGAGAAAGGCGGCGATGGCGGCGATCTCCTCCGGCTCGCCCGTCCGGCCGAGCGGCGTGCGCGCGAGGATCGCCGCGAGCTTTTGCTCGTCGGACGCGACCGTCGCGCGCGAAAGCTCCGTCATGATCGTGCCGGGCCCGATGCCGCAGACGCGGATGCCGTGGGGCGCCAGCGCGATCGCCGTGTTCCGGGTCAGCTGGTTCAAGCCGCCCTTCGCGAGGTTGTAGGCCAGGATCTCCGGGATCGTCAGCACGGCGTTCACCGAGGACATGTTGATGACGACGCCACCCGTTCCCTGCGCGATCATCCGCTGCGCTGCCAGCTGCGTCGCGAACACGGCCGCCTTCAGGTTGACCGCGATCACGGCATCGAAGTCGTCCTCCGCAATCTCCAGGATCGAGGCGGGACGGGTGATCCCGGCGTTGTTCACCAGAATGTCGATGCCTCCGAGGCGCTCCGCGGCGGCGGCGATCAGCTGCCGCCGCTGTTCCGCGTTCCCGACGTCGCAATGGTGGAAGATGGCGGAGCCGTGCCGCAGCGCGTCGAGATCGCGGACGGCGGTCGCGCCCTTGTCGGCGTTCGCGTCCGCGACAATCACGCGAGCGCCTTCGTCGACGAAGCGCGCGGCGATCGCGAAGCCGATGCCTTGCGCGGCGCCGGTCACCACGGCCCGTTTCGCTTCCAGCCGTCCGCTCATCGCGCCTCCGAAGGTTGCTTCGCCGACCAGCACGAGCGTCAGCCCTCCAGCACGAAACCGTGCTTGAACGGGTCGGACGGATCGATCACGAAGTGCTGGACACCCATCATGTACGACTTGGTGCCGAGCTTCGGGCGGATCGCCTTGGCGCCGTTCGGCATTTCGGCGGCGGTGCCCGTCCCGGTGAAGGCGAGGCCGAGCACGCTGCGCATCGTGAACTTGCGCGAGGGATCGTAAGCGCCGCGCCCGGCGAGCAGTCCCATGAGGGCGCTCGTTCCCGTGCCGCCCGGCGTGCGACCCATCCGTCCCGGCGGGTAGACGTGCGCGACGCTGTAGCTGTCGGGCTCCTCGTTGCGAGCGATGAAGGAAACGAGGTTGAGCGTGACCGCCCGATCGTTCTCCGGATCGCGAAGGTCGAGGTCACGCCCGCCGTTCGCCCAGATCCCGTTCGCGGCGGCGACAAGCGCCGCCTCGTTCGTCCGGTCGACGGCGATGCCGAGCGCCTTCGCGTCGACGAAGCCGTGGTACTGCCCGCCGAACCCCACGTCGAGGCGCACCGTCCCGAGTTCGGGAACCTCGATCTCCCTGGTTCCGACCTCGTAGGACGGAACGTTCTCGAAACGGACCTCCTTCACCACGCCTTTCTCGACGTCCACCTCGATGTCGAGCGGTCCGAGCACCGTGTCGAGCGCGAAGCGCGTCACCGGCTCGACGGCGGGCACGAGGCCCATTTCCACGAGGGCGGCGGCCGTGGCGAACGTGCTGTCGCCGCAGCTGTCGAAGAGGCCGAAGGCATGATTGAAGAGGACGCCGTAGACCGCGGTCTCGCTCACCGGCTCGGTCAGGATCGAGCCCAGCATGTTGCGGTGTCCGCGGGGCTCCCGGATCAGGCTCTCGTGAATCCAGCCGAGATGCTCGAGGTACCAGGCGGCCTTCTCGCGCATCGTCCTGCCGCGGATCGCTGGATAGCCCGACAGGATCGTCCGGCTGGCCTGACCGTGATGATGGTCGACCGCGTGAATGTGATGGCTGACGAACATGGAGCCCCCGTTCAGTCGAATTGACCGGCGTTGCCAGCTGCCGTGGCGGACATCGTGGAGAAGTTGTGGTTGCGACGGACCACGTCGCCGAGGATCGCGATCCCTTGCTGGATCTCTGCCGGCCGGCTGTTGGAGAAGCAGAGCCTGATGAAGTTGCGCGTTTGCGCGTCGGCGAAGTACGGCCGACCCGAGAAGATGGTGACGCCGTTGCGCCCCGCTTCAGCCGTCAGCACGTCGCAGTCGATGCCGTCGGGCAGCTGCGCCCAAAGGTAGTAGCCGCCGCGCGCCGGCGTGAAGGTCAACTGCGGCAGGTGCTCGCGCAACGCCTGCATCATCGCGTCCCGATGGTCTCGGAGCTCGCTGGACAGCTCTCGCGTGTGCCGCGCGATCTCCCCCGTCCGCAACATCGACTCGACGATGCGCTGAACGAACGGCGAGCAGCCGCCGTCGCTCTTCAGCGCGGCCATGCGCGCGACGATGTCGGGGGAAGCGTTCACCCAGCCGATGCGGATACCCGGCGCGAAGATCTTCGAGACCGTTCCGAGCCCGATTACCCGTCCCGCGGCGTCGAACGACTGCAGCGGCGGGAGCGGCGGCGGGGCCTCGAACCGGATGTGGCGGTAGGGATCGTCCTCGATGACGTAGAAGTCGTGTTCCTCCGCCAGCTCGACGAGGCGGCGCCTGCGCTCAGCGGACAGGGTGACGCCGGTCGGATTGTGGAAGTCGGGCACCGTGTAGACGAGCTTCGGCAGCGGCGCGCCGCTCTCGCGCATCCGCCGAAGCCGGCTCTCCAGTTCGTCGGTCAGCAGGCCGTCGCCGTCCATTCCGATCTCGTGCAGCGAAGCCTCGTGGTTGCGGAAGATGTGAAGGGCCGTCGCATAGTTCGGCCGGGTGACGACGATGCCGTCCCCCTTCTCGATGAAGACCTTCAGGGCAAGCTCCATGCCGCTCTTGGCGCCGTTCACGATCAGGATGTTGTCGCGCGCGGTTTCCACGCCTTCGCTTGCGAGGAGTCCGACGATCGCGTCGCGCAGTTCCGGAAGACCGCGCAGGGGTCCGTACTGCAGGCTGGTGGTTCGAAACGATCCCGCGGCCTCGGTCGCCGCCCGGGTGACGTCCGGAAGCATGTCCGCGAAGGCGTAGCCGCCGCCGAGCGAGATCTGCTCCTTGGCCGGGGCGACATGCACGGTCGTGTTCAGGTTGATGGCCCTTGCGGCCATGCGCGTCGTCATAGGCGCTGCGTCCTTAAGAAAGTCGCCGCACGGGTCCGCTCGGCGACCGATACGCCAAGGCTGCGGGTTCAAGCGGGAGATGACGGCGCCGCAGCGACCGACGCAACAGTCGTTTCGACGACATTCTGGCCGCTTTCCGTCATTTCGACGGGTTCGAAACCGTCGATCGCGTAGGCGTTCGCCGCTCGATTTGCCAAGATGAGGCCAAGGAGGTGCCCGACGGTGAGCCGGGAAATGGACGCAATCGACCGCCGCATCGTCGCGTTGCTGCAGGGCAACGCGCGGGAATCGACGACGAGGATCGCGAAGCTTCTGGGCATCGCCCGGACGACGGTGCACGAGCGGATCGGTCGGCTCGAGCGCGGTGGCGTCATCAAGGGCTACACGGTTCTCCTAGACCGGAATCCGTCGGAAGCCTACCTGCGCTGCCAGATCCTGCTCGACATCGCCAAGCAGAAGCAGGGGGCCATCGTCCGTCGGCTGGAAGCCTATCCGGAGATCACGGCGCTCCACATCGTCAACGGCGAATGCGACGTGCTCTGCTTCATGGAGATGCCGCAACTCGAGGATCTGGAAGCGTTGCTCGAGGAGATCTCCCGGATCGACGGCATCGAGCGGGTCCGATCCATCATCATCCTGTCGACCAAGCTCGAGCAGCGCCGCCCTTCGAGCGCGGGACGCGCGGCATCCCAAGCCGCCGCAATCAGTCGGGGCGAGGCGGGTTAGCGAACCGCCGGAACCAGTCGACGGCGTCGCTCCGGCGCTCGAACGGGCGGGCGCCCGACGTGGTCATAACGTCGATCGCCTCCGTCATTTCGACGGTTCGTCGCCATGGACACGTCATTATGACTGTAGCAGATCGCAACGACCCGGGCTTACGCTCGACAGGCGAAACCAACCGGATCAGCGAAGGGAACGGCTATGCAGCAGGATGCAGCGAAACTCCCGAGCGCGTCGCGCCGTCGAGTCCTGAAACTGTCGCTGGCCGCCGGTGCGAGCCTGGCTTTGCCGGCCTACGTCCGGCCCGCTTCGGCGCAGGGCAAGACCCTGGTCGTCGTCAATTCCGGCGGCGCCATGGGCGACGCCAAGCGCACGGCGCTCTACCAACCCTTCACGGAAAAGACGGGCATCGAGATCACCACCGTCGCCGGCCCGGAACTCGCCAAGATCAAGGTCCAGGTCGACCAGGGGAGCGTCGAATGGGACGTGGTCGACCTCTTGGAAGCCTGGGTCCCGGCGGCGACCCGACAGAACCTCCTCGAGCCGGTCGACGAGAGCATCGTCGACACGAAGCAGGCGGTCGAGCGCGCCCGCAACCCCCACGCGGTCGGCGGAACGATCTTTTCCGGCGGCATCGCGTTCCCGACCGACAGGCTCAAGCCGATCGCGACCTGGGCCGACATGTGGAACACCGAGGGTTTCCCCGGGCGGCGCGGCCTGCGCACCCGCATCAACGACACGCTGGAGATCGCCCTGATGGCGGACGGCGTGCCGCCCGACCAAGTCTACCCGTGCGACGTCGAGCGGGCGTTCAAGGCGCTCGACCGGATCAAGCCGTCGGTGTCGCACTGGATCGCGCAAACGGCGCAGACCGTGTCGCTGATCCAATCCAACGAGACGGACTACACCTTCACCTACACGACGCGCGTCAAGGACCTGCAGGCCGCCGGCGTGCCGATCGACTATTCCTTCCGACAGAACATTCTCGGCGTCGGCTGGCTGGGCGTCCCGCGCGGCAGCACCAAGAAGGCCGAGGCCATGCAGTTCCTGAACTTCTGCCTCGATCCCGACCGCCAAGCCGAGCTCGCGACCAGGTCCGGCGATGCGCCGACCAACCCCGCCGCGCTCGACAAGGTCGATCCTTCCGCGAGGAAGTGGCTCGCCGACGTGAATGCCAAGGACAATCTCTTCACGAACGCCGAATGGTGGGACACGCGGCTGGAAGAACTCAGCGTGCGGTTCAAGGAATGGCTGCTGACGTGATCGGGACGGCGGACCCTTCTCGACCATCGGCGCGACGAGGGCTGCCGGATCGAGCGGAGACGGGACGCTGGCGGTAACGACGAACATGCTTTTCGGTCTGGCCGACGCGCTTCCGATCGAAGGGAAGACGTCGGGTTACGTCAAGGTGCCCTATTCCAGCGACCTGTCGGCCTACGGTTTCATACCCGTGCCGATCGTCGTGATCGGAAACGGGAACGGTCCGACCGCGCTGCTGATGGCCGGCTCGCAGGGCGACGAATACGAAGGGCAAGTCGCCCTGTCGCGGCTGGCCCGAGATCTCCCCCCCGAGCAACTGCGGGGCCGGGTGATCATCCTGCCGATGGCCAATTCGCCGGCCGCCCGGGCCGGGCTGCGGAACTCGCCGATCGACGGGCTCAACCTGAACCGCATCTATCCGGGCGACGTCCGAGGCCGCCCGACCTCGATGATCGCGAGCTTCATCGAACGGCATCTGATGACGGAGGTCGACATCGTGGTGGATCTGCACAGCGGCGGGCGATCGCTGCGCTACCGGCCCTGCGCCACGATCATGGACCACGCCGATGCCGCGGAGCGGGTTCGGCGCCTGGCGCTCGCCTACGCCTTCGGCATGCCGGTGGTGCTGGTTTCCCAGGGCTTCGAGGATCGGAACTCGTCGGGGGCGGCCCTGCGATCGGGAGCGGTGCGGATCGGCGTCGAGGTCGGCGGCGGCGAGACGCTGGAAGCGGACCTCGTCGACCTGACCTTTCGAGGGCTCGCCAACGTGCTGGCCTGGTCGGGCATCCTCGGAGCGCAGCCCGAGCCAAAGCGCGCCCGCGCGGCGGTCTACGGCGTGTCGCAGGTTCGCGACTACCAGTATTCCCAGTCGAAGGGCCTGTTCGAGGCGACCGTGACGCTCGACGACGTGGTAGCCGAGGGCGGCACCGTGGGATGGATCCACGATCCGCTGCGTCCGCTCGACGAGCCCGTGCGGGTGACCGCCGCAGCCGGCGGCCGGGTGGTCTGCACCCGCGCCTTGGGGCCGACCGACATCGGCGACTGCCTGGTTCATCTAGCGCACGACTACGCGGAGCCCGTTCCCGGCGAACTCGATCGCGCCTGGGCGTCGGAATGGGTGAAGGACCGCTACGCCAAGCGCAAGCCGCGCGTCCGCCCTCCCGGCAAACGAGCGAGGACGCCGTGAGGCCGGACGCGCGGGAACAGCTTCGCGTCGCGCTGTTCGCTCTTCCCGCGACGCTCTTTCTCCTCGTCATGTTCGCGGTCCCGCTTCTGTCGATCTTCCAGCAGAGCGTCACAACGAAGGACGGCGGCCTTTCGCTCGCGTCCTACGCCAAGATCCTGTCGACGCCGCTCTTCGGGCAGGTCGCCTACACGACCTTCGAGATCAGCGCAGGCGCCACGCTCTTCTCGTTCCTGCTCGCCTATCCGGTGGCCTACTTCCTGTCGCGGCGGACGCCGGCCGCGCGCGCCGCGTGGACGATCCTGATCCTGGTGCCGTTCTGGACGAGTTCCCTGGTGAAGGGGTTCGCCTTCACCGTCATCCTCGGCCAGTCGGGCGTCATCAACCAGATGCTGTCGCAGTTCGGGCTGGGTCCGTGGCCGATGCTCTTCAACCGCTTCGGCGTCCTGATCGGGATGAGCCACTTCCTGGTGCCCTTCATGGTGTTCCCGATCCTAGCGAACCTCGTCGCCCAGCCGCCCGAGCTCGCGCGCGCCGCGGAAATCATGGGCGCGGGCAAGCTGCGGATCTTCTGGCGGGTGACGTTTCCGCTCAGCCTGCCGGGCATCGTCACGGGCATGCTGCTCGCCTTCATCCTGTCGCTCGGCTTCTACATCGTTCCCGCGCTTCTGGGATCGAGGAAGGATATAATGTTGTCCAACCTCATCGACTTCTACGCCCGCGAACTGCTCGACGTGCAGACCGCCTCGGCGATCGCGGTGGGTCTCACCACGGTCGCGGTGCTCGTCGCGTTTCTCCTGTCGGCGGTGCGCGGCGGCGCTTCCATTCTCTCGGAAAGCGAGGAGTGATGCGGCGGCTCCCGGCCCTAGGCTGGCGGACGGCGACGAACGCGAGCGCGCTCGTCATCATGGCGTTTCTGCTGGTGCCGAGCCTGATCGTCGCCTGGATCTCGTTCGGCGACTCCAATCAGATCGTGTTTCCGCCGAGCGGCTACTCGTTGGTCCTCTTCGAGCGGTTCTTCGCCGAGGAGGGGTGGGTCGCGGCGACGTTCCTGAGCTTGCGCGTGGCGCTTCTCAGCACCGTCCTGTCGGTCGGGCTCGGCATACCCGCGGCCTATGCCCTGGCGCGCGGTCGCTTCCCCGGCCGGAAGATGCTGGCGCTGTTCCTGTTGAGCCCGGTGATGCTGCCCAGCGTCGTGATCGCGCTGTCGCTCTACATCTACTTCTTCGAACTGAACCTCGGCCGCGGCCTCACCAAGCTCGTGCTGGCCCACACGGTGGCGACGCTGCCGTTCGTCGTCGTCACGGCGACGACGGGCATCCGCGGCATCGACCCGACGCTGGAACGCGCGGCCACGATCATGGGCGCTTCGAAGCTGCTCGTGCTGCGGCGCGTGACGATCCCGCTGCTGACGCCCTCCATCGTGGCCGGCGCCTTGTTCGCCTTCCTGATCTCCTTCGACGAGGTCGTGATCACTTGGTTCATCGCCAATGCCGGCTACACGACGCTTCCCGTGAGGATGTTCGCCTCGATCCAGTTCGAGGTTTCGCCGGTGCTCGCGTCGATCTCGACGATGCTCGTCGGCCTTTCCGTCGTGGTCTGCCTGCTGGTGTCACTTCCCCGGAAGAGGAGCGTCTGACCATGCTCGCGACGACGCCGCTCCGATCGACCGACCCTATGGTCAGGCTTGAAGCCGTCACGAAGCGATACGGCGCCTTCGTGGCCTTGGAGGAAACGAGCCTCGACATCGCGAAGGGCGAGTTCCTGACGCTTCTCGGTCCATCCGGTTCGGGCAAGACGACGCTTCTCAACGTCGTCAGCGGCATGCATTCGCCGCACAGCGGCCGCGTCTTCATCGCCGGCCGGGACGTCACGGCGGCCCCGCCGTCGAAGCGCGGGCTCGGCATGGTGTTCCAGAACTACGCGCTCATGCCGCACATGACCGTTTTCGAGAACGTCGCCTTTCCCCTGCAGATACGGCGGGTCGGCAGGGACGACATCAAGCGCCGGGTGGACGGTGCGTTGGCGATGGTCGGGCTTTCCCCGCTGGCGTCCCGCAAGCCTCGGGAACTCTCGGGCGGTCAGCAGCAGCGTGTGTCGATCGCGCGCTGCCTCGTCTACGACCCCTCGCTCATCCTCATGGACGAGCCGCTCGGCGCGCTCGACAAGAAGCTGCGCGAACAGATGCAGATCGAGATCAAGCGCCTTCACCTCGAGTCCGGCATCACCGTGATGTACGTCACGCACGATCAGGAGGAAGCGCTCAACATGTCGGACCGCATCATGCTGATGAACGGGGGACGGATCGAGCAGCTCGGGACGCCGCAGGAGCTTTATTCGAACCCCGCGTCGCAGTTCACGGCCGACTTCATCGGCGCGTCGACGCTGCTGGACGCGGAGGTGGTGAGCACCGGGCCGGCCGGACAGGTGAGGCTGGATTCGTCCGAGCTGTGCGACGTGGAGGCGGTGAGGGACGCCGTCGCCACGAAAGGCAAGCTCCTCTTGCGTCCCGAAACGCTGGTCATCGCGCCGGTCGGCGACGCGCCCGCCGGTCACAACAGGCTCCAGGGCACGGTCGCCGACACGCTGATCACCGGCGGCACGACGAAACACTTCGTGCGCCTGAGCGGCGGACAAACGGCGGTCGTTCAGGAACTTTCCGGGATGAATGCGCGCCGCCACCGGCGGGACGAGCCGATCCAGATCGTCTGGCCGGCGGCAGCCGGTCAGTTCCTCAGCCGCTGACCGTCCGCGAGGCACGCAGCGCCGCAACGAAGGTTGACGATCGATGGCGACCCTGATGTTCGGCTCCGACAACGCGGCCGGCGCTAGTCCGGAAATGCTGGCGGCGCTCGCCGCCGCGGACGAGAGCTATGCGGTCGCCTACGGCGACGACCGATGGTCGAAGCAGGTCGATGCCGCCTATTCCGACTTCTTCGAGACCGAGACGTTCGTGTTCCCGGTCGGCACCGGCACCGCCGCCAACGCCCTGTCGCTTTCCGCGGTGACCCCGCCCTACGGCGAGATCGTCTGCCACGCGCAGTCCCACATCTACACGACCGAAGGCGGTTCGCCGGAATTCTATTCCGGCGGCGCGCGGCTCGTCACGTTGCCGGGCGCTGACGGGAAGATCGCTGCGGAAACGCTGGAAGACCATCTTCGCCGCCACGGCGCGCCGAACCGACACCGCATGATTCCGTCGGCGGTGTCCGTGACGCAGGCGACGGAAGCGGGCACCCTGTACGCACTCGACGAGTTGACGCGACTTTCGGGCATAGCCCGCGACGCCGGGCTGCGGCTTCACATGGACGGGGCGCGCTTCTGCAACGCCCTCGTCGCGTTGGGCGCGAGCCCAGCCGCAATGACCTGGCGCGCAGGCGTGGACGTTCTCAGTCTGGGAACCACCAAGAACGGAACTTTGAACGCCGAAGCGGTCGTGGTGTTCGATCCCGCGCTCGCGCGCGACATCGCCATCCGCCACAAGCGCGCCGGCCTTTTGGTGTCCAAGATGCGCTACGTGTCCGCGCAGCTTCTGGCGTTCCTTCGCGACGGCCTTTGGCGGGAGAACGCGCGCCGGGCCAACGAGGCCGCGAGCACGCTCGCCGAGGTCCTGCTGCGGCGCGGTTCGGCGAGGTTGCGGCATCCGGTGGAAACGAACCAACTGTTCGTCGAGTTCGACGAGGCCGCGTTGCAGGCATTGGCGGCAGCGGGAATCGGCTTTCGCTGCTGGCCATACGGGGACGGAGCCGTGTATCGGCTCGTCACGTCGTTCCGAACCACGAACGCCGAGATCGACGCCGTCGACCGGGCGCTGAGCGTCCTCGATCCTTTGCGCCACCCCGACGCGACCGTTGCCGAAACCCTCCATCCGTGCGGCGGCGGCTGAGCCGGACGGACGGACACGCGCGGAGCCGACGCTTCGGCTCGGCCCGCAGCAACGGCTCGAAGCGGCGGAAGCCGCGCGCGACCACGGCACCTCAAAGGATCGGGACGCTGATCCGGTAAGAGCCGCGGCCGGTGGCGGCGTCGCTTGGCGGCGCGGCGACGCCGGTGGGGGCCCAGGGCTGGCGCCCGGCCTCGAGCTCGCCAACGATGCGCGCGGCGATCTCGTCGTAAAAACGGACGCGTTCGGGCGCTGGCTCGGCGGACGGGGAGGGGCGGACCGGGACGAGGATGAGGGAGACAGGGAGCGAGGCATCGCGGGTCTCCCGCGACGGGCCGGCCGGGAAGCGCTCTCAATCGGTCGCGTTCCATCGTCAGACCGTCCTCGAACGTCACGCCGACAAGCGCTTTCGTTCGTAACGGCAGCAGTTCTTAAGAAGGTGGACAGGCAGTCGCGGACATGTAAGATGTCAGACCAACTCGCTCCGCTATCGAGGACGGATTGGTCGAATTGCTGCCGCTTCCTGCGACCGATCGGCTGCGCGACACCCTCGCCGCCCTCGGTCGCTACGTCGATCGTTCGAGCTTGAAGCCGGGCGATCGCTTGCCGGCCGAGCGCGAGATGATGGACGCGATGAAGGTCGGCCGTTCCACCGTCCGCGAAGCGATTCGGCAGATGCAGGCGCTCGGCGTCGTGGAAACGCGCAAAGGCAGCGGTTCCTACCTGCTCCGTCCCATCTCGGCGTCGAGCGTCCACATGCCCCTGACCATCGAGGCGGCAAGCCAGCGCGATGCGCTGCTCCAAACGCTCGACGTCCGGCGCGGCCTGGAGGTGGAAGCGAGCGCGCTGGCCGCCGCCCGCGCGACGCCGGGCGACATCGCGCGGATGCAGGCGACGCTCGCGGAGATGGAGCGGGTCCAGCTCGACAAGGGCACCGCCGGCCGCGAGGACCTGGCGTTCCACCTTTCGGTCTACGCGGCGACCGGCAACCCGCTGTTCGGCCAGCTGCTCGAACAGATGCGCGAAGCGTTCGAGCGCTTCTTCGAGAAGCCGTTCGACCGGCCCGACTTCGCCCGCCGGTCCTTCCCGTTCCATCGCGAGCTGTTCGACGCCATCACCGCCGGCGATGCGCCGGCGGCGCGCGAGAAGACGCTCGCCATCCTCGCCATCGTCGAAGAAGACATCAAGGACATGTCCCGATGACGGACGCCCGCGGCGGCGCAGACGCCCTGTCGCTGATCGCCGCGCACGACGAGGCCCACCCCTTCGACGCCGTGGTGCCGCCGATCGCGCAGACCTCGCTCTTCACCTTCTCGTCGTTCGCCGAGATGGAGGAGACCTATCGCGGCCGCCGCGTGCGCCCGACCTATTCGCGCGGCCTGAACCCGACCGTCCGCCTGTTCGAGGAGAAGCTCGCGGCGATGGAGGGCGCCGAGGACGCCCTGGGCTTCGCCAGCGGCATGGCGGCGATCTCGTCGGCCGTTCTCGCCTTCGTGGAGCCCGGCGACAGGATCGTCGCGGTGCGCCATGTCTACCCGGACGCCTACCGCCTGTTCGAGCTCCTGCTGAGGCGCATGCGGGTCGAGGTGGCCTACGTGGACGGGCGCGACGCGGACGCCGTGAGGCGGGCTCTCCCCGGCGCCAAGCTCTTCTACATGGAGAGCCCGACGAGCTGGGTCATGGACGCGCACGACGTCGGCGCGCTGGCCGCCGTCGCGAAGACGCACGGCGTCCTGACGATGATCGACAATTCCTGGGCGACGCCGGTCTTCCAGCGGCCGATCGGGCTCGGCGTCGACCTGGTGATCCATTCGGCCTCGAAATATCTCGGCGGGCATTCCGACGTCGTGGCGGGCGTCGTCGCGGGTTCCCGGGCGCTGATCCAAGAGATCCGGGCGCGGACCTATCCCTATCTCGGCGGAAAGATGTCGCCGTTCGACGCCTGGCTCCTGGTTCGCGGCCTGCGCACGCTGCCGCTTCGCATGAAGGCGCACGAGAGCGACGCGCTCGCGGTCGCCCGCTGGCTGCGCGATCGGGCGGAGGTCGCGTCCGTCCAGCATCCGGGCCTCGGCAGTGCCCTGCCGCCCGGGCTCGAGGGCACGTCCGGGCTCTTTTCCTTCACCTTCCGCGAGGGGGTCGGCGTTCCGGCCTTCGCCGACGCCCTGCGACTGTTCAAGCTCGGCGTTTCCTGGGGCGGGCACGAGAGCCTTTGCGTGCCGGGGCAGGTCGTCCTGTCCCAGAACCAGGGACCGAATTCCGGTCGTGCCTTCGGCATTTCCCCGCTGTCCGTGCGCCTGCACGTCGGCCTCGAAGGCGCGGCCAGCCTCATCGGCGACCTCGACGCCGCCATCGGGGCGGCGCTCGCCGCCCGACCGTCCGTGAACCACAAGGAGGAAATCGCATGATGAAGAAGTTTCTCGCCGCGTGTTTCGCGACGGTCCTTTTGTCGGGAACGGCGCTCGCCGACACCACGCTGAAGCTGACCGAGGTGATCACCTCGCCGGCTCGGACCGAAACGCTGAAGGAGATCGTCGCCAAGTTCGAGGCGGCCAATCCCGGCACCAAGGTCGAGATCACGTCCTTGCCCTGGGGCGAAGCGTTCGAGAAGTTCGCGACCATGGTTTCGGCCGGCGAAACGCCGGACGTGATGGAGATGCCGGACACCTGGGTCGCCCTCTACGCCAAGAACGGCGCGCTGGAGAGCCTGGAGCCCTATCTGGCGAAGTGGGACGGCGCGAGCGACCTCAACGAGCGCGCGCTCCAGTTCGGGCGGGGCGTGGACGGCAAGACCGCCTACATGCTGCCCTACGGCTTCTACCTCAGCGCGATGTTCTACAACAAGAAGCTGTTCGAACAGGCGGGCGTCGCCGCGCCGCCGAAGACCATCGCCGAGTTCATGGACGCGTCCGAGAAGGTCGCCAAGCTTCCCGGCAAGTACGGCTATTGCCTGCGCGGCGGACGCGGCGGCTTGAACGACTGGACGGTGTTCATGAACGCCATTTCCGGCGACAACGTCTACTTCAAGCCGGACGGCACCTCGACCTTCGCGGATCCGGAGAAGGTGCGAGGCCTCGCTTGGTACGTCGATTACTACAAACGGGGACTCGCGCCGAAGGACTCCATCTCCTGGGGTTTCAACGAGACGGTGGCCGGCTTCTATTCGGGCACCTGCGCCATGCTGAACCAGGACCCGGACGCGCTCATCGCCATCGACGAGCGCATGAAGCCGGAAGATTACGGCGTCGTGCCGCTGCCAAAGGGCGAGGCCGGCAAGGCGTTTCCGGTGATCGGCTTCGCGGGCTGGTCGATGTTCGCGAACTCCGAAAACAAGGACCTCGCCTGGAAGCTCATCGAGGCGCTGGAGGGCAAGGAAGGCAACGTCGCGTGGAACAAGCGCACCGGCGCGCTCCCGGCCCTGAAATCGGCCGAACAGGATCCGTTCTACGCGACCGACAAGTTCAAGGGCTGGTTCGACGAGCTGAAGGATCCGAACACCGTCCCGACCGCCCTGCCGAGCTATCTCGAGGAGTTCGCCTTCTTCAAGGACTCGATGGTGCCCTCCACGTCGCAGCGGGCGCTGCTCGGCGAAATCTCGGCCGAGGACATGGGCAGGGAGTGGGCCGACTACCTCACCGCCGCCCAGCAGAAGTTCCAGGGCGTGCAATAGCGGCCGGGGGCCCGCCGCCCGCCCCCGCCCCGCGCCGGGCCCCCCCCCCACCCCCCCCCCCCCGATGTGCCAGGGCGGGCAATAGCGGCCGGCGCCCTTCCGCGGGCCGGCGGAAGGGCGTTCCCCTCGCCGAAACGCGGCGCGCCGCAGCGTCGAGGCCGCGCCTTCGCGTCAACCCTTCCGGACCCGACCAGCCCTTGACCGTCATCGCCACCGAGACCGGCGTTCCGAAGCTGCAGCGCAGGCCGCTGACCGCGCTCGCGCATCGGGCAGAGCCCTACCTTTACTCCGCTCCGGCGCTGATCCTGATTCTCGCCGTGATGCTGGTGCCGCTGTGCATCGGCGTTTCCTACGCCTTTCGCGACATCAAGCTGCTCAATCCGCTCAGCGGCGGCTTCATCGGCCTCAGGCACTTCTACGCGCTCGGCAAGGACCGCGCCTTCTGGATGGCGCTGTCGAACACCGTCTGGTGGACGGCTTCTTCCGTCATCCTCCAGTTCGGTCTCGGTCTCGTTCTCGCCCTCCTCCTCAACCGGCCCTTCGCGGGACGGGGCCTGGCGCAGGCTCTCTGCTTCCTTCCGTGGGCGGTGCCGACCTTTCTGTCGGGCCTCGACTGGGCCTGGCTCTTCAACCCGGTGGTGGGACCGCTGCCGCATTGGCTCGCCGCGCTCGGCCTTCTCGACGCGCCCACCAACATCCTCGCCGACCCGCAGCTCGCCCTGATCGGGCCGATCGTCGCGAACGTCTGGTGGGGCGTTCCGTTCTTCGCCATCACCATGCTCGCGGCGCTGCAGGCGATCCCGCGCGACATCTACGAGGCGGCCGCGATCGACGGCGCGAGCCCGTGGCAGCAGTTCCGCTCGATCACCTTGCCGTTCCTGGCACCGACCATAGCGATCACGCTCCTCCTGCGCACCGTCTGGGTGGCGAACTTCGCCGACCTGATCGTGGTGATGACGGGCGGCGGACCCGCCGACCGCACGCAGATCGTCGCGAGCTACATCTTCACCACCGCCTTCCGGAAGCTCGATTTCGGCTACGCGTCGGCGGTCTCGCTCGTTCTTCTCGCCCTGCTCCTCGCTTATTCGCTGCTGCTCGTGTCGCTGCGCCGGATGCTCCTGTCGAAAGGCTGAAACCCTTGCCGCGCTCGCGCTTCCTGCCCACGCTCGCCCACCGGCTCGGCGTCCTGGCGTTCGTTCTCTTCGCGCTTTTTCCGCTCTTCTGGCTGGTGAAGGTGTCGGTCACGCCGAACGACCTCATGTATTCGGAAGGCGTGCGGCTTTGGCCCTCGCGCACGAGCTTCGAGCATTTCCGCTTCGTGCTGGCGCATTCGAGCTTCCCGCTCTTCTTCCGCAACAGCCTGATCGTTTCCTTGTCCACCGCCGCGATCGTGACGGTGATCGCGGCCCTCGGCGGCTACGCGTTCTCGCGCTTCGAGTTTCGCGGCAAGCTCTGGATGGCTGGCCTCCTGCTGGTCACGCAGATGTTCCCGCTGGTGATGCTGATCGCCCCGATCTTCAGGATGCTCTCGCCGCTCGGCCTGACCAACTCGCTGGCGGGCTTGGTCCTCGTCTACACCGCCTTCAACGTGCCGTTCGCGATCTTCCTGATGCAGAGCTTCTTCGACGGCATCCCCAAGGATCTGGAGGAGGCCGCGCAGATCGACGGCGCGAGCCGGTTCCAGGCCTTCCGCGAGATCATCGTGCCCCTGACGCTGCCGGGCATGGCGGCGACGCTCGGCTTCGTGTTCACCGCCGCCTGGAGCGAGCTGCTCTTCGCGCTGATGCTCGTGTCGAAGGTCGACGCTTCGACGTTCCCGGTCGGGCTCCTGTCGTTCGTCTCGAAGTTCGGTGTCGATTTCGGGCAGATGATGGCGGCCGGCGTGCTCGCCCTCATCCCCGCCGTTCTGTTCTTCCTCCTCATCCAGCGTTTCCTCGTGCAGGGCCTGACGGCCGGCGCGGTGAAGGGCTGAGGGGCTTGCATCCGATGGCCTCCATCGACATCCGCTCGGTCCGCAAGTCCTTCGGGCCCGTCGACGTCCTGCGCTCCGTCGACCTGTCGATCCGGTCCGGCGAGTTCATCGTGCTGGTGGGGCCGTCCGGCTGCGGCAAGTCCACGCTGCTGCGCCTGATCGCCGGGCTCGAAGCGGTGACGGGCGGCGAGATCGCGATCGCGGGCGCGCGCGTCAACGAACTCGCGCCGCGCGACCGGAACCTCGCCATGGTGTTCCAGTCCTACGCGCTTTATCCGCACATGAGCGTCGGCGCGAACATGAGCTACGCGCTCCGGCTGCGCAAGACGCCGAAGGAGCGGATCGCAGCGGCCGTGAGCGACGCGGCGGAGAAGCTCGGACTGACGCAACTGGTGGACCGCCGGCCCAAGGCGCTGTCGGGCGGGCAGCGGCAGCGCGTTGCGATGGGCCGCGCCATCGTCCGCCAGCCGCAGGCCTTCCTGTTCGACGAGCCTTTGTCGAACCTCGACGCCCGGTTGCGCGAGCACATGCGGGCCGAGATCAAGAAGCTGCACCGGTCGCTGGGAGCGACCTCGATCTACGTCACGCACGACCAGATCGAGGCGATGACCTTGGCGGATCGGATCGTCGCCATGGAAGGCGGCGAGATCCGGCAGATCGGAACGCCGCTCGATCTCTACGAGCGCCCTGCCAACCGCTTCGTCGCGGGCTTCATCGGCTCGCCCGCCATGAACTTCCTCGCCGGCCGGGTTCGCCGCGACGCCGGAACCGTCGTGCTGGCGCTGGCCGAAGCTGGCGACCTGTTCCTGCCGCCGGACCTCGCCGCGCCGGACGGCGCGCGGATCACCGTCGGCATCCGGCCGGAACACGTGGAGCTCGGGATCGCGTCCGGCGGCGCGACGCTCGCGGCCACGGTCGAGCTGACCGAGCCGACCGGCATGGGGACCATCGTCCATTGCGCCTTCGCGGGACAGTCGATCAAGGCGTTCGTGCCGGGCCTCGCCGCGTTGAAGGGTGGCGAGCCGGTGTCGCTCGCCCTTTCCTCCGACCGGCTGCATGTGTTCGACGACGAAACGGGGAACCGTCTGGAGCACGGCGCGGCCGCCGTCCGCTGAACGCACGCCCCGGAGCGGTTTCAGCTCCTTCCGGCTCGTCGCCGGCTGCGGCGAAATGGTTGGCGCGTTCGGCGGGCGTCAAGGCGTCGAGCGGGAGGCCGCAGGTCCTGGCCATGCGCCCGCCCACCATCGCCGCCGCCGCTTCGCGACGAGGACCCGCATCCGTCAGCCCAGCCGTGAACCCCACATCGAATCGAAGACCGCCGAACGTGCTCCGGAGGGGTCGCGACGGCGTCTCGTCGGACGCGAGCCAGCCGATGGTGCAAGGTGGCCGCAACGAACGCGTCGAAACCGCCGATCCGGCATCCGCCCTCAACGGGCCGCCGTTTCCGTCGGCAGCGCCTGGACGGGCGCGCCGGGACCGATCTTCTGGAGGTTGCCGGTGATGACCTGGTCGTCTTCCCGGACGCCGGCCGCCGCGACGAGGTCGCCGATGCTGGCGCCCAGGGTCACCGGCCGCTGTTCGGCGGTTCCGTTCTCGCCGACGACGTAGACGTACTTGCCGAGCTGGCCGGAGCCGACCGCCGCCTGCGGCACCATCAGCACGTCGGGCCGCTCGTCCACCACCAGCCGGGCGCGCACGTATTGGCCCGGCAGGATCGCGAAGTCGGCGTTGCCGATGCTGGCCCGGGCGGTGATCGTGCCGGTCTGCGGGTCCACGGCGTTGTCGATGAACGTGAGCTCGCCCCGCCGCGTTTCCTCGGTTCCCGGCAGCGTCACCTCGACGGTGAGCGCGCCCCGGCGCTTCGCCTTGGCGATGCTGGCGAGATCCCGCTCGCTCGGGTTGAAGGTCACGTAAACGGGGTCGAGCTGGACGAGCGTGTTCAGCGTCGATTGCCCCGCGCCCACCAGCGTGCCGACCGGCGCGCGGTCGCGTCCGAGCCGGCCGGCGAAGGGGGCGCGTATCTCGGTGTAGCCAAGGTTCAGTTCGGCCGCCTTCGCTGCCGCGCGGCCGAGCGAGACCGCTGCCTCGGCCTGTCGCAAGAGGCTGGCGCGCTGGTCGAAGGCGTCCTTCGTCACCGATCCGCTCCGCACCAGCGAAGTGGAGCGTTCCGCCGTCGCCTTCGCGTAGTCCAACGCCGCCGCGTCCCGGTCCACCAAGGCGCGCGCCTGGTCGAGCGCCGCGTCGAAGTCGCGCGGATCGAGCCGGTACAGGAGGTCGCCCGCCCGCACGTCCGCTCCGTCGGGCATCGCCTGGGCGGCGACGAAGCCGGTCACCTTGGTCTGGAGCGACACTTGCCGGATCGCCTCGATGCGCGCCGAATAATCCAGCCACGTCGGCAGGACCCGCTTGACGACGCGCGTCACCGGCACCGGCATGGCCGCCGGTGGCGCGCCGGCGGCGGGCGGCGCGTCCTCGGGCTTGGCCGCCGCGACCTCCGTCAGGATGGCCGACCGGTTGCGCCAGGCCATCTCGCCGACGGTGGCGAGGGCGAACACGGCAACGGTCGCGAGCGCGATCTTTACGAGACGCATGGTCAAAAGCTCCGAAGGCTCATTCGGCCGGAATGGCGGGGGCGGCCGGACCGGGATGGGCGGGGGGGGGGGGGGGCCCCGCCCCCC
>CAXUCL010000003.1:44048-61961 GCA_964249395.1 uncultured Rhizobiaceae bacterium
GAAGACGGGCACGAAGAGGAGGGTGAGAACGGTCGCCGCCACCATGCCGCCGAACACGGTGGTGCCGATCGACTGCCGGCTCGCCGCGCCCGCCCCGCTCGCCCGCATCAAGGGCACGACGCCGAGGATGAAGGCGAAGGCGGTCATCAGGATCGGCCTGAGGCGCAGCCGCGCCGCGTCCTTGGCCGCGTCCGCGATCGACAGGCCGTCCTCGCGGCGGCGCTTGGCGAACTCGACGATCAGGATCGCGTTCTTGGCAGCCAGGCCGATCAGCATCACGAAGCCGATCTGCGAGTAGACGTCGATCTGCATGCCGCGCACGAAGAGCGCCCCCACCGCGCCGAACAGGGCGAGCGGCACGGCGAGCAGCACCATGAACGGCATCGACCAGCTCTCGTACTGGGCGGCGAGGATCAGGAACACGAACACCAGCGCCAGCGCGAAGATGACGCTGGCGAGCGATCCCGCCTTGATCTCCTGGTAGGTGATGCCGGTCCACTCGAAGGCGAAGTCGCGCGGCAGGACGGCGTTCGCCGCCCGCTCCATCGCGCTCGTCGCCTGCGCCGAGGAATAGCCCGGCGCCGCCGCGCCGTTGATGAGCGCCGACGCGTAGTTGTTGTAGTGCGGCACGGTTTCCGGACCGACCACGGGTTTGAGGCTGCCGAGCGTCGACAGCGGCACCATGCCGCCGGCGGCGTTGCGCACGTAGAGGCGCGACAGGTCGGAGGCCGCCGCGCGGGCCGCCTCCTCCGCCTGCAGCGTCACGCGGAAGGTGCGCCCGAACAGGTTGAAGTCGTTGACGTAGAGCGAGCCGAAGAAGATCTGCAGCGTGTTGAACACGTCCGGCAGGTCGAGCCCGAGGAGCTTGGCCTTGTTGCGGTCGAAGTCGAAGTCGAACTGCGGCGTCGAGGTGGAGAAGGACGAGAACAGGCCGAACGGGTTCAGCTCCGGCTGCTTGCGCGCTTCGGCGAGCACCGCCTGCACAGCCTCGTTCAAGGCGGCGCTGCCGCGTCCGGCCAGGTCCTCGACCTGGAACTCGAAGCCGCCGGTGGCGCCGAGGCCGGGAATCGAGGGCGGGTCGAAGGGAAGCACGATCGCCTCCGGGATCTGCATCAGCCTGTTCTGCAGCTCGGCGACGATGCGCGAGGCCTGCTGCTCGGGCGGACGCTCGTTCCAAGGCTTGAGGATCGCGAACTCGACGGCCGAGTTCGACTGCGCCGCGTTGGTGAGGAAGTTCAGGCCCGAGATCGAGCCGACGATGGCGATGCCGGGCGTTTCCTCCAGGATGCCCCGGACTTTGGCCGCCACCGCGTCGGTGCGCTCCAGCGAGGCGCCGTCGGGCAGCTGGATCACCACGAAGAAGTAGCCCTGGTCCTCGACCGGCAGGAAGGTCGAGGGCAGCTTCTGCCAGACGGCCCAAGTGCCCCAAAGGGTGAGCGCGAACAGGACGACCACGAGGAAGCGCAGGCGGATCAGCGTTCCGACCGAAGCCGCATAGGACCGGCTCATCCGGTCGAAGCCGGCGTTGAACCAGCGGAAGGCGAAGAAGCGGGTGGCCGGGCGGTGCGTCAGGAAGGCCGCGGCGAGCGCCGGGGACAGCGTCAGCGAGTTGAAGGCAGAAATGCCGACCGAGATCGCGACGGTGAGCGCGAACTGGTTGTAGAGCCGGCCGGCGACGCCCGGAATGAAGGCGACCGGGACGAAGACGGCCATCAGGACGGCCGTCGTCGCGATGATCGGCCCGGTCACCTCGCGCATGGCGCGGCGCGTCGCCTCCAGGGGCGGATAACCCTCTTCCAGCTGGCGCTCGACGTTCTCCACCACGACGATCGCGTCGTCCACCACGAGGCCGATCGCCAGCACCATGCCGAGCAGGCTCAGCATGTTCAGCGAGAAGCCGAGCGCCACCATCACCACCAGCGTCGCGACGAGCGACACGGGGATCGCGATCACCGGGATGAGCGTGGTGCGCCAGCTCTGCAGGAAGATGTAGACCACCAGCACGACGAGGATCAGCGCCTCGGCGAGGGTGACGATCACGTCGCGCATGGCCGCCGACACGAAGCGCGTCGTGTCGTAGTGCAGCGCGTAGGAGATGCCGGCGGGAAAGCGCTTCGACAGCTCCTCCATCTTCGCCTGGACGTTCTCCTGCAGCTCCAGCGCGTTGGAGCCCGGCATCTGGAAGATGCCGAGCACCACCGTCGGGTCGTTTCCGAAGAAGGCGGTGGACGCGTACTGGAGGGCGCCGAGCTCGGTGCGCGCGACGTCCTTCAGGCGCACCACGGAGCCGGCCCGCGGGTCGGCGCGCACGACGATGCCGTCGAACTCGGCCGGGTCCGACAAGCGCCCGACGGCGTTCACCTGCATCTCGAAGGCCGTGCCGGCGGGCGCGGGCGATTGGCCGATCTTGCCGGCGGCGACCTGCACGTTCTGCTCGGCGATCGCCCGTTGCACGTCGACGGCGGTGATGCCGAGATTGGCCATGCGGTCCGGATCGAGCCAGACCCGCATCGAATAGCGCCGCTCGCCGAAGATCTGCACGTCGCCGACGCCGGGCACGCGCTTCAACGGGTCGGCGACCTGCAGGAACGCGTAGTTCGACAGCGCCACCGGGTCCACCGAGCCGTCCGGCGAGACGAGGTTGACGATGAGGGCGAAGTTCGGGTTCTGCTTCTTGACCGTCACGCCGCCCTGGTTGACCAGCGCCGGCAGGCTGGGCGCGGCCTGGCTCACCCGGTTCTGGACGTCCACCGCCGCGATGTCGAGCGGATACCCGACCTCGAAGGTGACGGTGATCGTCGCCGAGCCGTCGTTGGAGCTCGTCGACGACAGGTAGGTCATGCCCTGGACGCCGTTGATCTCCTGCTCCATCGGCGTCGTCACCGTGTCGGCGACGACCTGGGCGCTGGCGCCGGGATAGCGGGCGCTCACCACCACCTGCGGCGGCGTGATGTCGGGAAACTGCGCGACGGGCAGGAGGAAGTAGCAGATCGCCCCGGCCAGGACCATGACGATGGCGATGGCCGAGGCGAAGATCGGCCGCCGCGTGAAGAACTCTACCATGGCCGGTTCGATCCCCTCAGGTCGTCGACGAACCCGCTCGGAGCCGCCGCGCGGCCCCGTCGGTTCAGCCCCAGCAGCGATGCTCGGCCGCGGCGCGCGGGAGCGGCGGAACCAGCCGCAGCCTCGACGCGGCGACCTCCGGGTCGGCGGCTTCCTCGCCGCGGCGGCGCCGCAGCCGCTCTGCTAGGCGGCGAAGACGGGCTTCGAGCTGGAGCGCATCGACGCGGTCGGCCCGCATCAGCGCGCGCACCAGCGGCTCGCGCATGATCTCCGCGATCGTCGGCTCGAAGTTCGGGTCAGCCATCTTCGCTCCCTTCCCCGCTCGTGGGCGGCCTGCGTCCCGTTCGCGCGACGCTCGTCCGGATCGCGCTTGCGGACGGGCGACGGCGATGTTACGGATCGGTAACAGCAGGAAGTGACAGACCGGTAACATGCCGTCAAGCGCCGATGCGTCGCCGAGGCCGGAAAATCCGATGAACGGCGCGGCCTGCAGCCTCGGCCGTCCGCGGGACCGCATCCTCGACACGGCCCGCAACCTGTTTCGCCGCTGCGGCATCCGCGGCGCGGGCGTCGACGCGATCGCCGAAACCGCCGGCACCAACAAGATGACGCTCTACCGGCATTTCCATTCCAAGGACGACCTCATCGTCGCCTGCCTGAAGGAGGCCGCCGCCGAGGCGGAGGGTGGCTGGACGCAGATCGAGGCGTCCCACCCCGACGAACCGCTGGCGCGTCTCGACACCTGGGTACGCGTGGTCGACGATCTCATCCGCGAAGGTCGATGTTGCGAGGTCGCGAACGCGGCGGTCGAGCTGCCGGAAGCCTCCGATCTCGTGCGGGCCACGATCGCCGGGTTCAAGACCGAGCAGCGCCAGCGCCTGGTTCGTTTGTGTGCGGCTGCCGGCATCGCGCGGCCCGAGGCGCTGGCCGACATGCTCTGCCTCTTGATCGAAGGCGCGCGGGTCAGCCGGCAGACCGTCGGCGAAAGCGGACCGAGCAGCACCTTTTCCGACAGCGCCCGCACCGCGATCGCCGCGTTCACGGACCGAAGTCCGTAAGCTTGGCAAGGTCTGCGGACCGGGAGGCCCGCTCGAAGCGGGTCACCGCGTTTCGATCGTCGCGCGCTCGGCAACGACGGCGCCCCTCGTTCGAAGGCAAGGGCCTGCGTCCCGGCCGCCAAGCCGGCAAACGCCTTCACGCCCGTAAGATCTGAAAAACCATGCGTTCGTTGAGAAGGCAGCACGCGGGTGGGTGCCCGATAAGCACTCGCCCGCGCGACCCCAAGTCGTTTGGCGGCGGTGGCCGGTTCGAGTGGCTGGTCGTCACGAGGCGTCGCACCGGGCCGGCGTCGATCGTTCGCTTTCCCTTCTTTCCCGCATGAGTCCCTTCGCTTCAGCGAAGCCGAGGCCGTGCCGAACGGTCGGGCGGAAGCGGCGCGGGCGCTGGGCAGCTCCGGCTGGCGGGTGGTCTGGCAGATCGTGCTGCCGCAGGCGATCGGGAAGGTCGTGTTGCCGCCGACCAGCACCGCCATCGTCAAGAATGCCAGCCTCATCCTGATCGTCGGCGTCTTCGACATGCTGAGCGCGGGACGCGCCGCGGCGACCGATCGCCGTCATCGCCGCCGTCCGCTTCGCGAGCTGCACCGGCAGCGCACGCTGTTCGCTGTGGCTGGAAGCCCGCCGCGCCGCGCGGGACGGCCGGTGAGCGCCGCCGCCCGCGCCGACCGGCTTGGCAGGTCGCGACGGGGGGCCGTCGTTGGTTCTCAGGTCGAAGCCGCCATTCCGATCTCGGCGACCAGCAGGTCGATGAAGCGGCGGACCCGCGGCTCCAACAGGCGCCGGCTCGGATAGATGGCCGCGATCGTCGCCGTCCCGCCGTCGAAGTCCGGCAGGAGACGTCGCAGCCGACCGGCGGCGACGTCGCCGGCGACGAGGAAGCCGGGCAGGAAGGCGATGCCGAGCCCGGCGACGGCCGCGTCGCGCAACGCCTCGCCGCTGTCGAGCCGCAGCCGGTTCCGCCCCTGCGCCGCGACCCAGGTGCCGTCCGCGCCCTTGAAGCGCCAGGCGTGCCGTTCGCCGCGACTGGAAAACACCAGGCGGTCGTGCCGGTCCAAGTCCTCGACGCTCGACGGTTCGCCGCGTTCGGCGAGGTAGCCAGGCGAAGCGACGAGGAGAAGCTCGTATCGCGCCACGACGCGCGAAACCAAGCGCGAGTCCGTCTTCGTGCCGCCGATCCGGATGGCGAGGTCGAAGCCTTCCTCGACGATGTCGGCCTGCCGGTCGGCGAAGCTCACCTCGACCTGCAGGTCCGGCCAAGCCTTCAGGTATCTGCCGACCAGCGGCAGCACGATGAGCCGGCCGAACGCGTCGGGCACGGTCATGCGCAGGAGGCCGCGCGGGGTGCCGGCGCGGCCCGCGACGCTCGCCTCGGCATCGTCGACGGCCGCGAGCACGACGGCGCACCGGTCGTAGAACGCCCGACCCTCGTCGGTGAGACTCAAGCTTCGCGTCGTGCGGTTGAGCAGCCGGGCGCCGAGCCTGTCCTCCAGCCGGCCCACCGCCTTGCCCGCCGCCGAGCGCGTCAGGCCCATCGCCTGCCCGCCGGAAACGAAGCTGCCGGCGTCGACCACCGCCACGAACGTCAGCATCTCGTTCAGGTTCGAGCCGAGCATCGCAAAGTCCGGGCAAGGGCATCGGCCCGACGGGCGCGAGCCTGCGTCTCTTCTGTGTCGACACCCGTTCTACAATGCAAAGCCTACATCGGCGACGGTCACGATCGCGGTCTCCCGACGCCTCGCGCCGCGTCGCCGCTTCGTCCGGGCGACGAGGCGGCCGAACCCCCAAGGTCGCGACGCATCGTCGAGACAGGAAGAACCCCATGGCCGAACAAGGCACCCGAACGCTGCGCCTGTTGTTTCCCCAATGGCAGGGCGGCAACAACCCGGCCTACCACTTCGGCTCCGAGCTGCTGAACTGGCTGGCGCCGAACACCGATGGTCCCGTCGAGCGGGTCGCAGTGCCGGACCCCGACGGCGAAACGCTCGCGAGCGACGGCGGCATCGTCGCGCGGCAGGCGCTCCTGGCGCAGGCGGCCGACGCGCGGCGGCTGATCGACAAGCACCGGCCCGACCGCCTGGTCGTCTTCGGCGGCGACTGCCTCGTGGACCTCGCGCCCTTCGCCTACCTGAACGAACGCTACGACGGCGATCTCGCGGTGCTCTGGGTCGACGCCCATCCGGACGTCGTCACGCCCGACCAGTTCGCGCACGGCCATGCCATGGTTCTCGGCAGCCTGCTCGGCGAAGGCGCCGCCGACTTCGCCCGAACCGTGAAACGGCCCGTGAAGCCGCAAAACGTCATGTTCGCCGGCCGCCGCGACACGTCGAAGGAGTTCGCGAGCATTCTCGCCAAGGAAACGGAGGTGTTGGAGCGGCTGGGACTTCGAACCGCGGGCCCGAAAGAGCTCGCCGACACGAGCGAGCCGGTGCTCGACTGGCTGCGCTCGATCGAGGCGAAGCATCTCGCGGTCCACTTCGACCTCGACGTCCTCGACCCCGAGCTGTTCCGCTCGCTGCTGTTCTCCAACCCCGACCCGGCGGCGCCGTCCTTCGACACCTACCCGTCGGGCCGGATGACGATGGAGCAGGTCGTGCGACTGCTGGGCGACGTATCGAAGGTCGTCGACGTGGTCGGACTCGGCATCACGGAGCACCTGCCTTGGGACAGCCTGGCGCTGCGCGACATGCTCGCGGAACTGCCGCTGCTCGGGTCCCCGGCGCGCTGATGGTTTTTTCGCGCCGCAGCCGGTCTCGGTCGCGGCGCCGGTCCATTCTGGAAGGAGAGCCGACATGTCGAAGCAGGTCGTCACCTACGGCCACGGCGTCCCGTGGGAAGCCGAGTTCGGCGTCACCCAGGGCTACGGCGTCGACGGACGCATCCATATCGCCGGGCAGTTCGCCCACGACATGAAGGGCAACATGGTCGGCGAAGGCGACTTCGTCGCACAGGTCCGGCAAACGTTCGAAAACCTCGACCGCGTGCTCGCGGCCTTCGACGTCGAACGGTCGAACATCGCGGAGATCGTCATCTACATGACGAACCCGAAGGAGCATCTCGAACCGTTCGTCGCCCCCTACAGGGCCTTCATGGGCGAGCACCGAACGGCCGCGACCTTGATCGGCGTCACCGCTCTCGCCTTCCCCCACCAGCTGATCGAGATCCGCGCCGTCGCCTACGCCGGCGGGTGACCGCGACGGGTCGAGCCGCGTCGGGAACGCGGCGTTCGCCGCGGATTGCCCACGACTTCGTCGCACGAAGCGTGGCCGATCGTCGTCGAGACGCGGTCCAATTCGCCAGCCGAAACCGGACGTGTCCTGCGGCGTCGGCAGGCCCGCGAGGTTTGCTGACATCCGATCCGGCCATCGGACCGGCCGCCGACGGCGCGGCGGCAAGCGGCCGTTCGAGATCGGGTGGCCGCTCGCGAACTCGCGTCTAGAACTTGCCGTTGCCGTTGCGCCATTGGTCGCGAGGCGCGATCCGCTCCACCACGTCCCAGTGCTCGACGATCCTGCCGTTCGCGAGCCGATAAAGATCGTAGAAGGAGAACGGGGCCTCCGCATCCGCGCCTCCGACCGCCCGGCCTTCGCTGATCGCCAGCACGAAGTTACCCTCGCCGACGATCCGGTGCAGGCGATCATACGCGTGTCCCGATACTTCCAGGGATCGCACCAGCGTCGCGACGCCGTCTCCGATGCCGGGATTGTGCTGGAGCAGCGCGTCGCCGTCGAAGAACGGATGGATCCGCTCGAAGTCGCGAGCGATCAGGACGTCGGTCGTGAACCGCTCGACGACCGACTTGTTGGATGCCGTTTGCTCGTGGTCGGTCACCGTCGTGGCGCCGTCGGTCATCGTCCGGCCGCTCGCGTTGGGATGGGACGGCAGGCTTTGGAGGTTGTCCCAATGCTCGACGATGCGGTCTCCCTCCCAACGATGCACGTCGAACGCGGCCATGGCCCCCCAATCGCCGAGCCGGTAGTCGTTGTGGACGAAGCTGATGTCGCCATCCTCCACCGCCCGGCAGACGCGGACGCTGCGTTGGTCGGTCGGCAGCCCGTCCATGAACTGCAGGATGGGACCGAGACCATCCGGGATCAGGACGTTGTGCTGGACGTATCGGCGCGAGTCGAAGAACGACAAAGGATACAGCGATCCGCCGTTCATGAGGCTTTGCTGAATGGCGGCGGACCGCTCTTTCTTGGACTCAAGCATGGGGACGCTCCGTTGGGCGGGTGACTTTATGCGGTCTGGATCGCGCGCGGGTCGCGCCGGCCCGGTCCGCAAGCCCAAGGGTAGGGACGGCCGATCATCGGATGAACTACGATGTTTTGTTCTCTGCCATAGCGGGAAACTATGACGCCATCGGACATGTCGCTCCTGCCCGCCTTCGCGGCGCTGCTTGAGGAAGCCAACGTCACCCGTGCGGCGGCCCGGGAAGGCGTCAGCCAGCCGAGCATGACCGCGAAGCTGGCCCGGTTGCGGGACCTCACGGGAGACGCTCTGCTGGTGCCCTCGGGGAGCGGGCGCGGCATGGTGCTGACGCCTCGGGCCGCGCTGATGCGGCCGACGATCCTGGAGGCGCTCGCGACGTCCGCGGCCGCGCTGCGCGGCTTCGTCGGGTTCGACCCGGTGACGAGCCAGGCGACTCTGAGGATCATCGCCAGCGACAACGCGGCGACGCTCGTCGCCGCGACGCTGCTGGCCGACCTGGCGGCCACGGGCGCCCGCGGCCTGCGGATCCGGCTGCTGGGCCCGGGCGAGGCACCCGTGGCACGGCGGCTGGAACGCGGCGACGCCGACTTCGCCATCGCGACCGCAACGGCCGTTCCCGGTGCGAAGCGGCTTCATCGACACCTTGTGCTGACCGACGCGCTCGCCACCGCGCAACGCAAAGGACATCCGCGCGGCACCGCTCCACTCGGACTGGACGATTTCTGCGCGGCGGACCACCTGCTCGTCGAGAGCGGCCACGGTGCGTTCCAAAGGGTGGTGGACGACGCGCTGGCTCGTCTCGGGCGAACGCGCCGCGTGGCGCTGTCCTGCGAAAGCTACGCGCTGGCGCCGATGATCGCCGCGCGAAGCGACCTGATGGTGACGCTGCCGCGGCTGCTCCTGACGGGGTTCGGCGACCGGTTGGACTTGTTCGACCCGCCGCTCCCGTTGAAGCGGTTCACCGTGTTCGCGATGTGGCACGACCGGACCCACCACGATCCGGTCAACCTATGGGTGCGCAGTCAGTTGTTCGCCGCGCTCGAAGCGCGGCAACGGGAGGAGGGGGCGTAGGTTTGCGCTTGCAGGAACCCGGCACGTCGCTGGCGCGGCCGAGTTCGCCCGCGTTTCGATGATCGGTGCGGCTGACACCCCGGCAGCCGTGGGGACGCGACCTGAAGGTCTGTTCCTGCTTCGACGGACACGAGGTCCGGGGCGGCCGCGGTCGTCGCCTGCCCAGCGACGCCATCGTCCCGAGCGCGCCAGTTGGCGCGCGCACGCTCGTTCCGCCGAACCGATCGAGCGCGTCGCCTCACGCGTCGCCTTGCCGGCGCTACATCCGGCGCATGACGGATGCAGTCTCAGCAAAACCGGCGCGCGGCCGGCCGCGCGACCCGGGAAAGCGGCAAGCGCTCATCGAGGCGGCGACGCGGCTCTTCCTCCAGCATGGATCCGACGGCGTCAGCCTCGATCAGGTGGTCGCCGCCGCCGGCGTGTCCCGCGCCACGCTTTACGGCAACTTTTCCGACAAGGCCGCCTTGCTGGCCGCGGTGATCGCCGACCAGTCGCAACGCATCGCCACGGACGACTGGGCGACCGCGTCCCGTTGCGCCGACGTCGAAACGGCCCTGACCGAACTCGGCGACAATCTGCTGCGCTTCGTCGCCCTGCCGTCGACCTTCGCCTTCGAACGCCTGATCGGGCAAGCGGCTCTGGAGAACCCCGAACACGGCCGGCTGTATTTCGAGGCGGGCCCCGCCCGCGTGCGCCGCATCCTCGCGACCATCGTCCGGCGCGGTCAGCAGGCCGGAACCCTGCGCCCGGCCGACGCCGAACAGGCAGCCGACGACCTGATCGGGCTGTGGCAGGGCACGTGGCGCCTCGAAGTCGCCTATGGCGGACGACCGCCACCCGACGACAGCGAACGAACGGTGTTGTCGCAACATGGGGTTCAGCAGTTCCTCGCCCTTTACGCGGTTCGCTGACCGGTCGGTCCGGCACGGGAACCATATACCAGACTGGATCGTCTGATATACGGCGCGACGCGGTCGGTTCGCCGTCGCGCTCCGACGGTCGCGCCGATGCGGACAGGCAGGAGCGAACGATGGTGAACCCGGCACAGCGCGATGCCTTCGACGCGGACGTGATCGTCGTGGGCGCCGAGCCGATCGGCTTGGTCACGGCCTGCGCGCTGCGCCATCACGGCGTGAACGTGCGGCTCCTCGAGGAGCGGACCGACGCCAAGCCCAACTCGCGGGCCAACAACGTCTGGGCCCGGCCGCAAGAACTGCTGCACGGCATCGGGGTGCGCGACGCGCTCGCCGAGCGCTCGCACGTCATCCGGAAGCAGACCGTGTTCCTGAATGGCAAGCCGCTCGACCAGGTGCCGCTCGACGAAGTCGCCAGCCCGTTCGCCAAGGTGCTCTACAGCGGTCAGGACGTGATCGAGACGACGCTGTCCGAACAGCTGGAAGCGCGCGGCGGCGTTGTCGAACGGGGGCGCAAGGTCACAACCGTCGACCAGGACGCCGATGGCGTGACCGTCACGGTCGCAGCGTCCTCGAAGGAGAACGGGAAGGAAGGGGACGGCGCGGAGAAACGCCTGCGTTGCCGCTACCTCGTCGGCGCCGACGGCACCGCCGGAACGGTGCGAAAATCGCTCGGGCTGGACTTCGAGACCGTGAAGCTGCCGGGCCGCGTCAACCGCCAGATCGACGCCAGGCTCCGTTGGCAGCGCTCCACAAACGCCGACCAGCTCTGGTTCTTCGTCTACCACCACGGCTTTGCCGGCGTCCTGCCCGTTTGGGAAGGCTATCACCGCATGTTCTTCCTCGAGGACGACAGCGGCGTGCCGGACCGCAATCCGACGCTGGAGGAGCTGCAGGCGCACGCCCGCGAGATCACCGGCGACGCCACGCTGACCTTCTCCGACCCGATCTGGCTGTCCCACAGCCGCTTCCAGCACGCGGTCTCGCCGCACTACGCGAAAGGCCGCGTCTTTCTCGTAGGCGACGCCGGTCACTTCACGTTGCCGATCGGCGGCCAGGGCATGAACGCCGGCATGCACGACGCGGTCGGCCTCGCCTGGCGGTTGGCGATGACGCTCGCGAACCGAGCGGGACCGGCGGTGCTGGCGTCCTTTGACGGCGAAAGGCAGGGGGCGCATGCCGAACTCGACGCCAACCAGGCCAAGGGCTTCGATCGTCTGGAGTACCGCGGCAGGCTCGGCGACGCGGCGCTCGACATCGCCGGCGCTGTGATCCCGAACCTCGGCTCGCGGCTGTTCGGCAGCGACGACCTGCAACAGCTGTCCGTCGCCTACCCGAAGAGCGAGCTGAGCGAGGAGCACTTCGGCGTTCTTCAGAAGCTGAAGCGCGGCGTGCCGCGGGCCGGCGACCGGGCGCCGGACGCCGCCCTGATCGATCGCGACGGCCGCACGGTGCATCTGTTCCCGCTGATCTACAACGAGGGAGCTGCGAGCTGGACCTGGACGCTTCTCGCCTTCGACGGGCGCGAGGCGGAAGCGATACCGGCGCTTCGCGCGGCGCTGGCGGACGCATCCGCCTGGAGCTTCGTGCGCTCGCGCCTGATCGTGTCGGCACCGTCCGCGATGCAAGACGAAGCGGCGGCCGAAGACAGCCTGTCGGACCTCGACGCCGTGGCCCACGCCGCCTACGGGCTCGACGGCACGCCCGCGTTGGTGCTGATCCGACCGGACGGGCACATCGCCCTTCGCGCGCCAAGCGACCGAGCGGACCGTCTCAAGTCCTACTGCGAAAGGGTCTTCGCGCCGCCGCCGACGGCGCTCGCCGCGTGACCGGAACCGAGAAGAACCTCCTGCCGGCCGACGCGCAGCGTCGCTTGGCCCCCACCCCCGAGCGGAGCGGCGAGGTCGACGAAGCCCTGCTGCAGGTCGCCGTCGTTTGCGTCGGTCGGGCGCAGCGGGTCGCTCCGGTCGAAGGCGCGGTGGTCGCCGACCTGCGCGAAGACGCGGACGTTCGGCCCGAGGTGGAGGTCGGCATGAAAAAGCGAGCGCTGCCGGAGGTCGTCGTCGTTACGGGGCAGGGGCAGGCCGAAGGCCTCGTCCCCAAGATGCTCGAAGCGCTGGCGCAACTCGCCGCCGAAGCTGACGTACACGTCCGGATCGGCCCCGAGCGGAACGTGTTTGACGGCGTCGAAGGGTCCGGCGCTCGTCGCCGGGTCGGCGAGCCCCGAAGGATCCTCGTCGTAGCGCCCGTCCTTGAATGGGCCGGGAGACCGGGGCACCGTCTGCGCCGCGACGGGTTCAAGACCGACGACGGTCGCGATCCCGATCGAAACGGCGAACCGGAAAAGGCCGGCAAGGCGATCGATCGAGGGGCCTGAACCGCAACTTTCCCGCATCGTCGCTATGGTCCGCGCCAAGCGCCGGTCCCAGGGCCCGGTTGGACGGATGATCAGCGGGCGAACCGCAGCCGTCAACAGAGCGCGCCTGCTCGGCACGGCGAGGCGCCCGAACTGACGCGGGCGCGCAACACAGGATCGAGCCCGTCCGGGCCTTTCCCCGCCGAACGATGAAGGAAGGCGCTCGTCCGGCCGAGGGTTCGACCTGTTCCGGCCGAGCGACCGGTCGTTTCGGATTGGCCCGCGACGTTCAAGGAATGAGCCGGTCGGCGCGCAAGCGGTCGAACAGCGCGTGGAACGACGCGTCGGTCGCCTGGTATTCGGCGAAGCCCAGCCGCCGGCTCTTGGACATGTCCGTCACGATCTCGATCGGGCGGGCGAGATCGGCGTCCGTGTGCCAGGGCGAGGCGAGGCGGTCGATGTCGGGCTCCGCCAGCCCCTCCTCTTCGGCGAGGGCGCGCCAGACCGGCGCGTCGTCGCGCATCTGCTCCTCCAAGGTCAGGACCCCGCCGTCGAAGGGTGCGGGCTCCAGCCCGAACCATTCGGCGATGCGACCCCACATCCAGCGCCAGCGGAAGACGTCGCCGTTGACGACGTTGAACGCCTGGTTCGCCGCCGCCGGCGTCGTCGCGGCCCAGAGGAGGTGCCGCGCGAGCTGCCCCGAGTCCGTCATGTCCGTCAGCCCGTTCCACTGCAGGGCCGATCCGGGGAACCGGAACGGGCGGCCCGTCTTGCGGCAGATCGAGGCGTAGACCGCCAGCGTCGTCCCCATGTTCATGGCGCCGCCGACCGCGTGGCCGAGGATCGTGTTGGGCCGATGAACGCTCCAGGTGAAACCGTCGCGCGCGGCGGCGGCGAACACTTCGTCCTCCTGCGCGTAGTAGAAGTTCTCGACGTCCAGACGGTCGACGTCCTCCCGGAACGGCGTCGGCGGCACGGTTCCCGTTCCGAACGCCTCGAACGGGCCGAGGTAGTGCTTCAAGCCGGTCACGAGCGCGACGTGCCGCAACGACCCGGCGGGACGCAGGGCGTCTAGCACGTTGCGGACCATCGCCGCGTTGACGCGCACGTTCTCCGCTTCCGTCGCCTGCCGGGACCAGGTCGTCAGGAACAGGTGGCTGGGCTTGGAGGAGGCCAGCGCCTCGGCGAGCGCTTGCCGGTCCGACAGGTCGGCGGCGACCGGCACGACGTTCGCGCGGGCGGGCGGGCGCCTTGCGAGCCCGGCGACCTCCCAGCCTTCGTCCGCCAGCAGCGTCGCGCTGGCGCTCCCGACGATGCCGCTGCTTCCGACGACGAGCGCGCGATGGGTCATGTTCGAACTCCAGTCTCGTTGCGGCCGAGCCGAGCCAAGCGGGCCGCCTCGGACGCCACGCGCCTCCAGGCCGCGGGCGTTTCGCCGGGACGACGCGAGACGGACGCTCGCATCCGGCGGGGCAGCATGGGCGAACGGGAGCCATCGGGTCCGAGCTTCCGCGCAACCCGAACGCCCCGCCGGCGAGCCCGACCTTCGACAATGCCTTCCAAGTCCGCGACCCCGGACTATGTTCCGCCACCGCTAAGGTCGCCGCCGCGGGTCGATCCGGGCGGCCTGGCACGGGGAGGCGGGGCCAGGCTCCCTCTACCGGACGACGGCCGCCTCCGCGGACGCGGGTCGCGCCGCGTCGGCGAGCGTGTGCCGCATCCGCTCCGCCAGGAAGTCCACGAAGGCGCGGACTTTCGGCGAGGGATAGCGGCTCGACGGCCACAGCAACCGGAACGCGCTCCGCTCCAGCAGCCGGCCCGGCAGCACCTCCACCAGAGAACCCTTCGCCAGCTTGTCGCGAACCAGGAAGTCGGGCAGCGAGGCGATCCCCCGGCCGGCTTCCGCCAGCGTCAGCAGGGGATCGACCAGGGTGGTCGCCAGCGTGGCGGGAACGGCGGCCTCCTCGCCGCCGGCGAACAGCCACGGCTCCAGCTTGCCCGTCGCGGGGTAGCGGTGGCGCAGGCAATCGTGGTCCGCCAGGTCGCAAACGTCGAGCGGCGCGCCGGCCCGTTCCAGGTAGGCCGGCGAGGCGACGAGCCGCCAGCGGAACTCGCCGAGCTTGCGATGCTGGAGCCGGCTGTCGCCCGCCTCGCCCGAGCGGATCACGGCGTCGAAGCCTTCCTCGACCACGTCGACCATGCGATCGTTGAAATCGAGGTCCAGATTGATGGCGGGATAGGCCTCCATGAACGCCGCCATCAGCGGCGTGAACAGGATGGGGGCGACGGGTAGGCTGACCTTCAGCCGCCCGCGCGGTTCGGCGGCCGACTGCGCCAACTCGGCGCGCGCCGCCTCCATCTCGTCGAGGACGCGCTGGGAGCGTTCCAGGAACAGCGACCCCTCCTCCGTCAGGGTGATCGACCGCGTGGTCCGGTGAAACAGCCGGACCCCGAGCTGCTCTTCCAGACGCTGGACCGCCTTGCCCACGGCGGACGAGGACAGGCCCATCTGCTGTCCGGCGAGCTTGAAGCTGCGCCCTTCCGCGGCGTGAACGAAGGCCTGCAGGGCTCCGAGGCTGTCGACGGGCAGGCTCATGGTGGAACGATGCTCCGCAGAGATGCGAAACGCAGGGCGCTTATCGCCGTCGGCCGTACACTTATTTTGCCGGCATGACGACCCTCACGCATCGAAGCGAGACGGTCCGGTCTCCGGCGCCGGACGGGCACGGGACCGGCGCGCCCATTCCGTCCCGGCGCGCTGACCGTCGACATCTTCACCGCGATCGAGCCCTCCCCGGACGTCGACGCGCCGTCGATGCGGGGCCACGCCGCCATGGCGCGGCTGGCCGAGGGCGTGGGCTTCGGCGCGCTCCGGCTGCGCGACGTCTCGTTTCGCGATCCCGGTTTCGGCGACGCCGGCCGGATCTACGGCTACGGGCATCGGCTCGACCGGCTCGCCGACCCGCGCGCCTCGGTGCAGGGGGACCGCGGGCTTCGCCCCAACCGCGCGACGCCGATCGACCGGCGGAAACGGCAAGGCGATCAAGGCGTGAGCCACGTTTGCGTCGACCGGGGGATCTCGCGCCGCCTCCCGCCGACGTGCTCGACGAATTCGGCACTTCCACCATCAGCAGACGAGGACGAACGATGAAGACCTTTTCCCTGCGACAGAGCCTTTCGCGATTCCTCGGGCCGAGCGCGCTCGCGCTGACGGTGGCGTTGAGCCTGGCGCCCGCCGCGGCCCAGCCGATCTCGCCGACGCAGCCGCCGCTGCAGTTCGTGCCGCAAGGCCAGTTCGACACGTCGGACGAGGCGCTGGTGCGGCGTCTGCCCGGCTTCCGCAACGCGTACGCGACCGCCAACGGCGTCCAGCTCCACTACGTTATCGGCGGCAACGGGCCGCCGCTCGTGCTCCTGCCCGGCCACCCGGAAACCTGGTGGGCCTACCACAAGATCATGCCGACGCTCGCGCGCGACTTCACCGTGATCGTCGTCGAGATCCGCGGCATGGGCAACTCCGAGGTGACCGCCGGCGGCTACAACAAGAAGACGATGCAGGAGGACGTCTACCAGCTCGTCCGGCAGCTCGGATACGACCAGGTCAACATGACCGGCCACGACATCGGCGCGATGGTCGCGTTCGCCTTCGCCGCCAACCACCCGGAGGCGACGACGAAGCTCGCGCTCCTCGACGTCCCGCACCCGGACGACAGCTGGGCGCAGTTCCCGATCCTCCCCAAGGAGAACGGCTTCGGCGCGAAGGTCGACGCGGAGCACCCGCCCTACCCGTGGTGGTTCACGTTCCACAACGTCGGGCCGCTGGCGGAGCGGTTGCTCGCCGGAAACGGCATGCGCGACTACATCGCCACCCTCTACAGCTACCTGCTGAACGACAGTTCCAAGATCGAGCCGCTGGACCTCGCGGTGTTCGGCGACCGCTATTCGAGCCCGGAGCGCATCCGGGCCGGCCACGCCTGGTATCGCGCCTGGCCGCAGGACATCCGCGAGCGCCGGGCGTATCCAAAGGTGACGATGCCCGTTCTCGGTCTCGGCGCGACCTACACCGGATACGAATGGCTGAAGATCGTGGACCAGCAGGCGACCGACTTCCGGCTGGTCGAGGTGAAGAACAGCGGCCACTTCGTCGTCATGGAACAGCCGGAGTTCGTGGCAGAGCAGTTGCGGGTGTTCTTCAAGGGCTGAGCGCCGCCGGACGGGCGCCGACACGGCGCCCGTTCCTCGCGGCGCGCGGCATGTTGTGCGGGTCGAGCACGCATTCCACCGCCGCGCCCTCGTCGAGGTCCTGGTGGCCGCTGGGGCTTCGTCGAGCGGGACCTTCGCGTTCGGCGATGTCCGCGATCGGCAGCCGGCCGTGCAGGATCGCCCGCATCAGTTGCCGGTCGTAGCGCGGCACCGGCCTTTGTCCGGCATGAAAGGACTGCGCCTTCGCCCAGCCGAGGCCGAGCCGCAGCGCTCGGAGCCTCGGTGACGTACAGGCCCGGGATGCCGATCCTTGGTTCGGGCCGACAAGCTGCCCGACCTGGACAGAGCCCGGATGATCTGGGACGGCTGCCGTCCCTTAGGCGCGTCGTCGTCAAGACCAAGCTGGAGGGCGATGGGCGTTCAAGTTCGCTCGCCGCGCCAATAGCCGCCGAACGCGCGCGTGGGCGACCAGGCGGGCTCGATCGGCGGCAGAACCGGCGCGAGGTCGCCGAAGGGCCCGGCCCCATGGGTGACGGCGCCGCCGACCATCGTCAGGACGCTCTCGATGCCCTTCACCTCGTCGTCCGGAACCGTCAGGTACGGGGCCGAAAGCACGGCGAGGTCGGCGAACTGGCCCGGCATGAGCCGGCCCTTGCGCGCTTCCTCGTCCGAAAACCAGGCCGACCCGACGGTGTAGAGCAGCAGCGCCTCCTCGCGCGAGCGGCGGTGGCGCGGCGCCATCAGAGCCGCGCCGCCCGCCGTGCGGCCCGTGGTCACCCAGTCGAGCGCGACGAAGGGGTTGTAGGAGCCGACGCGGGTTCCGTCGGTGCCCAGCCCCAGCGGGATGCCGGCGGCCAGGATGTCGGCGACGGGCGGGGCGTTCGCGGCCATGTCCGGCCCGTAGCGCTCGGCGAAGTATTCGCCGGCATAGGCCATGCGCGACTGCACAGCGATCCCGCCGCCGAGGCGGGCGATGCGGGCGAGGTTCGCGAGGCCGACCGTTTCGGCGTGGTCGATCGCCCAGCGCACGCCCCGCAGG
>CAXUCL010000004.1:0-50078 GCA_964249395.1 uncultured Rhizobiaceae bacterium
CGATCTTGTCGGCCATGGTCATCGCCTCGACCTGGTCGTGCGTGACGTAGATCATCGTGGTCTTGAGCTGCTCGTGCAGCTCGGAGATCTCCAGGCGCATGTTGACCCGCAGTGCCGCGTCGAGGTTCGACAACGGCTCGTCGAAGAGGAAGCCCTTCGGCGAGCGCACGATCGCACGGCCGATGGCAACGCGCTGGCGCTGGCCGCCTGAGAGGTCCTTCGGCTTGCGCTCCAGATAGTCGGTCAGGTTCAGCGTCGCGGCCGCCGAGCTCACCTTCTTGTCGATGACGTCCTTGCTCTCGCCGGCCATCTTCAACGGGAAGGCGATGTTGTTGCGCACCGACATGTGCGGGTAAAGAGCGTAGGACTGGAACACCATCGCGAGCTGGCGCCCGGCCGGCGGCACGCTGGTCACGTCCTTGCCGTCGATCGAGATGTTGCCGCCGGACGTGTCCTCCAGCCCGGCGATCAGCCGCAGCAGCGTGGACTTGCCGCAGCCCGACGGTCCGACAAACACGACGAACTCGCCGTGCTGGATGTCGAGGTCGAGACCCGGAATGATCACGACGTCGCCGAAGCGCTTCTGGACGTTCTTGAGATTGATGGCAGCCATGGTACGAACCCTCCCTACTTGACGGCGCCGAAGGTCAGACCCCGGACGAGTTGCTTCTGCGAGAACCAGCCGATGATGAGGATCGGGGCGATCGCGAGCGTCGAGGCGGCCGACAGCTTGGCGTAGAACAGACCTTGCGGACTGGAGAACGAGGCGATGAAGGCGCTGAGCGGCGCGGCGTTCGTGGTCGTCAGCAGGAGCGTCCAGAACGCCTCGTTCCACGCGAGGATCACGTTCAGCAGCACGGTCGAGGCGATGCCGGGCACCGCCATCGGCGCCAGCACCCGGAACAGTTCCTGCCGCAGGTTCGCCCCGTCCATGCGCGCCGCCTCGAGGATCTCGCCGGGAATCTCCTTGAAGTAAGTGTAAAGCATCCAGACGATGATCGGCAGGTTGATCAGGAACAGGATCACGATCATGCCGAACCGGCTGTCGAGCAGGCCGAATTGCCGGAACAGGATGGTGATCGGCACCAGCGCGCCGACGGCGGGCATCATCTTCGTCGACAACATCCAAAGGAGCACGTCCTTGGTGCGCGGCGTCGGCGAGAAGGCCATAGCCCAGGCCGCGGGGATCGCGAAGAGGAGGCCGAGGAGCGTGGAGCCGATCGACAGGTAGAAGGAGTTCAGGAGGAAAGAGAAGTAGTTCCGCTGCTCTTGGATCGCCGTGTAGTTCTCCGTCGTCCAGTCGAAGAACAGGAAACTCGGCGGGATGGCGATCGCGTCGGCTTCCGTCTTGAACGAGGTCAGGATCGTCCACAGGATCGGAAAGAAGATCAGGAAGCCGACGAGCCAGGCGACGGCCGTGACGGTGGCCTTGCGGGCCGGAGTGACGCTGCGCGCCATGGATCAGGCCTCCAGGTTCTTGCCGACGATGCGGACGAGGAAGATCGAGACGATGTTCGCGAGGATGACGGCGATGATGCCGCCGGCCGAGGCCGTGCCGACGTCGCCTTCGAGCGAGATGATCGAGGCGATCAGGAAGGGCAGGTTCGAGGAGGACTCGCCGCCGCCGGTCGTCACGAAGATCTCGGCGTAGACGGACAGGAGAAAGATCGTCTGGATGAGGATCACCACGGTGATCGCCCGCTTCATGTGCGGCAGCGTGATGTAGAAGAAGATCGACAGCGCCCCGGCGCCGTCCATCTCGGCCGCCTCCTTCTGGTCCTGCGACAGGGACTGCAGCGAGGTGAGAAGGATCAGCGTCGAGAACGGCAGCCACTGCCAGGCGACGATGATGACGATCGACAGGAGCGGGTAGTTCGTCAGCCAGTCGATCGAGCCGATGCCGATCGCGTTCAGCGCCTGCCCGATCACGCCGTAGACCGGGTTCATCATCATGTTCTTCCAGACGAGCGCGGCGACCGTCGGCATCACGAAGAACGGCGCCAGCACCAGCAGCCGCACCACCGTTTGGCCGTAGAACTCCTGATCCAGCAGCAACGAGATCAGGATGCCGCCGATGATCGTGATCAGCAGCGCGCCCCCGACCAGGATCAGCGTGTTCTGGAACGCGCTGATGAAGCGCGGGTCGCTGAGGAAGTACTGGTAGTTCTCGAAGCCGACGAAGGGCGTCTCGGGATTGTAGAAGCCGTAGCGGAGCGTCGAGAACCACAAGGTCAGGACGAGCGGCACGATCATCCAAATGAACAGCGCGATGACCGAGGGAGCCATCATCGCTCGCGCGGCGGATTTCGTGTGCGTCGTCGCCATGAAGTTACCCGGCTTCAGGCCGCGCCGACGGCGCCGGCCGTTTCCATTTTTGTTATCGTTGAGATCAGTTTTTGTGATCGGACGCGAGGCGTGGCCGTCGCACGGAGAAGGCTCGAAGGCGTGAGCGGGCGCACCTCGACCGTTACCAGTGCCCGCGATCCGAGGCGCCAATCAGCGCGGATTGCGGTTTGGATCGGGGGCAACGGGGCCCCCCGCCGGACATGGAAGTCCGTCGGAGGACGTTAGCGATGGGTCCGCCTACTTGATGTAGCCGGCGCGGGTCATCTCGCGGGTCGCCTGAGCCTGCGCTGCGGCGAGCGCCTGATCGACGGTCGACGAACCCGAAAGAGCGGCGGACATCTGCTGGCCAACCGCGGTGCCGAGACCCTGAAACTCAGGGATCGCAGCGAACTGCAGGCCGACATACGGCTTGTCCGGCCGGATCGACGGGTCGGCCTTGTTGATCGCGGCGATCGTCTGCGCTGCGAAGGGCGCGGCCTTCAGGTACTCGGCGTTCTCGTAGAGCGAGGTGCGCGTGCCCGGAGGAACGTTGGCGAGCCCCTTCTCCTTCGCGACGAGGTCGGTATAGGCTTTCGACGTCGCCCATGAGATGAACGTCTCAGCCGCTTCCTTCTTCTGCGAGGAAGCCGGAACGGCGAGCGACCAAGCCCAGAGCCAGTTCGCGCCGTCGTTCGGGCAGTTTTCGACACCGCACGGCGCGGGGGCGAAGCCGACCTTGTCCGGAACCTGGCTCTGCTTCGGGTCCGTCACGAAGGACGCCGCGACGGTGGCGTCCATCCACATGCCGCACTTGCCCTGGCCGAACAGCGACAAGGTCTCGTTGAAACCGTTGGCGGCCGCACCCGGGGGGCCGTACTTGGTCATCAGGTCGACGTAGAGGGTGACGGCCTTCTTCCAGCCCTCCGACTCGAACTGGGGCTTCCAGGACGCGTCGAAGTAGGTCGCTCCGAACGAGTTGGCCATCGAGCCCAGAAAGCCCATGTTCTCGCCCCAGCCCGGCTTGCCGCGCAGGCAGATGCCGTAGATGCCGGCTTCCTTGTCCGTCATCTTCTCGGCGGCCTGGGCGATGAAGTCCCAAGTCGGCTTCTCGGGCATGGTGAGCCCGGCCTTCTCCATCAGATCCTTGCGGTACATCGTCATGACGCTCTCGGCGTAGAACGGCGCGGCGTAGAGCTTGCCGTCGGTCGAGAGAGCCGCGCGAATGGGCGGCAGGAGGTCGTCGACGTTGTAGTCGGCGCCAAGGTTCTCCAGCGGCGTCAGCCAGGACTGCTTCGACCAGATCGGAACCTCGTAGGTACCGATGGTCATGACGTCGAACTGCCCGCCGCCGGTGGCGATGTCGGTGGTCACACGCTGGCGAAGGACGTTCTCTTCCAGCGTCACCCAATTCACTGCGATGTTGGGATACTGCTTCGTGAACTCGCCGGTCAGGCTTTGCATCACGATCATGTCGTTGTTGTTGACGGTGCCAACAGTCAGCGTCGTCTGCTGCGCCTGCGCGGCCGCCGTCAGCGCGATGAGCGACAACGCGCCCAACGCTAGCTTCATTACCTTCATTTTAAGCCTCCCAGCTTCACTGATGAGCAATTGACCAGTGGTGGGGCAAAATCCCATCGCAATCTGCCCCTGTCAAACGATTCTCATACCGCGCTGCAACATTTCAGCCGGCCGACGCGATGCCGCGTCCGCTTGCCGCGTTCCGCACATTGCGGCGGGGTTTTTCTTCCGTCAACAGCGCGCCCGCGGTGGCTTCGTCCGTGACCAAGCCGTTCACGAGGCGCGAATCGATCGCGGCGCGCAACCCTGGCAGTTTCCGGCGTCCCATGGCGACGACGATGACCTCGCTCGACTCCGTGCTGGGGATCGGCGCGCTCGCCACGCGGTCGTTGTAGGCGCAGGGGATGATCTGCCCGTCCCGGTCGAAGGCCCAACCGACGATCTCGCCGACCGCGCCGAGCGCGTCGAGCGCGTCGCGGTCCTGCGACGTGATGAAGTTGTCGGCAACGAGCGGGGCGTTCGGTCCGAGCTCGCCGAGTCCGACAAAAGTGACCTCGGCGACGCGCGCCAACCGCAACGTCGATTGCACCACCTTCATGCCGTGCAGGAGCGCCCGTTCCTCCGGCGTCGAAACGACCACCGGCAGCGGCATCGGGAAATGCCGGGCGTGAACCAGGTCGGCCATCGTGAAGATCGCGTTGTAGGCCGAGATCGAACCGTCGAGCGCGATGTTGCCGGTGAGGGAAACGATGCGATGCTGGCTCGCCATCATGCGCGGCAAGCGCTCCACCGCCGCTTTCAGCGTGCGTCCCGTGCCGATGCCGACGACGAGCGGTTCGATCTGGAGCAGTCGGTTCTCCAGTTCGACGGCGCAGGCGCCGGCGACCCCGAGCGTCGTCGACTCGGAACTCGGATCGGACGGGACGATGATGCATGTCCGCAACCCGAACCGCTCCTTGAGCGCCAAGGACGCTTCGAGACAGGTCGCGATCGGGTGATCGATCCGGACCTTCACCAGCCCGGCGGCGATCGACAGCGACACGAGCCGCTGCGCCGACTGGCGCGAAATGCCGAGCTTGGCGGCGATTTCGTCCTGCGTGTTGCCGGCAACGTAATAAAGCCAGCCCGCTCGCGCGGCGTCATCCAGGCGCGACGGATCGTCTCCGCGGAACTTCGGCACGCGACTCCCTCCCAAGAGCGGCTGATATTCGCTTGTGTCCGCTACGCCCGCAACCGGCGCGGCGATCGAATGGCAGGCCGAGGTGCTCGCGTGCCGCTCATGGGCCTTCGCGCCTCGTCGGCCGGTCGCGACCCGGGACGGTCGCAAGCCTCGTTCCGTTCGTTTCGTCGCAGCGCTGCGAGCGGAAACGGGTGGAACGCGGCCTTTTCCGCGCCGTTAGGGCTGACCCTTCGGAACATAAGGACAGCCACATGGCAGGCACCGACGCATCCGCGATCTACATTACGGCGCTGCGCAACACGCGCGCCCTGGAGCAGCAGGGACTCGAACAAATGGAACGTCAGCTCTCTAGCCTCACGAGCTACCCGGACTACGCGAGCGTTCTGCGCGGCCACGTCGAGGTCACGAAAGGCCAGCTCGTTCGCCTCGACGCCGCTCTCGACGCGGTCGGCGAGGACCGCTCGTCGTTCAAGGAAACGGTGACGAAGGTCGCCGGGGCCGTCGGCGCCGCCGTGCATGCGACGGCACAGGACGAAACGCTGAAGAACCTCTACGCCGGCTACGCCTACCAGTACGATCAGATCGCCGCCTACCGCTCGCTGATCGTCATCGCCGAAGCCGCGGGCCAGTCGGCGCAGACGGCCGGCTTCCGCACGGCGATCGAGGAGGAAACACGAGCAGCCGAAGCGATCGACCGGCTGATCGAACCGATCACCCGCACGTATCTGACGCTGACCATGCGAGGCGAGAAGGCGGATAGCTGATTCGAGCCCGGCGCCGGCGGCGCGGCCGCCGGCGTCATTTCGCGGTTCTCGGCCCGGATCGGCTTGATTTTCCTTTCGTTGGTCACTCTTCTGGACGCGAGGAGCCGACGGAGCGGAACGGTTGACCCCTTTCGACGAGATGCTTGCGGGGGGGACCGCGGTTCGGGCGCCCTACGAACGCTTCCACGCCTGGTTCCGCCAGCAAGACCCGGAAGCGTTGGCCGAAAAGGCCGGCGAGGCCGAGAACTTCTTTCGGCGAACCGGCATCACCTTCGCCGTCTACGGCCAGGCCGACGCGTCCGAGCGGCTGATCCCGTTCGACCTCGTGCCTCGAATCATATCCGGCGCCGAATGGGCGAAGCTCGCGCATGGTATCGAGCAGCGGGTGAAGGCCCTCAACGCTTTCCTGCACGACATCTACCATGACCAGGAGATCGTGCGGGCCGGCAAGCTGCCGCGCTCCTTGATCGAGAACAACGAAGCCTTCCTGCCGCAGATGATCGGCTTCATGCCGCCCGGCGGCGTTTATACGCACATCATCGGCGTCGACCTCGTGCGCACCGGCGAGGACGAGTTCTTCGTGCTGGAGGACAATGCGCGGACCCCGTCCGGCGTGTCCTACATGCTGGAGAACCGGGAAACGATGATGCAGATGTTCCCGGAACTGTTCGCACAAAATCGGGTGCGGCCGGTGGAAACCTACCCGGACAACCTGCGGCGCTCGCTGGAGCGCGTCGCGCCGCCGGCCTGCCAGGGGCCGCCGGTGGTCGCGATCCTGACGCCCGGCATCCACAATTCGGCCTTCTACGAGCACGCCTTCCTGGCCGACCAGATGGGCGTCGAGCTGGTGGAGGGGCAGGACCTGAAGCTCGTCGACGGCCGCATCGCCATGCGCACCACCGAAGGCTACCTGCCGATCGACGTGCTCTACCGCCGCGTCGACGACGCCTTCCTCGACCCCCTCGCCTTTCGGCCCGAGAGCGTGCTCGGCGTTCCCGGCATCATGGACGTCTACCGCAACGGCGGCATCACCATCGCCAACGCGCCCGGCACCAGCATCGCCGACGATAAGGCGATCTACTCCTACATGCCCGACATCGTCGAGTTCTATACGGGCGAGACGGCGAAGCTCGCGAACGTCCCCACCTTTCGCTGCGCCGACGCCGACAGCCTCGGCTACGTGCTGGATCACCTCCACGAACTCGTCGTGAAGGAAGTCCATGGCTCCGGCGGCTACGGCATGCTCGTCGGTCCGGCCTCGACGCGCGAGGAGCGGGACGCCTTCGCGAGCAAGCTGCGCGCGCGACCGGGCAACTACATCGCGCAGCCGACGCTCGCTCTGTCCACCGTGCCGATCCTCGCCGATACCGGCCTCGCGCCCCGTCACGTGGATCTTCGTCCCTTCGTTCTGGTGTCAGACGAGGTGAAACTCATTCCCGGTGGGCTGACCCGCGTCGCGTTGAAGGAAGGGTCGCTCGTGGTGAATTCCAGCCAAGGCGGCGGAACCAAGGACACGTGGGTGCTGGAGGACTGACGGTTCTCGCCGACGATGGGTCCGACATCTGCAACGACCGCGTTCCTCGTCGATCGCAAGAACGTTGCTGGCGGCGTTCGTCGCGGAGGCGGTTCTGCAGTGCCGACGGCGACGACGGACTGCGCGACGATCGCCGGGAATTCGACGGCGCCTCGCAGAAGACGGGTTGATGTTTGGTGGCTTAACGGCAAGGAAAAAGCGGCACGCCGCTTTCGAGGCGGTTCTGGAGACGTCGCATGAGCTTCTTTTCGGAAAACTTCCTGAAACAGTTCGATTTCGACGGCGGCGGCGGAGGTGGCTGGCTCGGCATCATCGGCGGCGGCCCCTCTTCCTGGGCGGGCGGCGGCAGCATGTGGTCCGGTATCGGCAGCCGCATCGACTACGAGGTCAACCTCACCGGCATCTTCGGCGCGTCCGGCGGCGGTTCGTTGGCGGAACGCGCCGCGGCGGCGGAGGCCGCGGACGAGATCATCGTCTACGGTCCTTCCAGCCAAGGCGACGGCGCCGGCGTCACGGTCCATGACCTCGGCAACGGCATGATCTACGACATCTGGGACGGCGGCGGCAGCGACTGGCGCATCTTCGAGCGAGAAGCGCCGAACGGTTGGGAGCCGGACCCGAACGACCCGGCTCCGCCATTGCCGCCGACCCGCTACGCCGATGCCGACGGCTACCAAGCCGACTCGGATGTTCACGTCCACGTGCAGAACGGTTGGAACTGGCGGAATGGATCGTACGACGACTTCGATATCGCCTGACCGATCGAACGCGGGAGCGGCGGCGGCGGCTCGGCCGGCCGACGGCGCTCCCGCTCTGCGTGCGACTTGAGAATCCGCTTGAAAGGCGGGCGACCATTCGGCCCTGGTCGTTTCTGATCTTCAACAAGAACCGGCAGGTCGAATGCCACTCCTTGGACGCACCGCGCAGGGCCTGTTCTGGATGCAGCGCTACGTCGAGCGCGCCGAGAACATGGCCAGACTCATGGACGCCGGCCTCAGGCTGTCGCTCACCAACCTTTCCTCCGACGGCGACGAATGGCATTCGGTGCTGACGACCGCCGGCGTCGAGCATCACTACCGCGCCAAGTTCGCATCCTTCGAACCGGCGCAGATCATCGGCTTCCTGCTCAGCGATCCGGACAATCCGTCCAGCATTCTGTCGTCGATCGAGACCGCGCGCACCAACGGGCGCATGGTGCGGACCGCCCTCACCCGCGACGTCTGGGAGTCGTTGAACGAGGCCTGGATCATCCTGAAACGCCGCCTGCAGATGCCGTTGCGCGACGGGCAACTGCCGACCGTGCTCGAAATGGTCAAGAAGCACACGTCGATCATACGCGGCACGTTCTACGGGACGATGCTGCGCAACGAGATCTTCGACTTCTGCAACCTTGGGACCTTCGTGGAGCGAGCCGACAACACCGCCCGCATCCTCGACGTGAAATACTGGCTGCTGCTGCCGGAGCACTCCTCCGTCGGCTCGACCTTCGACAACCTGCAATGGGGCTCGATCCTGCGCTCCGTTTCGGCGCACCGGGCCTATACCTGGGTCTACAACGCCGAGTATCGGCCGATCGAGATCATCGACTTCCTCCTGTTCGAGAAGCGGATGCCCCGCTCGCTCGCCTATTGCTACGCGTGCATCGGCGACAGCCTCGGCTACCTGGCGGACCGCTACAAGCAACGACACGAATGCCACGAAACCGGCGAGGCGATCCGCCGAAGCCTTTGCGACCGGACGGTCGACGAGATCGTGGAAGCCGGCCTGCACGAGACGTTGACGGGCTTCATCGCCGACAACAACCGCTTGTCCGGCGAGATCGCGCGTTCCTACCGCTTCTACGCCTGACGGCCCTTCCGTCTTCGCCGCGGCGGTGCGACCGGGATGTGACAGGCGGCGGAACTTCGTGGCCGGCGCCGACGGCTGCCTTGCAACCGCGAGACGGCCGGACCTAAGCTGGCGCCGAGCCGCAGCCGAACGGCCCCGCGCTTCGGATCGCTGCGCGGGAGACTGCCTCATGACCTATTGCGTCGGCCTGCTTGTCGACCGTGGATTGGCGCTGATGAGCGACACGCGGACGAACGCCGGCATCGACAATATCTCCGTGGTCCGCAAGATGCGCACCTGGGAGGTGCCGGGCGACCGCTTCCTTTGCCTCCTGTCAGCCGGCAACCTCGCGACCACGCAATCGACGATCTCGCTTCTGGACGAGCGCAGCGTCGAGCCGGCGAAGCGCCAGCCGGCGATCCTGCGCCAGCCCTCGATGTTCGAAACGGCCAAGCTCGTCGGCGACACGCTGAAGGAGGTCATCGAGCACACGACGGGCGACTCGGGGTCGAGCCGCTTCAGCGCCTCGTTCATCCTCGCCGGGCAGATCAAGGGTGGGCGGCCGCGTTTGTTCATGATCTATCCGGAAGGCAACTTCATCGAGGCGGGGCCGGACAATCCGTTCTTCCAGATCGGCGAGCACAAATACGGCCGGCCGATCATCATTCGCACCTACGACCCGCAGATGTCGCTGGCCGACGCGGCGAAGCTCCTGGTGATTTCGTTCGATTCGACCATCCGCTCGAACCTGTCGGTCGGCCTGCCGCTCGACCTGCAGCTCTACGAGACCGACAGCTTGGCGGCCGGCTTCCGGCACCGCTTCGACCATCGCGACGCCTACTACCGGACCGTTTCGGAAGGCTGGTCGGACGCGCTGAAGTCCGCCTTCGATGACCTTCCCCCGTTGCCCCTGGCAAACGCGCCGTAGCGTCCCCTCCTCGCCGGCCGGGCGTCGACCCGCCACGTTAACGCGCCCGCAAGCCCTTGCCGTTAGTCTCCGTCCGTTGGGGAGCTAAGGCGAACATGAGGGATTTGTCGGCAACGCCTTCGCTCGCGCGTCGGGACGCCCTGCGACTCGTCCGCATGAACGCGGCCCAGGTCGCGCTTGCCATGGGCGTTTCCTTAGCCTTCAACGCGGCGCTGTTCTGGAACGCCGCGCCGGACGCCTTCGCGCGCGGCATGGTCTCGGCGGCGCTGCTGCCGCTGATCCTCGGCGTTCCCCTCTTCTGGTATCTGTCGCTGCAGCTTTCCAGCCTTTGGGGCATGAACGACCGGTTGATCGATTCGGCGAGGCGCGACAGCCTCACCCGGCTTCTGAACCGCGGCGCCTTCATCGAGGCGGTGGACGAGAAGCTGCGCGAAATGGCGGCGTCGAACGCTTCGCGCGGCGCCTTTCTCGTGATCGATGCGGACTATTTCAAGCTCATCAACGACCGTTGGGGTCACGTGAAGGGCGACGAGGCGCTGTGCCGGATCGCCGATGCGATCGGTCGGCTCGTGAAGGAGGACGACATCGCGGGTCGCCTCGGCGGCGAAGAGTTCGGCGTGTTCCTGTGCGGCTCTAGTTCACACGGCGCATACGCGGCGGCGGAGCGGCTACGCTCAGTCGTGGAGGCGCTGGAGCTTCGATCGACCGACAACAACGGCATCCCGGTGACGGTCAGCGTCGGCGCCGTCCACTTCCGCGAAAGTCTGCCGTTCAAGGCACTCTACCAACTTGCCGACCGGAAGCTCTACGAGGCGAAGGCGAACGGGCGCAACCGGGTCGAGTTCGAGATGCTCGACGCTGAAGCCGCGCTCGGCATCGCGGCCTGAGCGGCGATCACCTCGACAGGCCCTTCGCTTCGAGTTCGGCGAGGTAGCTCGCCCACCGCGTCGCGCGCTCGCGCTCGAGATCCGCAAGATAGCGCCAGGTGAAGATGCCGGTGTCGTGCCCGTCGTCGAAGACGATGCGGATCGCGTAGCGGCCGGTCGGCACGATCCCGGCGATCGAAACGTCGCGCTTGCCCGCGACCGTCACGCGCTGGTCGGGCGAATGGCCCTGCACCTCGGCCGAAGGCGACAGCACGCGCAGCATCTCGGCCGGAAACGTCGCGCGCGCGCTTCCTTCGAAGACGAGCGTCAAGCTGCGCCGGTCCTTCGCGACCCTGATCTCTTCCGGCGGTCGATCCGTCGTCGTCATGTCCCCATCCGCCCCGTTCTTCGCGACGCGCCTTGACCCGTGCCGGCCGGCCTTACACATTCCGCCGATGGATAGCTTGCCTTTCGAACGTCCGAGCGACGATGCCGCTCCGTCGGCGGTCCCGGCGTCGTCGCGCGCTTCGCCCGCCGCCGCGCGCATGGTGGACCCGTTCGGCCGGCGGATCAGCTACCTGCGCGTGTCCGTCACCGACCGGTGCGATTTCCGCTGCACCTACTGCATGGCGGAGACCATGACCTTCCTGCCCAAGCGCGACCTGCTGACGCTCGAGGAGCTCGACCGGTTGGCCAGCGCCTTCGTCGCCAAGGGGGTGCGGCGGTTGCGTCTCACCGGCGGCGAGCCCTTGGTTCGTCGCGACGTGATGGCGCTGGTGCGGCGTTTGTCGCGGCATCTTGGCAGCGGCGCGCTCGACGAGCTGACCCTCACCACCAACGGCTCGCAACTGGAGCGGTTCGCCGCAGAACTCGCCGATTGCGGCGTGAAGCGCGTCAACGTCTCGCTCGACACGCTCGACCCGGAGAAGTTCGCGCAGATCACCCGGCGCGGCGACCTTGCCCGCGTTCTGTCCGGCATTGAGGCGGCACGGGGCGCCGGCTTGAAAGTGAAGATCAACGCGGTCGCGCTGAAGGACTTCAACGAGCGCGAGATACCGGCGATGATCCGTTGGGCGCACGGGCTCGGCATGGACATGACGCTGATCGAGACCATGCCGCTCGGCGAGGTCGACGAGGACCGGACGGATCGCTACCTGCCGCTGACGGCAGTGCGGCGCTCGCTCGCCGAGGAGATGACGCTGACCGACGTGGGGGCGCGCACCGGTGGCCCGGCCCGCTACGTCGAGGTGCGCGAGACCGGCGGCCGGCTCGGCTTCATCACGCCGATGACCCACAACTTCTGCGAAAGCTGCAACCGCGTCCGGGTCACCTGCACCGGCACGCTGTTCATGTGCTTGGGGCAGGAGGACGCCGTGGACCTGCGCGCCGTGCTGCGCGCGTCGCCGGACGACGAGCCGCTCGCCCGCGCGATCGACGCGGCGATCGCGCGCAAGCCGAAGGGGCATGACTTCGTGATCGACCGCGCCGGCCGGCGTCCCGCCGTTTCGCGCCACATGAGCATGACCGGCGGCTGATTCGTCCGGTTGGACGGTCGCCAGGGTCGTCCGCGACGCGTATGACGCGGCGAACCTTCCTCCCGCCCGCGCACCGCTTGTCCTCCGCATCCCCCGCCCGCGTCTCGGCCAACCTGCGCGCATGCCTGTTCATGCTCGGGGCGATGGCGGCGTTCGCCGTGAACGACGCCTGCACCAAGCTCGCCATCTCGGACGTTTCGGCCCCGCATATCATGGCTTTGCGCGGCGTCATCGCGACGGCGCTGCTGTGGTCCCTGGCGGCGTGGCGCGGCGCCGTCGGGCGCCCTCGCCGCCTGGCCCATCCGCTGCTCGCCTTCCGCACGGTCGCCGATATCGGCGCGACCATCACCTACGTCGTCGCGCTCGCCCACCTGCCGATCGCCAACGCGTCCGCGATCTTTCAGGCGCTGCCGCTCGTGGTGACGCTCGCGGCCGCGCTGTTTCTCGGCGAACAGGTCGGCTGGCGGCGTTGGACGGCGATCGGCGTCGGGTTCGTCGGCATCCTGGTGATCGTGCGACCGGGCGCGGAGGGGTTCACGCTCTTTTCGCTCCTGGTTCTCCTGTCGGTGGTCTGCTCGGCGGCGCGCGACCTCGCGACCCGCCGCATGCCGACCGACATTCCGTCCTTTGCCGTTTCGGCGGTCACGTCCACGGCCGTGACGCTCGTCGGCTTCCTTCTGACGCCGTTCTGGGGCTGGGTGCCGGTGGAACCGCGCGACTTCGCGCTGTTCGGCGTCGCCGCCTTCTGCCTCGCGCTCGGCTACGTCTGCATCGTGGAGGCGATGCGAAGCGGCGACATGGGCTTCGTCGCACCCTTCCGCTACACGATCCTGGTCTTTGCGATCGGGCTCGGCTACGCGATCTTCGGCGACGTGCTGGACATCTGGACCTTGGCCGGCGCCGCGATCGTGATCGGCAGCGGCGCCTATTCGCTGTATCGCGAACGCGTCCGCGGCCGGCGCCCGAAGCTCGCGCCGGCGAGCACCCATTGAGTGCAAGCAGCCAAAACGTCGCCTGCGTGATCCTCGCGGGCGGTCGCGGCTCGCGGCTGGGCGCGGCGGTGCCGAAGCCGCTGGTCGAGTTGCTGGGGCGGCCGCTGATCGCGCACGTCCTCGACCGCGTGCCCGAAAGCTGCCGGCCGGTGCTCGTCGCGGCCAACAACCCGGACGCCTTCGCGCCGCTCGGCCTGCCGGTGGTGGCGGACCGCTTTGCCGGCTTCCCCGGCCCCCTCGCGGGCCTCGATGCGGCCAACGCGCGCCTCAAGCGCGAGCATCCTGAGATCAATCACGTTCTCGCACTGCCGGGCGACACGCCGTTCCTGCCGCGCGACATCGCCGAACGCCTGCTCGCCCGGCTCGGTCCGCGTCCTCGCCTAGCCAGGTTTGGCGACCGCCTGCAGCCTACCGTCGCCCTTTGGCCGCTGGCCTGCCTCGACCGCCTTCCCGACCTCTTCGGCGAATCGACGGAGCGGTCCGTGCGGGCGTTCGCCGGCGCCTGCGGCTTCGACCCGGTCGATTTCGCTGTTGATCCCGCTGCACCCGGCGGCGATCCGTTCTTCAACATCAATACCCCGGCGGACTTGGCACTCGCGCGACGCTTTCCGCCGGCTTGATGAGCGGTTCGCTGGATTCCGCAGTTGCGCTTTCGCTGAAAACGGGTTGGTATCGCACTCGAATGCGGCATGCCTCTTTCCGCGCCTTTCTGGCGCGCCGTCCGTTTCTGGAGATTGCGACGATGATCAAGCACGTTCTGGCCGCCGCCACGGCCATCGGCATCCTGACCCTCGGCGCCGCGACCGTCGCCAAGGCCGACGACTCCGCCAAGAACTACACGACGGTGCGCATCGGCACCGAAGGCGCCTACCCGCCCTTCAATTTCCTGTCGCCGTCCGGCGAGTTGCAGGGCTTCGACATCGACGTCGCCCGCGCGCTCTGCGATCAGATGAAGGTCACGTGCGAGCTCGTCCCGCAGGACTGGGACGGCATGATCCCCGCCCTCCAGAACAACAAGTTCGACGCCATCATCGCCTCGATGTCGATCACCGAGGAGCGCATGAAGCAGATCGATTTCAGCAACAAGTACTACAACACGCCCGGCTCGCTGGCCGTCGCCAAGGACTCGACCATCGCCGACACCTCGGCCGCCTCGCTCAAGGGCAAGACGATCGGCGTCCAGGGCTCGACGACCCATTCGCAGGCGGTCGAGAAGTTCTTCCCGGACGCCGAGGTGAAGGTCTATCCGACCGCCGAGGAATACAAGCTCGACCTCGCGAACGGCCGTCTCGACGCCGTGTCCGACGACGTGGTGGTGCTGACGCAATGGGTCGAGGCGCAGGACGGCGCCTGCTGCAAGGTGCTCGGCACGCTGCCGGTCGACGAGGCGATCTACGGCAAGGGCGCCGGCATCGGCCTGCGCAAGGGCGACGAGAAGCTGAAGGGCATGTTGAACGAAGCGATCACCGCGATCCGCGCCAACGGCACCTACAAGCAGATCCAGGACAAGTACTTCAAGTTCGACGTCTACGGCAGCTGACGCGCCGCCATGCGGGCCGGCCCCGACCGCTGGACTCCTTGCGTCCCGTCCAGTCGGTCAGTCCAGCGCATAGGTCCAAGGCGAGGGCTCGAAGTCGTAGCCCTCGCCTTCGGCGAGCTTGACCACGCGACCGACGCCCGGGAAGCTGATGTGCATGCCGGCGATCCGCATACGTTCGCTTGCCGCGGCTTCCAGAACCTTGCGGCGCGTGGCGATCGCAGTCTCCGGGTCGACGTCGAAGACGACGCCGACCCCCGGCCTCGCGATCTGCACGGCGCCGATGTGGACGACGTCACCGCAAACGAGCAGCGCGTCGTCGCCATTGCCGATCCGGTAACCGCAGTGCCCGGGCGTATGACCGAACATTTCGCGCGCCGCGATGCCGGGAACGACGTCCGTTTCACCTTTGAAGGCGTTCACTTTCGTGCCGTAGACCGTCAGGGCTTCCGCGGCTTTTTCGAAGAACACCCTGAACCCCTCCGGCGCGGCCGCCTTGTTCTCGGCGGAGGAGAAGTAAGCGACGTCATTCTCGTGAACGTGCAGTCGTGCATTCGGAAACGTCGCGACGCCGTTGGCGACGAGCGCCCCGATGTGGTCGAGGTGAAGGTGCGTCAGCAGCACGTCCGAAACGTCTTCGGGCTTCACCCCGCTCGCCTCGAGACCCGCGACGAGGTTTCCGAGCGTCGGCGCCAGACCGGCGCCGCCGGCATCCACCAGAACGTTCCTGCCGTCGGATTGAACCAGGTAGGCATTGACCCCGGTGGTGACGGTCGTGGCCGGCATGAACTGCGCCGCCAGCAGCCGGTTGGCCTCTTCGGCGGTGATGTTCGCAAGCTGCGAAACGTCGAGCGTGAGGTGACCGTCGGAGATCGCGGTGACGACGGCGTCGCCGACCTTCAACCTTTGGAGCGCGACCACCTGCCTCGCGGCGGTGGCGGTCTGTGCCGCCACCGGAAGGACGCCGAACTTGACGAGCATCGGAGCGGCCAGCGCACCGGTGACGAAACTGCGGCGAGACCAAGCCATGGCGGATTTCCAATCGTTCGTTCGGCGCGGGCATATGGCCTGGTTGCCGAGTCAGGCAACTGTCGTTCGAGGGCAACGCCGCACCGTCGGCGATCGACCACGGCACGCCGCATGGGCAGGCGATGGCGGATAGTCTGACGCTCATCGGCTTCGGGCCGACCGGCTGGGGGCTGCCGATCCTCGCGGGCGTCGGAATAACGGTGTCCCTGACGCTCGCGACGCTGCCGCTCGGGCTGATCGTCGCGTTTCTGCTGGCGCTGGCCAAGCAATCCGACGATCCGTCGATGCGCCTGTCGGCCGACATCTACACGACGATCTTCCGCGGCCTGCCGGAGCTGCTGACGCTATTCCTCGTGTATTACGCGGCGCAGGGCGCGATCAACGCGGCCGCCGCCTCGGTCGGCCTCGGCCCCATCGAGATCTCGCCGTTCCTGGCGGGCGTGATCGCCCTCGGCGTCGTGTTCTCGGCGTTCGCGAGCGAGGTGTTGCTGTCGGCGTTCCGGGCCATTCCGTCCGGCCAGCGCGAGGGCGCCGCCGCGCTCGGGCTGACGCGGTGGCAGGTCATGCGCTTCGTGACGGTGCCGCAACTCGTCCGCCTGGCGCTGCCGGGCTTGTCCAACCTTTACATGAACCTCTTGAAGGACACCTCGCTCGTGTCCGTGATCGGCCTCGCGGACACGTTGCGGCAGACCCAGGTCGCGGCGCGGGTGACGCGCGAGCAGTTCCTGTTCTTCTCCGTCGCGATCCTGATCTACCTCCTGCTGACGATCGTCTCGTCGGTCGGGATCGGCGCGCTCGACCGGCGCACGCGGCTCGGCGAGGTCGCCCGGTGAGCATCGCCGCTTCCCTGGTCGCCGCAGCGCCGCCGCCGGCGCTCGTCCGGCGCCGCGGCAACATCGCCGGCAAGGTCGTCCTTTCTTTCTGGCTGCTCGCGGGCGCCGGGATCGCGTGGACGTTGGCGAGCGGCTACGACGCCGACTTCATGGCGCGCTACGCGCCGGCCTACATGCGCGGCCTGTGGACCACGGCGCAGCTCGTCGCGATCTCGTTCGTGGTCGGCGCGTTGCTCTCCCTGCCGGTCGCGGCCGCCCGCATGACCGGCCCCGGCGTCTGGGGCGCGATCGCCTTCGCCTACGTCTACTTCTTCCGCGGCACGCCGCTGATCGCGCAGATCTTTCTCGTCTACTACGGCTTCGGGCAGTTCCGCGACGCGTTCGAGACGGTGGGGCTCTGGTGGTTCTTCCGCGAGGCCTGGTACTGCGCCCTCTTCGCGCTTTCCCTCAACACGGCCGCCTATCAGGCGGAAATCCTTCGCGGTTCGATCGTCAACGTGCCGCGCGGCCAATGGGAAGGCGCCCGCTCGCTGGGGCTCGCCCGGCCGGTCATCTTCTGGAAGGTGGTCTTGCCGCAGGCGATGATCGTTGCGCTCCGCCCCTACGCGAACGAGGTCATCCTGCTGGTGAAGGCCTCGGCGATCGTCGCCATCATCACCGTCCTGGATTTGATGGGGGAGACCCGCCGCGCCTATGCCCGCACCTTCGACTTCCAGACCTACCTTTGGGCAGCGCTTCTGTACCTTGCGATCGTCGAGGTCCTGCGCCACGCGACCGACTTCGCCGAACGCCGCCTCATCCGTCACATGAAGCGATGACGTCCAAGCGACTGGCCTAGACCAGCTTTACCCGAGCCCGGCTCACCCCTCGCGCGGCTCCTTGTCGAGCACGAGGTAGTCGAGCGGCAGCTCGGTCGTGTATTTGATCTGCTCCATCGCGAAGGACGAGGACACGTCGCGGATCTCGATGCGCGCGATCAGCTTCTTGTAGAAGGCGTCGTAGGCGGCGATGTCGGGCACCGCCACCCGCAGCAGGTAGTCGATCTCGCCGCTCATCCGATAGAACTCCATCACCTCCGGGAAGTCGCCGACGACCTCCGAGAAGCGCTTCAGCCATTCGGTCGAATGCGCGTTGGTGCGGATCGACACGAACACCGTGACGCCGAGGTTGACCCGCACCGGGTCGAGCACGGCGACGCGGCGGCGGATCACGCCCTCCTCCTCCAGCCGCTGGATGCGTCGCCAGCAGGGCGTCGTGGACAAGCCGACGCGCTTGGCGACGTCGGCGACGGCGAGCGTCGCGTCCTCCTGCAGGAGCCGCAGGATCTTCTTGTCGAGCCGGTCCATCGGCGTTCCGTTTCAGCGTTCGGTTCCGCAGCTATAGCGGCCGGCGCGCCGGTCGTCAGGCCGGATACGCCGGCGCGGGCAAGGCAATTCCTTAAGCATGATGGTCGAGAGTGCCGGGACCCGTCGCGCGCCCGGAGCCCGAGCCTCAGCTTCCATGACAGCCGCTTCCACCAGCTACGACAAGAACGTGGTGCGGCTTCGCTCCAACCCGCGGCGCGCCGACCTGGCGCGCACCATGCGCGCGGCGAGGGATCGCCTGCGCTCGCCGGAGGGCCTGCTGCCGCGCTTCGAGGCGGAGCTCCTCGCCCTGCACGGGCAGGCGCAGCACACGGCCGCGGCCGTGATGCCGCTACCGATCCTGCTCACCGCGTTCGGCCTGTCGGCTTTCGCGGGAACGGTCACGGCCGTGTTCTGGCTCACCGTCGCCTGCGCCGGCTGCGCGCTGCAACTCGTGATCCTGCGCCGCTTCGAGCAGCGTCCGCTCGACGGGCGCGATCACAACCGCTGGCGATTGCAGTTCCGGGTCGGTCACTTCTGCATGGGGATCGCCTGGGCCGTTCTCGCCCTCGTCGGCTGCGACGGCTGCGAGCCGCTTCGCTTCGAGATCTTCCAGTTCGCCGTCCTGTTCCTGGCGATGGCGCTCACCGCCATGGTGTCCTGGAGCCTCGGCAACGTCGTTTTCGTCGCCTTCGCGCCGACCGTCGCGGCGTTGGCGTGGCAGATCGCCGGCTCGCCCGACCCGGTCGCGACCGCCATGCGCGTCATGCTCGTCGGGCTGGTGCCGCTCTTCGCCTTCGTCGCCACCCAGATGCGTCGGACCGCGATCGAGCGGATGAAGCACCAGGCGGAGAAGGACGAGCTCATCGCCGAGCTCGACACGGCGCGCGTCGTCTCCGACGAGGCGCGGCGCCGGGCGGAGGAAGCGAACCTCGCCAAATCGCGCTTCCTCGCGACCATGAGCCACGAGTTGCGCACGCCGCTCAACGCCATCCTCGGGTTCTCGGAAGTGATCTCGAACGAGATCCTCGGGCCGGTCGGCAACCCGTCCTACAAGGAATACGTCAAGGACATCCATTCCTCCGGCCAGCACCTCCTGGAGGTGATCAACGAGATCCTCGACCTGTCGCGGGTCGAGGCCGGCCGCTACGACCTGAACGAGGAGGCGATCGGGCTGGTCGCCATCGCGCGCGACTGCATCGGCTACGTCCGCCTGCGCACGGAAGCCAAGAACATCCGCCTCAAGCTGCACACCGAGGAGGACATGCCGCAGATCTGGGCGGACGAGCGGGCCGTTCGCCAGATCATCCTCAACCTCCTGTCGAATGCCGTGAAGTTCACGCCCGCCGGCGGGTCGATCACCGTCCGCGTCGGCTGGACGGCCGGCGGCGGTCAGTACGCCTCGGTCGCCGACGACGGTCCCGGCATCCCGGAGGAGGAGTTGCCGCTCGTCCTGTCGGCGTTCGGACAGGGGTCGATCGCGATCCGGGCGGCGGAACAAGGCGCGGGCCTCGGGCTGCCGATTGTCAAGGCCCTGCTCGACCTGCATGGCGGCGATTTCGTCCTGACCTCGAAGCTGCGAGAGGGCACGCAGGCGACCGCCGTGTTCCCGCACGCCCGGGTCCTCGAAGTGATGCCCGCCTTCGGCGAACTCGCCTGAACTTCTCGGGGTGGCGCCCTTATATGAGCGGAGCGCGATGACCGAAGGAAACGATGCGCCGCACGCCGCCAGCCCTTGCGTCCGCCGCTGTCGGCTCGATCGGCCGGACGGCGTCTGCCTCGGCTGCGGCCGGACGGTCGAGGAGATCGCCGGCTGGACCGGCCTCGATCCGGCCGAGCGGCAGGCGGTGACTCGTCGCTTGCCCGATCGCCTAGCGCGCCGGCGAGCGGGAGTGGAGACCTGACCATGCGCGGCGACCGCGCCCTCATCGTCATCCTCGCGATCATCGCGGTGATGGTGCTCGTCCTGGTGTTCGACGGCGACGGACGGATCGGCTCCCTGCCGGCCGACGATTTCGCCAGCGTCGGCTATCTCGGCGCGATCGCCGCCGTGCTGGGCCTCGGAGTGTTGGCGAGCGCGCGAGCCGACCTGCCGGCCGCGCTGAAGGCGGCCGGCTTCTGGATCGGCGGCTTCCTTCTTCTGATCGCGATCTATGCCTATCGCGGCGAGTTCCGCGAAGTCGGCGACCGCATGCTGGCGGAGATCGTTCCCGGTCACGCCATCTCCGTCGCCGGCTCGGACGGGCGCACCGTGATGGTGGCGCGCGGCGACGACAACCACTTCCACATCGACGCCGACGTCGACGGCCGAACGGTCGGCTTCCTCGTCGATACGGGCGCGAGCACCGTCGCGATCGATCGCGGAACGGCCGCCGCGCTCGGGTTCGACGTGTCCGAAGCGGCCTTCACGGACCGGGTGCAGACCGCCAACGGCACGGCACGCTCGGCCCCGATCGTCATTCCGTCGGTGCGCGTCGGCGGGATCGAGCGCCGCAACGTGCGGGCGGCGGTGATGGACGCCGGCGGCGACGGCATCAACCTGCTCGGCATGAGCTTCCTCGGCACCCTGTCGTCCTTCGACTTCCAGGGAGAGCGCCTCGTCCTGACCGATTGATCAGGCGGCCGCCGAGCGCGGCGGACCCGCGACGTCGACTTCCGCAAGGGCTCGCCGGAGCAGTTCGGGTTCGGCATCGCCGCGCGCGCCTTCGCCCGACAACATCTGCCGCCAGCGGCGCGAACCCGGACGGCCGGCGAACAGCCCGACCATGTGGCGCGAGACGTGGTGCAGACGGCCGCCCGCCGCGATGTGGCGACCGGCATAGGCCGCCATCGCGTCGATCACCGCCGGCCAATCCGCGGGCTGCGCCGCGCCGCCGTCGAGCGCGGCGTCGACGCCGGCGAGTTCCTCCGGCGTGTTGTAGGCGCCGCGTCCCATCATCACGCCGTCGAGACCATCGAGGCGAGCCATGGCTTGATGCAGCGTCGCGAGCCCCCCGTTCAGGCCGACGAACACGGTCGGCAACCGCGCCTTGAGGCGATGAACGCGGCCGTAGTCGAGCGGCGGGATCTCGCGGTTCTCCTTCGGGCTCAGCCCCTGCAGCCAGGCTTTGCGGGCATGCACCCAGATGGTCGACGTTCCGGCGGCGACGGCCGCATCGGCGAGCGCGTCCAGCGCTTCCTCCGGGTCCTGGTCGTCGACGCCGATCCGGCATTTGACCGAAACGGGAAGGCGGACGGCGCCGCGCATCGCGGCCAGGCATTCGCCGACGAGCGCGGGCGTCCGCATCATGCAGGCCCCGAACGTGCCGGACTGCACGCGGTCGGACGGACACCCGACGTTCAGGTTGATCTCGTCGTAGCCGAAGCCCTCGCCGATCCGCGCGGCCTCCGCGAGTTTGGCGGGATCGGAGCCGCCGAGCTGCAGCATCACCGGGTGCTCCGCGGGGTCGAAGCCGAGCAGCCGCTCGCGGTCGCCGCGGATCGCGGCGTCCGCCACGACCATCTCGGTGAACAACTGGGCGCGTCGCGTCAGCTGCCGATGGAAGAAGCGGCAATGCCGGTCCGTCCAGTCGATCATCGGCGCGACGGCGAAACGCTTCGCCGGCGGGAAGCGGGTGGCCGGGGTGGATGGTATGCGCGCGTCTGTCATCAAACGTCGAATGCAACAGAGCGCGGCTCGACGGCAACAGTGAGGCCGCGGCCGTGCGGTGCGCTGCTTTGCTTTTGGGGTGGATTTCCCTATAGGCTTGCGCCGATCGGACCGCGGGGACGCCGGTACCGCATCGCGTTCAACGAGGTAAGTCTTTTGTCTTCGACCTTCGACAAGGTGGCCGACATCATCGCCGAAACCAGCGAGATCGATCGCAGCCTGATCACGCCGGAAAGTCACGCGATCGACGACCTCGGCATCGATTCCCTGGACTTCCTCGACATCGTCTTCGCGATCGACAAGGAGTTCGGCATCAAGATCCCGTTGGAGAAGTGGACGCAGCGCGTCAACGACGGCGAGGCCGAGACCGAGGAATACTTCGTGCTCAAGAACCTTTGCGCGAAGATCGACGAACTGCGAGCCGCCAAGGCCGTCTGACGCGGCGGTCCCGATCGAGCGACCCCATGCTCGGCGCCGCGCCGCAGCCCGCCAAGGCCGGGAGCCGCATGACCAACTCATCGCGCGACGTCCTCGTCACCGGCATCGGGCTCGTGTCCTCGCTCGGCGAAGGCATCGACGCGCATCTCGACGCCTTCACGACCGGCGCGCAGCCGCAGATCGAGAGCGAGCGCTTCGCTCCGTACTTCGTGCATCCCCTGCCCCCGATCGATTGGTCGCAGCAGATCCCGAAGAAGGGCGATCAGCGGCAGATGGAGACGTGGCAGAAGCTCGGCACCTACGCCGCCGGCCTGGCGCTGGCGGACGCCGCCGTGCCGGCCGACGAGGCGGTGCGGTCGCGCGTCGACATGATCGTGGCGGCGGGCGGCGGCGAGCGCGACCTCGCCGTCGACGCCCTGGTGATGGAGCGCGCCCGCGCCGCGAACTCGGCGGCCGCCGTCAACGAGACGCTGATGACGGAGCTGCGCCCGACGCTGTTCCTGGCGCAGCTTTCGAACCTCCTCGCCGGCAACATCTCCATCGTCCACAAGGTTACCGGCTCGTCTCGGACCTTCATGGGCGAGGAAGGCGCCGGTGTCTCGGCACTCGCCACCGCCGTCGCCCGGATCGCGGCCGGGCAGAGCGACATCTGCCTCGTCGGCGGCGCCTTCTCGGCCGAACGCAAGGACCTTCTCCTCAACTACCAGATGGCCGGCATCGCGTTGCGCGACGAATGGCGCCCGGTGTTCGGCCGCTCGCCCGGCCATGACGGCCTCGCGCCGGGCAGCGTCGGCGCGTTCCTGGTGGTCGAAGCCGCGGATCACGCCGCTACGCGCGGCGCGATCGCCTACGCGCGGATCGAGCGCGTTTCCGGCGATCGCGGCAAACGCGACGAAGGCTCCCTGAGGAACAGGCTCGGCGCGATGCTGGACGGGGTCGGATCCGGCGGCGACGTCGTGGTGTTGTCCGGCGCGACGGGCATCGCCGATCTTTCGCAAGTCGAGGGGGACGTCCTGCGCGAGCGGCTTCCCGAAGCGCCGGTGCGCAGCTTCGGCAGCCTTCTCGGCCATGCCTTCGAGGCGCAGTTCCCGGCCGGCGTCGCGCTTGCGGCCGGCGCGCTGGCGCGGCGCGTCGCTTTCCCATCCCTCGACGGCCGCACGGAAGACCCATCGGTGGCACCCTCCCGCGCCGTCGTGACGGTCGTCGGCCACGTTCAGGCCGAGGGCGTCTGCCTCCTTCACACGCTGGACGGACGCTGAGCCATGGCCGTCGAACCGACCGACCTCGACCACATGGGACGCCCCGTCGTCGCCGTCACGGGCCTCGGCCTCGTGTCGTCGCTCGGTCTCGGCGTCGAGGCGAACTGGGACGCGCTGACGGCGGGACGGTCCGGCATCCACGCGATCACCCGCTTTCCCGTCGACAACCTTCGCACCACGATCGCGGGAACGGTCGACTTCATGGAAGGCGTCGACAACAGCGTCGACCGCTCCTTCGCCATGGCGGAGGCCGCCGCGGCCGAGGCGATCGGCATGGCCGACATCGGCGCTCGCTTCGACGGCCCGCTGTTCCTCGCTGCGCCGCCGATCGAGCTCGAATGGAGCGCCCGCTTCGCGATCGACCGGCGCGAGAGCGACGCGGCCCGGCCGGAAGCGGGCTACGATCGACTGCTCGACCTTTTGAGCGAGAAGCCCGACCGTTCGCTTTACGCGTCGACCCTGTTCGGCGAGATTTCCGACCGGCTCGCCGACCGGTTCGGGACGACGGGCCTGCCGGTCACGCTGTCCACCGCCTGCGCGTCCGGCGCGACGGCGATCCAGCTCGGCGTCGAGGCGATCCGACGCGGCGAGGCGACCCGCGCGCTCGCGATCGGCACGGACGGGTCGGTGACGGCCGAATCGTTGATCCGCTTCTCGCTCCTGTCCGCCCTGTCCACCGCGAACGACGACCCGGAACGCGCCTCGAAGCCCTTCTCGAAGGACCGCGACGGCTTCGTGATCGCGGAAGGCGCCGGCGCGCTCGTGCTCGAATCGCTCGGCGCCGCCCGCGCCCGCGGCGCGACGGTGCTCGGGATCGTCGCCGGCGTCGGCGAGAAGGCGGACGACTTCCACCGCACCCGGTCGAAGCCCGACGGCTCGCCGATCATCGCGACGATCCGCGCCGGCCTCGCCGACGCCGGCATGCGGCCGGAGGACATCGGCTACGTCAACGCGCACGGCACCTCAACGCCGGAGAACGACCGCATGGAGGCCGGCGGCCTGGCGGCCGTGTTCGGCGAGGCGCTGGCGCGCACGCCGATCTCGTCCAACAAATCGATGATCGGCCACACCCTGACGGCCGCCGGGGCGATCGAGGCGGTGTTCTCCATCCTCACCATGCAGCGCGGCACGCTGCCGCCGACGATCAATCACGACGTGCCCGATCCCGCCATCCCGCTCGACGTCGTGCCGAACGCGGCGCGCGCACCTGCGGGCTGTGCCGGCCGTGTCGGGAGGGCCGCGACAACCTCTGCGAGAACGTGGGCGGGGTCCACGGCTTCCACCTGCCCGGCTTCGCGCAGACGCACGCGATCGTCCAGGCGCGCCAGCTCGTGCCGGCGCCGCCGGGTTGCGACGCGGTCGGCGCCGCGCTCGCCCCCGTCACGTTCGGCACCGTCGAGCACATGCTGTTCGACAACGCCCTCCTGGAGCCCGGCGAGACGATCCTCGTTCACGCCGGGGGGTCGGGGATCGGCACGGCGGCGATCCAACTCGCGAAGCGCCGGGGCGCGATCGTGATCGCGACGGTCGGCGCCGACGAGAAGATCGAGCCGGCGAAGGCGCTCGGCGCCGACCACGTCATCAACTACCGCAGCGACCGTTTCGAGGGCGCCGTCCGCAAGCTGACGAGGAAGCGCGGCGTCGACGTGGTGTTCGAGCACGTCGGCGCCGACACCTGGGCCGGCTCCATGCTGTGCCTGAAGCGCGGCGGCCGCCTCGTCACCTGCGGCTCCACCTCCGGGCCGGCCGCCTCGACCAACCTGATGATGCTGTTCCAGCAGCAGCTCCGGTTGATCGGCTCCTTCGGCTGCCGCAAGTCGAACATGACGAACGCCATGGAGAAGATGGCGCGCGGCCTCGTAAAGCCGGTGGTCGACACCGAGGTCGGCCTGGACGACATCGCCACCGCGCTCGACCGGATGGAGTCGCGCCGGGTGTTCGGGAAGATCGTGCTCGACATGCGCGGCGTCGCGATGGGGGCCGCCGCCGCCGCATGAACCAACGCCTCGCCAAGCTTTGGCAGCGCTGGCGCAGGACCCGCGACTTCGCGATCGCGCAGGGCGCCTTCGCGGCGCTCGGGCTGCTTCGCCTCCTGCCGCCGCGCACGGCGATCGACGGCGCCGCGCGGCTCGGAAGGCTCGTCGGCCCGCGCACGCGATTCCATGCGAGGGCTCTCGAGAACCTGCGCCGCGCCTTTCCGGAGAAAGACGAGGACTGGGTCAGAAGGATCGCGTGCGACCATTGGGGCGAGATGGCCCGGCTCGGCGCCGAATACGTCTTCCTGGACGCGATCGTCGACACCGACCCCACCGGCACCGGCGAGGGACTGCTGGAGTTCGGCGGAGCGGACCTCTTCGAGGATCTGCGCGACCGGCAGGGCCCGTTCATCTTCTTCACGGGCCATTGCGGACCGTTCGAGCTCCTGCCCGTCGGCGCCGCGACGTTCGGGCTGGAGATCACGGCGCTGTTCCGCCCGCCGCGCAACCGCTACCTCGCCAAGCGGCTGCTCGCCGCCCGCCGCACCCGCGGCGGCCACCTCGTCCCCTCGCGCGCGGGAGCCACCTGGGCCTTGATGCAGCAGCTCCGGGAAGGCCGCTCGGTCGGCGTCCTCGTCGATCAACGGCTGGAGTTCGGCGTCCGGACCCGGTTCTTCGGTCGCAAATGCAAGACCAACCCACTGCTGCCGAAGCTCGCGCGGCAGTTCGGCTGCGAGGTCTATCCGGCCCGCTCGATCCGGCTGCCGAACGGTCGCTATCGGCTGGAGCTGCAGCCGCGGCTGGAGCTTCCCCGCGACGCGAGCGGCGCGGTCGACGTCGCGGCGACCTGCCAGCTACTCAACGACGTCGTGGAAGGTTGGGTGCGGGAGCATCCCGAACAATGGACGTGGTTCTATCGCCGCTGGTAGGCCGCGTTCCTGATTTGTTTCACGTGAAACATTGGGAGCGATCGACCCGGTTTTATTGCCATTGGCAAGGCCCGCGGCAACCGATCCCACGTTCGGTCGGACGGCCTCGCTCACCGACCCGCTCATGACGCCGCCGCCGGCGTCCCCCTCCCGTTCGTCCGCAACGGAAACGCTCAGCGGGTGATGACGATCGAGGTGTTCCTCGGCCCCGCCCGCTTCACCAGCGAGAAGAGCGCCGCTGCGTTGCGCGGGTGCAGCCGCACGCAGCCGTGCGACGCCGGCCGCCCGAGCGCGCGGATCGACCCGGTGCCGTGAATGGCGTAGCCGCCGCGGAAGAAGATCGAATGCGGCATCGGGGACATGTCGTATTTGCGGGAATACCACATGCGGTTCATGCGTGTCGGCTTGTAGCGGCCCGTCGGCGTGCGGTAGCCGCGTCCGGCCGTCGAGACAGCCCAGCGGTTCACGATGGCGCCGTTGTAGGACACCGTCATCGTCTGGGCCGACAGGTCGATCCGCGCGACGACGCGCGGCGCGGCTTCCGCAACTCCGCCGATGAACAGACACGCCGCCGCCGCAGCGGACGCGATCCACCTCAGCATCTTCGTCCTTCCCGTCGTTGTTCTCTTTTGCCTGGAGATCAACGCATTTCTGCCGCTTTTGCAAGCCGCCTCTACATCGTTTCACAGAACATGCGTCTTCGCTTCGAAGTCGATCGCCCCGAACGACTGGCATTGGTCTCGCGGATTCAGCGCGAGCGCTGCGCGCTGCCGTAACGACCCGTTAAGGATTTCCTTTACCATTCGCTTCTATGGTCCGCTGGTTGGATTCCCAAGGTCGATCATGCGGCTCTTCCTCGAACGCCATTGGCTGACGATCGCCGGGTTCTCGGTGATCGCCGGCTGCGTTGCGATCGGCGTTGGAAGACTCGGCTCCGTCACGGTCGACGGCATCGTCGAAACCTCGCTCGCGCAGCGCGGCTCGCAGTTCGCCGAGTTCCTGGCCAAGGACGGCCACGCCGTCGAAGCGCTCCTCACCGGCCTGTCGCGCCATCCGGAAACGGAGACGTCCGTCCGCAACCTCGCGACGCTCGCCGGCGTCGAGAGCTTCGCCGTCTACGACCGCGACGGTCGCGAAGCCTTCCGGTCGAAATCGGACCAGCACGCATGGCTGATTCGCGATCGTGCCGGCGGCATCTCGTCGAACCGCCATCTGGCGGAACCGATCGTGCGACAGGACCCGCCCGGCCAGATCGTCGGGGACCTCGGAGGCGGTCTCGCCTCGGTGCTCTCGCCGATGTGGCGCGACGGACGGTTGGTCGGCTTCGTGATGATCGAGGTCGATCCGGCGTTTGAAACCGCTGGGTTCGCCCTGACGCTGGCGGAGTCTTCGGCGAAGCTTTTGGCCCTGTTGTTGCTGGCGACCGGCCTGCCGCTCCTTTTCTACGTCCGACGCAAGAACAAGATCGCGGACGCGTCGGCCCGCATCGAGTTCCTCGCCAACCACGATCCCCTCACCCGGCTGCTCAACCGGCGCCGCATGCAGGATCAGGTCGACCGTCTCCTCGGCACCGCCCGCGCGACCCGCGAGGAATTCGCCTATTGCTGCCTCGACATCGACGGCTTGAGCGAAATCAACGACGCGTTCGGCCAGGCGCAGGGCGACGAGCTGTTGCGCGTCGTGGCGAGCCGCTTGGCCGCCGTCGTGGACGACTGCGACCTGCTCGCGCGCATCGCGGCCGACGATTTCGCGGTGCTGATGCGGCGCGTTCGCACGCGGGAAGACATGGCCGCCTTCGCCGGTCGCGTGCGGGCGGCCGTCGCCGAGCCGGTCGAGCTCAAGGGCAGGATCGTCCGGCCGCAAATCTCCATCGGCTTCGCGCAGATGCCGCGCGACGGGCGGACGCAGAACGATTTGGTTCGACATGCGCAGCTGGCGCTCGGCCACCACAAGTCGAAGCGCAGCGGCGACTTCGTCGCCTTCGAGCCGTTCATGGACGAGGAAGCGGAGCACCGCCGCCGCATCGAGACCCTGCTGCGGGACGCCATCGAGAACGACGGCTTCGAGCTCGCCTACCAGCCGCTGATGAGCTGCGACGGCAAGCGCCTGTTCGGCTTCGAGGCGCTGTTGCGGCTGCGCGACGCGGACAACGCCTACGTCTCGCCGGCGGTCTTCGTCCCGGTCGCCGAGTCGCGCGGCTACATCAAGACGATCGGGACCTGGGCGCTCCGCGAGGCGGTCCGGCAGGCGGCCGAATGGCCGGACGACATCACCGTGTCGGTGAACCTGTCGGCCGTGCAGTTCCGCGACGACGACATCGTCGGCATCGTCGGCAAGGCCTTGGCGGACGCCGGTATCACCGGAAACCGGATCGAGATCGAGATCGTCGAATCGCTGCTGCTGGAGCGGACGGACAGCGTCATCCGCCAGCTCCAGGAGTTGAAGACGCTCGGCGTTTCCATCACCATGGACGACTTCGGCACCGGCTATTCGTCGCTCGGCTACCTGTGGAAGTTCCCGTTCGACAAGCTGAAGATCGACCGTTCGTTCGTCGTCGCATTCGCCGAAGGCGAGGAGCGGGTCGAGGAAATCATCGGGACGATCATCTCGCTCGCCCACCTCATGCGGATGAAGGTGACGACGGAAGGGGTCGAGACGCAGGAACAGGCCGACCTCCTCCATCGGCTCGGCTGCGACATCGCGCAGGGTTATCATTTCGGCCGGCCGCTGACCCCGGACGCCGCCAGCGGCGCGGTTCTTTCGCGCTTCGCGGACCTGCACGCACGACCCGCCGTCTCATCGACGATCGAGGCGGAAACCCATCCGGCTGCGACTCGTCTGTCGGGCTGAAGCGTTGCGGACGTGCCGGCGCTGGCGTCCGCATCGATCCAAGGTGTCCCCCGAACGCGAGAAAGCCGCGCCAACCCGTTTGGGTGGCACGGCTTTCTTTGCGTCACGACTGGAGGTCGGTCGACGGACCCTGCGGAACGCGAGACCCATCCGCAGCGGAGGTCGACCGGTCTGACGAGAATGTTCTACCACCGCCGTCTTAGGATCCGGCTAACGCGGCGCTCGACGTGAAGGGATGTCGATCTCGGCGATATTCGGAGCGTTCAGGACGTCGACGACCTCGGACGCCGCAGGCCAGTCTGCAACGAGACTCTCCGGGCCGGGGCTCGACGACGTGAACAACTACGTCGCGATCAAGACGCCGATTGCCGGACGCCGTTGCTGTTGCTCGGTTGCGGGTAAGTGCGCGACAGGCCGATCGGACGCGACGCCTTTGAAATTAAGGCGTCGATCCGGGTTCGATCGATCCCCATGCCGCTCAACATGTCGACGAGCGCCGCGACCGTTCGCGCGTCGTCGGCATTGGAGGCGGGAGAGACTTGGGATTTGAAACGGGTGGACACGCGAACGCCCCATCAGGATTGCGTTCGAAGTGTCCCCGTTCGCGGCTAAAACAGGGTTAATGGGCGGGACCGCCCGACGAAGCGAGGTTCATCGAACTCGTCGGGCGACGCCCGGACCTCAACCTCGCTTACTGGCTGGTGACGTCGTTGACCGCGGCGCCGGTCGCTCGAGCCGAATTGCCGACGTCCCGACCCGCGCCACGAATTGTGTTGGCGCAAGCCGTCAGCGCGAGCGTGGCGGCGAGGACGAGGGAAACGGTGGCGATGCGGCGGTTCATGATGGGACTCCAGAAGCGTTGTGGCGCGGAAACGGAAAAACTGCGACAATGTTCCGCGCCGTTCCGCGCCCGCGAGCCTGTCGCGTCATTGTTCCGGGCCCGTGAGCCTGCCGCGTTATTGCGCCGGGTTGTTCCCGTTCCGCCGTTTCCTGTCGCTGCCGACGGTTCGTTTTCACAAACCCGGTGTCACGTTACGGACACGCGAGACCCATCGCTCCTCGCAAACTTGGAACTTGCCTTCACAACGCTTGGAATGGTTTCGATCCACCGCTGCAAGTGCTTGATCGCAGCGGGAAAAAGTCGCAGTCTGTTGGCACCTAAGGACTCGATACGGGAAGTGGCGATGCTGATCGATACAACGCGCGCCCCGACCGTTCCGCAGCGCGACCTGAAGCGCACGATCGTCTTTCTGCTGGTTCCCAACTTCTCGCTGATCGCGTTCGCCACGGCGATCGAGCCGTTGCGGATCGCCAACCGGATGCTCGGCTACGAGGCCTATCGCTGGCGCATCGCCTCGCCAACCGGCACGACGGTGCGGGCGTCGAACGGCTGCGAGATCGCCGTGGAGGGTTCGGTGGAGAGCGAGCGGCGCGCCCTTCTCGGCGAGAAGCGCCCGTCGATGGTGTTCGTCTGCTCCGGCATCTACGTCGAGGACTTCGGCGACCGCGCGAGCTTCTCCTTCCTGCGCGAAACGCACCAGCGCGGCATCAGCGTCGGCGGGCTGTGTACCGGCGCCTGGATCCTGGCGCGGGCCGGCCTGCTCGCCGAGCGCCGCTGCGCGATCCATTGGGAAAACCTGCCCGGCTTCTCGGAAGCGTTTCCGCGTGCCGACGTGCGGGCCGACCTCTACGAGATCGACCACAACATCTTCACCTGCGCCGGCGGCACCGCATCGCTCGACATGATGCTGGCGCTGATTGGCGAGGACTGCGGCGAGGAAGTCGTCAACCGCGTCTGCGAGCAGGCGCTGATGGACCGCGTGCGCTCCTCCAGCGACCGGCAGCGGCTGCCGCTGCGTGCCCGGCTCGGCGTGCAGCACACCAAGGTGCTGGCGATCATCGAGATCATGGAGGCGAACCTCCATGAGCCCCTGTCGCTGGTCGACATCTCGAAGAGCGTGTCGCTGTCGCGGCGGCAGGTGGAGCGCCTGTTCGACAAGGAGATGGGCCGTTCGCCGGCGCGCTACTACCTCGAGATCCGGCTCGACCGCGCCCGGCAGCTCCTGCTGCAGTCCTCGCTGCCGATCGTCGAGATCGCAGTGGCGGCGGGCTTCGTGTCGGCCTCGCATTTCTCCAAATGCTACCGCGAGCTCTACGGCCGCTCACCGCAGCAGGAACGCGCCCTGCGCGTCGCGGCGACGGCGGCGACCGCGTCGGCGGCGTGAGGGCCTTGGCCGGTATCGCTTCGTAGACTCACCGGTTCCAGATGTTCTCGCGCTGCTGCCACTGCTTCTCGCCCACGAGGCAGTCCGTGCCGGCCTCTGCCGCCGCCCGCTCGATCGGCGGCGATCGTGAAGCCGGCAACGGCCAGCCGCCGGCGAGTTCCAGCACCAGCTTGCGCCGCACTGCCTCCGGGAATTGCGGCCAGTCCTTCACCGGGATCACGAAGGCGCCCGGCCCGCCGATGACGCAGTCGGCGTAGTAGCCGTCGAGGTTCGGGATCGAGCCCCAGCTTGAATAGCCGGACGTGTCCTCCGTCATCAGTGGCAGGCCGTTGATCGTGATGCCGCGCCTCACCGCCGCGTCGCGCGCTTCCACGACCGGACGGCCCTGGTTGTTCGGTCCGTCGCCCGACACGTCGATGACGCGGCGCAGCCCGGCAAAGCCGTTGCCGTCGAACATCGGCGCCGCGAAGTCGATCGCGCCCGCGATCGAGGTCCGCCGCTCGCGATCCGGCTCCTCGACGGACAGGCGGTAGGCGAAGGTGTCGGCCGCCTCCTTCGAATCGATCAGCGTCCAGGGGATCACGACGGACTGCGACAGACTTCCCGCCCATTCCACGAAGGCGACCGCGACGCGGCCGTGCGTGCCGCGCGTGATGGCCCGCTGCACCTCCGGGCTGCGGAAGGCGGCGACGTAGCCGTCGCGCTGGATTTCCTGCTCGCCGCGATCCATCGACCATGACACGTCGACGGCGAGGATCAATTCGACGTCCACCGGCTCGCCGGTCTCGCGCGCCTGGGCGCCGCCGAGTTGCCCGAGCCCGCGCGGCGCCTGCTGCGCGAGCGCCGGCACGGCAGTCAGAACGAACCCCGACAGGAGCGCGGCAGCCGCAAAGGAGAATTTCCGCATCGCTTCCGCCGATCCCACCGAGAACCCGTCGAGATACGAGCGTCGTGCCGCGGCGCGAGCGCGGCAACTCACTTCGACGTGTTGAGCCGGCGCCGGACGCGAGCGGCGGTGGTCGTGCCGGACAGCTGAAGGGAAGCGCCGCCGGACGGGGCCGCCGGTGCTTCGCGGCGGCAGGTCAGCAGCGCAGCGCGGCGTTGTCGGGGTCGAACGGGCTTTCGCCGATCACGGTGGCGCGACGCGCTTGCCCGAGGATCGTCACCTCGACCTCGATCCCCTCCCTGGCGAACTCGGGCTTCAGCATCGCCAGCGCCAGGCTCTTGCCGACCCGCCAGCCGTAGCCGCCGTTCGTGGCGCGGCCGACCAGGACGCCGTCCTTGTGGATCGCTTCCGAGCCGCGCGCGTCGGCGTCGCCGACGTCGTGGACTTCGAGCGTCGCGAACTTCCAGCGGTAGCCGTTCTCCTGACACGCGACCACGGCGTTGCGGCCGAGGAACTCGCCCTTGGCCGGATGCACGAAGCGCTCCAGCCCCGACTCCAGCGCGTTGTATTCGATCGACAGCTCGCGCGGGATCTGGCGGTAGCTCTTTTCCAGCGCCATCGCGCCCATCGCGCGGATGCCGAACGGCTTGATGCCGAACTCGGCACCGGCCTCCATCAGCATGTCGTAGAGCGTCGCCTGCGTCTCGATCGGGTGGTGCAGCTCCCAGCCGAGTTCGCCGACGAAGTTGACGCGCAGTGCGTCGAGCCCGATCGGCCCGACCGAGATGCGCTGGCCGGTGAGCCACGGGAACGCGGCGTTCGTCAGGTCGGCGCGCGTGAGCTTGGCCAGCACGTCGCGCGAGCGCGGCCCGGCGAGGACGAGAACGCCCGTGGACTGCGTGATCGTCCGGAACGAGACGCTGCCGTCCTTCGGCAGCAGGCGGCGCATGGTGTCGTGGTCGATGGATTCGAGCGCGCCGCCGGACACGAGGTAGAACTCGTTCTCGCGACGCTCGTAGAGGGTGAACTCGGCCTTCACGCCGCCCGTATCGGTGAGAAGGTGGCAGAGCGCGATGCGGCCGCGCTTCTTCGGGATGCGGTTGGCGAACAGGCCGTCGAGCCAGGCGCGCGCGCCGGGTCCGGTGACCAAGGCCTTGGCGAAGGGCGTCATGTCGAGGAGACCGACGCGCTCCGAAACGGTGCGCACCTCGTTGCCGACGTGCTCGAAGTAGTTCGAGCGGCGGAAGCTCCAGCGCTCGCGGACCTTGCCCGTGTGGTCGGCCGGCGGATGGTTCTCGGCGGTCAGCACCTCTTCCTTGAAGCCGAGCTGGTCGGCCGGAACCTCGTAGCCGTCCGGCGCGAACCAGTTCGCCCGTTCCCAGCCGTAGATCGAGCCGAACACGCCGCCGAGCTGCTTCTGCCGCTCGTAGGACGGCGAGGTCTTCAGCGGCCGCCCGGCCGCGCGCTCCTCGTCCGGGTAGTGCATGGTGAAGACGTTGGCGTAGGCCTCCTCGTTCTTCACCTTCAGGTAGCCTTCGCTGGCATACGGCCCGAAGCGGCGCGGGTCGACGCCCACCATGTCGAGCGTCGGGCCGCCGTCCACCATCCATTCGGCGAGCTGCCAGCCGGCGCCGCCGGCCGCGGTGATGCCGAACGAGTGCCCTTCGTTCAGCCAGAAATTGTCGAGGCCGGGCGCCGGGCCGACGATCGGCGAACCGTCCGGCGTATAGGCGATGGCGCCGTTGTAGACCTTCTTGATGCCGACCTCGCCGAAGGCCGGCACGCGCACGAAGGCCGTCTCGATGTGCGGCATCAGCCGCTCCAGCTCCTCCTGGAACAGTTCGTATTCCGAGTTCGGGTCCGGCCCGTCGACGTAGCAGACCGGCGCGCCCTTCTCGTAGGGTCCGAGGATCAGGCCGCCCGCCTCCTCGCGCATGTACCAGGCGGAATCGCTCTCGCGCAGCACGCCCATCTCCGGCAGCCCCTGCCGGCGGCGCTCCAAGAGCGCCGGGTGCGGCTCGGTGACGATGTACTGGTGCTCCACCGGGATCACCGGCACTTCGAGGCCGACCATCGCGCCGGTCTTCCGGGCGAAGTTGCCGGTAGCCGAAACGACGTGCTCGCACTCGATCTCGCCGGCGTCGGTGACGACCTTCCAATGGCCGTTGGGCAGACGCTCGATCGCGCTCACCGTGGTGTTGCGGTGGATCTTGGCGCCGCGGTCGCGCGCGCCCTTGGCCAGCGCCTGCGTCAGGTCGGCCGGCTGGATGTAGCCGTCGTCCGGATGCTGCAGCGCGCCGATGATGCCGTCCGTCTCGCAGAGCGGCCACGCCTCCTTCAGCTCGGCCGGCGACAGGAAGCGCGTGCGCACGCCGAGCGTTTCGGCGATGCCGGCGTAGTAGCGATACTCGTCCATCCGGTCCTGCGTGCGGGCGAGCCGGATGTTGGAGACCTTCGAGAAGCCGACGTTCATGCCGGTCTCGGCCTGCAGCTCCTCGTAGAAGCGGACGGAATACTTGTGGAGCTGGCCCACCGAGTAGCTGAGGTTGAAGAGCGGCATCAGGCCCGCCGCGTGCCAGGTCGAGCCGGAGGTCAACTCCTTGCGCTCGATCAGCACCGAATCGGACCAGCCCTTCCTGGCGAGGTGATAGAGCGTCGACACCCCGACGACGCCGCCGCCGATCACGACGGCACGGGCAAAGCTCTGCATGCGAAAACTCCTGGCGCCGACGGGCGAAACGCTGGCCGGACACTAATCCGGCGGCGGCGCGGACGCGTCGTCTTTTTGCGACATCGCGCGGCTTGCGGCGACAGCGCGCGGGCGGCCGCGAACGCGCGGCGTGGTCAACGCATCCTTAACGCCGATCGGCGATCATCGCGCCGATTTCGGTCGGTAGGGTTCCCATGAGCGAAGTGTCCCTCGGCCGCGCGGGGCAGGCGGCCGGCCGGCCGATCCGGTTCTCGCCCGGCGCCCTGCTTGGTCTCGCAGCCGCCGGTCTCGCGGCGCTGGCTGCGCTGCCGCTGACGCTTCCCATCGGACCGATGTACTGGGACCTCGTCCTCTACTTCGACGCGGCGAACCGCATCGGTGACGGACAGGTCCCCGCCGTCGACTTCTTCGCGCCGGTCGGCGCGCTCGGCTACTGGCTGTTCGCCGCCGCGATCCGGATGTTTCCGCAAGGGCAGCCGCTGCTGCTGGCCGACTGGTCGATCCTGACGGTCACCGCGCCGCTGATGGCGCTCGTCGTCCGCGACGTGGGCAAACGTGCCGTCGGCACCGCCTTCGCGCTGCTCGTGCCGTTCCTCGTCTTCTCGATCCTGCCCTTCAACGTCGAGGTCTACACCAACTTTCCCGGCGTCGACGGCTTCGGCATCTATAACAGGCAGGCGAGCCGCATCCTGTTCGTGCTTGCGGCGGCGCTCCTGTTCGTCGAGGACCGACGATCCTTGGGGGTCGTCGTCGCCGGCGCGATGCTGGCGCTGTTCCTGACGAAGATCACCGGCTTCGTTTCCGGCGGTCTGCTCTGCCTGTTCGCCTTCGCGGCGGGCCGCCTGCCGTTCCGCGTCGCCGGGCTGGCCGCGCTCGGCTTTGCGGCCGCTCTCGCCTTGCTCGAAGCGACGCTCGGCCTCGTTGGCGCTTACGGTCGGTCCGTCGCAGCCCTCGTCGCGATGAACGAGGGCGCGCTGCTGCCGCGCTTCCTGCAGGCCGGCTCGATCCACGTCGCCGTTCTGGCCCCGCTGCTCGCGTTGGTCGCGACGCTCCTCGCGTTCACCAGGCGCGACATCGTCGGCTCGACGCGTTCGCTGGCGGCGCGGCGCCGTCCGGCCGACGTCGCCACGTTTCTGGACCGGGACGCGTTCTGGCTCGGCGTCGCCGCCTTCGCGGCCTTGTTCTTCGAGACGCAGAACACTGGCGGCCTCGCCTTCGTCTTCGTTTGGCCGGCGCTGCTGCGAACGCTCCTGAACAGCCACGCCTTCCATGGCGGACGCTTCATCGCCGTCGCCGCGCTGATCGCGGCTTCCTCGCTGCCGACCCTCACCGGCGTCGCCGGTCGGGCGATCCGCGCCGGCGTCGTGCAGTTGAAATACCAGGCGTTCGCGCACCGGAACCTCGGTGGCATGGGGGCCGTCTCGGACCGCATCGAATACCGCCGCCACGCCGACGCGGCGATGCGCGGCTACCAGACGTTTCCGGCGACCTACCAGGGGTTCGTCGAGGCCGGCGAACTGCCGATTTTCACGCTCTACGCGCAGCCGGACTTTCAACTGAACTGGCTGCGGGCGACGGACGAGGCGGTGGACGCGGTCCGCGCCTTTGAAGCCGCCAACGGCGTCCGGTTCGAGACGATCCTGAACCTCAACTTCGCCAACCCCTTCCCCTGGCTCCTGGACCGCAGCGCGCCCCGGCACGTCGCCATCGGCGCCGATCCGAGCCGGGCCGTGCCGCCGCCGGACGCGAGGGTGAGGGAAGCCGTGCGCGCCGTCGACCTGGCACTCTATCCGAAGTGCCCGCAGACCATCGCGAACGAGCAGATCCTGCGCATCTACGCGCCGTTCCTCGCCGACCACCGCCGCGTGACGTTGAGCGCTTGCTGGGACGCGTTCCTGCGGGTCGGGCTCGCGCGACGGGCGGATTGACGACGCAAATAGCATGGCGCAACGGTGGTCCGGTCGCCGATCGCTCACAGCCCTCCCCGGTTCGTCATCCCGGCCTCCGAGCCGGGACCCATGCCAAACCATCTGAGCCGCGGAAACGGCAGCGGGGAAGGTTCTCTTCCCTGCCGCGAGGACGTTCGGACGACGCGGCATGGATCCCGGCCCAGGGGCCGGGATGACGAACGGAGACGTTTGCGCGTTAGCGGCGAGTCGCCAAGGCGATGCTCCAACCCAAACGCGAAACAGGAAGGCCGGGCGCGTGGCCCGGCCTCGTCGTCTCGCAGGGCGTGCCGAAGGCCTCACCCCACCTGCGACTTGATGAAGTCCTTGACGATGCCGACGATGCCGCGGCCGAGCAGGGCGTCGAGTGCGTCGCAGAACTGGTCGACATTCTCTTCGGTGCAGACGAGCGGCGGCTCCAGCCGGATGACGTTGCGGTTGTATTCGGTGAAGGCGACAAGGCAGTCGTAGTCGCGCAGGAGCAGCGCGCCGACGAAGCCGGACAGCGAGCCTTTCAGCTTGTCGTCGAGGATCGCCACCATCGGCCGCAGCGCCAGGGGGAGCGTGCGGGAGAAATCGTGGAACTCGAGGCCGATCATCAGGCCGCGGCCCCGCACCTCTTTGATCAACGTCGGATACTTCGCCTGGATGTCGCGCAGCCGCTCGATGAGGTAGCCCCCGACGATGTCGGAATTGCCGATGAGGTCCTCGTCGTAGAGCGTGTTCAACGCCTCGATCGCGGTGACGCAGGCCTCGCCGATGCCGCCGAACGTAGCGTGGGCGTGGATCATCGCCGTTTTCGGCGTGCCGTACGCCTTCATGTAGACCTCGCGCCGGGCGATCATCGCGCCGATCGCCGCCTTGCCGCCGCCGAAGCTTTTCGCCAAAGCCGTCACGTCGGGCACGACGCCGTGCCGCTCGAAGGCGTAGAACGTGCCGGTCCGGCCGTAGCCGCACTGCACCTCGTCGGCGACCCACAGCACTTTATGCTTGTCGCAGAGCGCGCGGACGCCGTGCCAGTAGTCCGTGGACGCCTCGATGATCCCACCGCCGCCCTGCACCGTTTCCAGCACCACGACGCCGATGTCGGGATCGCGCTCGACGCAGGCGGTCAGCGCTTCCAAGTCGCCGAACGGCACCTTGTAGCTGTTCTCGACCAGCTTGAACTCGCCCTTGTAGAGCGCCGAGTCGGTGATCGACAGGACGCCCTTCGTCTTGCCGTGGAACGAGTTCTCGGCATGGACGATCTTGGCGTTCTTCCGCCCGGACGCGCGTTCGGCGACCTTGATCGCCGCCTCCATCGCCTCCGAGCCGGAGGAGCCGAGGAACACCATGTCGAGGTCGCCGGGCGAGACGGTCGCGACGTTCTTCGCTAGCGCCGCCGCGTATTGCGACAGGAAGGCGATGGCGATCTCGTGCCGCTTCTCGTCCTGGAACTCGCGACGCGCCGCCAGGATGCGCGGGTGGTTGTGACCGAAGGCCAGCGAGCCGAAGCCGCCGAAGAAGTCCAAGATCTTCCGGCCGTTCTGGTCGACGTAGAACATGCCTTCGGCACGCTCGACCTTCACCTTGTGGAAGCCGAGCAGCTTCATGAAGTGAAACTGGCCGGGGTTCACGTGGTCCTTGAACAGGTCCGCCATGGTGCGCACGTCCATCGCCTTGGCATCGGCGACGGTGAGCAGCGGCGGCTTAGCGGGGCCTTGGCGGAAGGGCGCTTCGTCGAGGGACGGCGCGGCGGCGATCGTGCGGTCGAGCATGGCGGCGACGTTCCTTATTCAGCGGGGACGGCGGCCGGCGCTGTGCCGGCCCGTTCTTGAGATTTCTTGGCGCGGTATTCGGAATAGGCGGCGATCAGCATGTCCTCGTCGCGGTGCTGCGGCACCCAGCCGAGGTCGCGCCGGCCCTTCGACACGTCGAGCAGGCATTCCTCGTCGGCGATGAGGTACTGCTCCGGGTCCATGATCGGCAGGTTCACCGCGTCGAGCAGGTCGAGCGTGCGCTTCACCGCCCAGGCCGGCGTCGGCAGGAGGATCGAGCGCGAGCCGGCGTGGCGGACGAGGTCCCCGAGGAGCTTGCGGACCGGCGGCGGGTTCAGGGAGCCGAGATTGTAGGCCTCGTTCGGCACGCCCGCTCGCCAGCCGAGCCGCGCGGCCTCGGCACAGTCGAACACGGAGATGAACTGGTAGGGGTTGCGGCCGGAGCCGATCATCGGAACGGGGAGGTTCGCGTCGATCAGCTTGAACAGCTTCTCCAGGATGCCGAGCCGGCCCGGCCCGATGATGAGGCGCGGCCGGAACAGCGCGATGCGCATGCCGCGCCCCCGCCATTCGGCCGCGAGGTGCTCGGTTTCCAGCTTCGACAGGCCGTATTCGCCGAGCGGCGCCACCGGGTGATCCTCGGTCATCGGCGTCGTGACCGTGTGGCCGTAGATCATGTCGGTGGTGAAGTGGACGAGCCGCGAAGCGCCGGCGGCGTCCATCGCCTCGATGATGTGCTTCGTGCCGTGGTAGTTCACCGGGTAGAAGAACGCGCGGCGCTTCGCCCGCACCTGGATCGGCGACAGCATCTTGGCGGATAGGTTGTAGACCATGTCGTCGGCCGCGACCGGCACGGCGCGGACGGCGGCCGGGTCGGTGACGTCGGTGCGGACAAACCGGGCCGACGCGTAGTGCTTGAGCTCCGACTTCACGATGTCGGCGACCACGACCTCCTCGCCGTCGGCGACGAGCTTTTGCGCAAGATGGCGGCCGACGAAGCCGTCGCCGCCGAAAATGACATGTTTCATCGAATGACCTCGGAGGGGGTGGCGGTGGAATGGGCAGGGCCGGCGGCGGGCGCGGCCTCGTGGACCTTCGAGCCGCCCTGCGCGATGAACACCGTGCCGAGGCAGATGAAGGCGATGCCGGCGACGCGGGACGGGTTCATGTCCTCGGCGAACAGGTACCAGGTGGCGACCGCCACCACGACGTAGGCCAGCGACAGGAACGGATAGGCGTAGGACAGCTCGACCTTCGACAAGACGAACAGGTGCGAGGCCATCGACACGACGAAGGTGCAGAGCCCGAGGAAGACGAACGGGCTGAAGACGATGCCGACGATCTTTAGCAGCGGGTTCGCGTTGGCGAACGCGGCCGAGCCGATGTGCATCATGCCGTATTTCAGCATGAGCTGCGCCGCGGCGTTGGTCAGCACGGTGAACAGGATGAAGGGGAGATACTTCGCCATTGAAATGCGACCTTGGGGCGTCTTCCGCCCATTGCTTCGAGGTTTGCTATCAGGCTTCGTTCGACAGCGGGTTAAAGGTCCCCGACGGGATCGCGGCTTTCCGTCGGGACGGTAAAGCGACGGTGCAGTCCCTCGCAGCGATTCGCGCCAGTTCCAGATGCGAGGCCGGTGCAAGGCGCATCGCCGTGCGCCGCCAGAAGTCGGACATCATCGCCGGGTCGCGCGCGGCCTCCAGCGCCTTCCATTCGGGGAAGCTCCGCGCGAACGTCTCGGCCGCCATCCGCGCGTCCTTGTAGGGATTCACCCGTCCGCCGGCCCGCACCGTGATTCGGTCGAGCTCGTCGAGCAGCCTGAGCGTCCGCTCGCCCTTGTGCGGGAAGTCGAGGGTCAGCGTGTAGCCCAGCATCGGGAACGACAGGAGGCCGGGGCTCGGCAGGTCGCCGAAGCGTTTCAGGACGGTCAGGAACGAGCCCTGCCCGTGCGTTCGCGCGCAATCGATCAGCGCCGCGACCGCATCTTTCGCACCCTCGAACGGCACGACGCTCTGGTGCTGGTGCAGGCCGCGCGGCCCGTAGAGGCGGTTCCAATCCCGCAAACGGTCGAGCGGGTAGAAGAAGGCGTCGAATGGGACGCTCGCCTCGCTCTGACCTTTCGGCGCGCGGCGGTAGTACGCCTCGTTGAAGGCGCGCAGCGGCCACCCTGCCAGCGGGCTGACCGGCGGCGTGAACGGCACGGACGCGAGCGGCGGCCGCGCCTCGCCCGTCCGGTCGCCGTCGGGCGCGTGATCGCCGGCGATCAGGTGGCCGCGTCCGAACCCTCGCCCGCGCGCCAGCGAGTCGATCCAGGCGACGGCGTATTCGTGCCGCGCATCGGCTTCTCCCGCCATCGCGAAGTAGTCGGCGAGGCGCTCGAAGCGCGTCGTCGTCTGCCGGATGGTCAGCGAGGGAACGCGCAGCAACCGCAACGACACGCGGCGGACGAGGCCGGTGAGACCCATGCCGCCGACCGTCGCGCGGAACAGCTCGACCTCGCGGTCCGGCCCGCAGTCGATCGAGCCCTCGCGGTCCGAACGCTCCAGCGTCAGCCCCGTCACCCAGCGCCCGAAGGTGCCGCGGCGGTGGTGGTTCTTGCCGTGGACGTCGTTCGCCACCGCGCCGCCGAGCGTCACGAACTGCGTGCCCGGCGTGACGGGCAGAAACCAGCCATGCGGCGCTGCCACCCGCGTGATCTCGTGCAGCATGACGCCCGCGTCGGCTTCGACGATGCCAGTGACCGAGTCGAACGAACGGATTCGGGCGCCGGCCCGCGCGTCGACCAGCGCGCCCGTCTCGTTCAGACAGGAGTCGCCGTAGGAGCGGCCGTTGCCGTAGGGCAGGTGCGACCCCGGCCCGGCGACGCGGAGGCGGACCGCGTCGGCCGCGACGCTGCGCCAGCCGGCCGGCACCGTCCGACCCCAGTTGCCGTACCGTGGCTCAGACATAGGCGGCGGCCGCGAACAGCGCGGCCCCGAGGCCGATCACCATCTGCGAGCGCCAGTCCCGCAGGATGAACACCACCGGGTCCTCGTGCATCTCGTCGCGGCGGGCGAGCGCCCAGATGCGAACGATGATGTAGAGGATCAGCGGGCAGAGCGGCCACAGGAGCCACGGCACGTCGTTCAGAAGCCGGACTTCCGGCGAGTCGATATAGAGCGCCAGCACCATGACGGAGGCGAAGCCGGCCGCCATTCCGGCTTGCGCCAGGGTTTCCAGGTCGGCCGACTTGTAGCCGCGCCCGGTCTTGGCGCGCTCGGCGCCGGGCCCGAACTCCAGAAGCTCGGTGTAGCGCTTCACGAGGGCGAGCGAGAGGAAGAAGAAGAGCGAGAACGCCATCAGCCAGAAGGACAGCTCGATGCCGGTCGCCGCGGCGCCCGCGATCGTGCGCACCGTGTAGAGCGAGGCGAGCGAAAAGACGTCGATCAGTAGCATCCGCTTCAGCGCGACGGAATAGAGCGTCGTGATCGCCAGGTAGCCGAGAAGGATGAGCTGGAACTTCCAGTCGAGCATGGCCGAGATGGCCCCTGCCGCGAGCAGCAGGCCGGCGGCGAGCTTCAGGCCCGTCGGGATCGGCACGGTGCCGCTGGCGAACGGACGGCGGCGCTTGGTGCGGTGGCGGCGGTCGGCGGACAGGTCGAGCAGGTCGTTCAGGATGTAGACGGCGGACGCCGCCAGCGAGAACGCGACGAAGGCCGCGAAGGCCGTCAGCAGCGCCACCGGGTTCAAGTATTCGTGCTGCAGCGCGAGCGGCACGAAGACAAGGACGTTCTTCGTCCATTGGTGGGGGCGCAGCGCCTTCACGCAGGCTTTCGCCTTCCGCGCCGCGCCGTCGCCCGGCAGCAAAGCGGCGCCGGTGCGGCGCTGCCAGCGGCCGGCCAGGCGGTCCGGGTCCACCACCGTCGCCTCGGCGGCGGCGTCGAGCAGGCAGACGTCCTCGCGCGAGTTGCCGACGTAGTCGAAGCCATGGAGGTCGTTGGCGGCGACGATCCGTTCCAGCTTGCGCTCGGCGGTAAGGTTCACCGCGTCGCAGCTCGACATCACCGCATCGAACACGCCGAGATGGTCGGCGACCGCGTGCGCCAGCGTCTCGTTGGCACCGGTGGCGAGCACGATGCGCCGTCCCCTCGCCTGCTCGCGGGCGAGCATCGCGGCGACGTCCTCGCGGTAGGGAAGCAGCGCCGGATCGAAGTCGATGCGGCGGGCGAGCTCGGCCTTCAGCCGCGCCTTGCCGGCGAGCGCCCAGCCCGGCACCTGCAGGAGGCTCGCGGGCTTCTGCCGGGCCAGCAGGAACAGGCTCTCCCACAGAAGATCGGAACGGATCACCGTGCCGTCGAGATCGACGTAGATCGGCCGGTCGATCTGCGGTGCGCGAACGTCCATCGTCGAACTCTTCCAACCGCGCTTCGCGTCGAACGGCGTCACGGTGCGGGCGCGACGTTCGGGCACGGCAGGTTTCCGCAAGGTGAAGAAAGCCGCTGGCAACCCGCATCCGAGCGGCCGATCCGACGCCGTGGTTACGGAAGCGCTGCGGTTTTGCGTCAAATCCACCGTGCTGGATCGGGCGGGCCGGACAGCGGCGCAGGCCGGCAGAAACGGCGGCAGGATGCGAGCGAACCGGATGCGCGCTCTCCGAGGAGGCGCTTGCCTTCGGACGGGACGGCGGACCACAAGCGTCTCGGCTTTCCCGCGACACGAGGCGCGACCCTTCATGTCCCAAGCTCCGCTCGGCTGGGCGATCGCCGGAACCGGCGCCATCGCCCGCCGGTTCTCCGCCGACATGCGCTTCTCACGCGACGGCCGGATCGTCGCCGTCGCCTCCGCCACGTCGGAGCGGGCGCGGGCGCTGGCGGCCATGATCGGGCCGACCGTCGCGCACGGCGACCTCGACGCGATCCTGCGGCGACCCGATGTCGGCGCCATCTACGTCGCGGGCCGCAACGAGGATCACTGCACTCAGGCGCTCCGGTGCCTCGCCGCGGGCAAGCCGGTACTGATCGAGAAGCCGCTGACGACGAGCGCCGCGGACGCGCGCCGCATCGTCGATGCGGCACGGGATGCCGGCCTGCTCGCGATGGAGGCGATGTGGATGCGCTTCACGCCCGGCATGCGCAGGTTCGAGACGATCGTTCGGAGCGGCCGGATCGGTCGGGTGCGAACGCTCGAAGCCTCGCTTTCCTTCGCGAACGATCGAACCGGCGTCGGTCCGCTTCTCGATCTCGGCGTTTATCCCGTGTCGCTGGCCGTTTGGCTGCTCGGGCGACCGAACGTCGTCGCCGCCGCCGCTTCGGCGGACGGGCGGCAGGCCACGCTCGCACTCGGCTACGACGACGCGGTGGCGTCGCTCGCCTGCGGCTTTGCCGCCGAAGGCTTGAACCGGGTCGGCGTGTCCGGCACGCGCGGACGCCTCCTCGCCAACGCGCCGCTGTTCGCGCCATCGCTCTTGCGGGTGCAACGGACCAGCGAGCCCACGACGGCGCCGTCCGTCGACGAACGGGCGCAACTCGCGCCGGCCGCGCGCCCCGCCTGGAGACCGGCGCTCGTCGGCCTGCTGCGTTCGTTCCGCGGCGAGCCGAGCGCCGTCTTCATGCGCGGCAGCGGCCTACACTATCAGGCGGATCATTTCGCCGAATGCCTGCAGCGCGGCTTGAGCGACAGTCCGGTCATGCCGCTGGCCCAAAGCATCGACGTGCTTCGCATCGTGGAGGCGGCGGAAGCCGCGATCCGCGATCAGTCGTCGAAAGGCAGCGGTGCGAAGGTTGATGCCGGCTTGTAAGGCATCGGATACCGGTCGGCGTTCTGCGCGACGAGCGACAGTTCGGTCACGTGCAGCGAGAAGTCGGCGGTGATCGGCGGCGTCCGCTTCGCTTCCACGGCCTTGGCAACGGCCGCCGGCCCGCGCGAGAAGTCGATGCGCGAGGCGTAGGGCGGCGTCACCGGCTTGGCCGTACCGAGGTCGAGCCGCCGGCCGAACCATTGCCGGAACGGCAGGTTGCGCTCCGCCATCCCGACGACCTTGCCGAGTTTGGGCAGACGAGACGGCGGCAAGCCGTGGCGGTCGCGCTCGAAGACGGGCGAGCGGTTGTTCCAGCCGTCCGAGACCGACAGGACGCCGTTGTCGCCGACGACGTGCAACGAACGGTCCACCGGCGCGGCGAGGCCGCACGTCAGGCGCGCGACGACCCCGTCCGCGAAGCGCAGGCACATGACCGAAAAATCGTTGGCGAGCTCTCCGGCCGGTTGTCCGGTGCGCTTGTCGTCGAACAACCGCGCGGCGAAGGCGGTCATCTCCGCGACCGGCCCGAAGAAGGCGCAGAGCCAGGTGAGGTAGTAGCCGGCGTGCTCCAGCGTCGAGCCGACCGCGAACTCGTCGGCTGCCGGCCAGGCCGCACCGGAGCGGCTGCGCCAATCCGCGTGGTTCTCGCGGAAGACCATCGAGTCCTCCATCTCGGCGTAGGCGAGGCGAACGGGGCCGATGCGCCCGTCGCGAAGCGCGCGGCGCAGCGCAATCGCCGATTCGCCGAGCACCGTGGCCGGCGCGCACGCGATGACGAGGTCGCGCGCCGCCGCGATCCGCACGAGGTCGGCGGCCTCGTCGACGTTCATCGACAGCGGCTTCTCGGACCAAACGTGCTTGCCGCTTTCGAGGACCGCCCTCGAGACGGCGTAGTGGCTCGCCGGGTTGGTCAGGTTGAGCACCATGCCGATCGTGCGATCCGCAAGGACTTCGTCGAGGCTTCCTGCCTCGTGAACTCCATGAAACCGCGTGAACCGGGTCAGGGCCTCCCCGTCCCGATCGTATGCCGCGACGAGTTCGAGGGTCGGGTGGTTGACGAGCGTCGTCATGTAATAGTCGGCGACGAAGCCGCATCCGACGATGGCGATACGCACGGCCCCGACCCCTCCGATCCCGACCGCCGACTCCTACATCGGCAGGATTGCTGAATTCGCTAAGGCCGGCCGGTTGTCGTCGGAACCTTGCGCGGTTTCGCGGATTCGAAGACATGGCCGCCCGGCAGGTCCGCCTACTTGGCAAAGGCGGGCGTTTCGTCCATAAGGCCGCGTGCGGTGTCGTGGCGATGCTCGGCTGCCGCATTCCCACGCACGATCGACGCACGACGTGGCCCGATCCGTCGGGAACACGACTGGCATGCTTGGAAAGGACGTCGCATGGCAACCGGAACCGTCAAGTGGTTCAATTCGCAGAAGGGCTACGGTTTCGTGACGCCCGATGGGGGCGGAGCCGACGTGTTCGTCCACATTTCCGCCGTCGAGCGGGCTGGCCTCACCGGGCTGAACGACGGTCAGAAGATCACCTACGAGCTTGTGACCGACCGCCGCAGCGGCAAGACCTCGGCCGGCAACCTGCAGATCGCGGGCTGATCCATCAACCGATTCGCTCCGCCGGCCGCCCAGCCGCGGGGCCTTGAACAAGGCGGTCGCCCCGCCCCGGGAAATCCAAGGAGACATCATTGCAGGTTCTGGTTCGCGACAACAACGTCGAGCAAGCGCTCCGGGCTTTGAAGCGCAAGCTGCAGCGTGAGGGCGTGTTCCGCGAGATGCGCTCGCGTCAGGCTTACGAGAAGCCGTCCGAGCGCCGCGCGCGTGAGAAGCAGGAAGCGGTGCGTCGCGCCCGCAAGGCGGCCCGCAAGCAGGCGCAGCGCGAGGGTTTGATCCCGATGGCGAAGCCGAAGCCGCGCCCCTGAGGCGCCTCCCGGGCTGGCAACGATCCGCGCCACCCCAAGCTTTTCGATCCAGGACGTTCGAAGGCTGCGATCCGCCGAAACCCGGCTTGGATCACAGCCTTTTCGTCGTAAGGATTCCAAGGACGCCGCTGCCGAGAGCGTCGGACTCGGCTTGCCTTCGTCGCTTCGCGTCTAGGCGGCATCATTCGATGAAGCGGCTTCCTTCGTTTCTCCCGAAGCGCTTCCAAGCCAGACGGTCATGGGTTGCGAGCGGCCGCGGATCGGCAGGATTTCCGCCCGGAACCCCGCAAGCGGTTCCCGCAGATGGCGCGCCGCGTCGTCGGACAATACGAGGTCCGCGTCGCGCTCCTTCGCCAGACCTTCCAACCGGCTCGCGACGTTCACCGTATCCCCGATCGCGGTGACGCTGCGCGCGCGCCCGTAACCGATCGTGCCGACGATCGCCGGACCGAAATGCAGCGCGACGACGAGGTGGAGCGTGCCACGCATTTCCGAGGCATACGTCTGGTTGAGCCGCGCCACACCCTCGGCGATCCGCTTGGCCGCCGCGAGCGCCTGGGCCACGGCGACGCCCGGCTCCGTTTCGAGGCCGAAGAGCACCATCGCCCCGTCGCCGATGAACTTGTCCACCGTGCCGCCGTTCGCCGCGACCGCCGTTCCGACGATCTCGAAGTAGCGGTTCAGGATGAACATCACGTCGTAAGGCAGGCTGCGCTCGGTAAAGCCCGTGAAACCGCGCAGGTCGCAGAACAGCACCACGACGTCCCGTTCCCGGCCGAACGGGCGCACCTGCGCGTCGGCTTCGACGGCGCCGGCTTCGGCTTGAACCGACAGCAGCGGCGCCACCTCGACGTTTCGTACCGGACGGAACTGGCAGGCGAGCCTGATCGCCGCTCCAGCGCCGATGCGGCGCAGCGTCACCTGCTCGTCCGCGCCCGGCCGTGGCTGGCCGTGCCCACCCCGCAAAACCTCGACGCGGCAGGTGGAGCAACGCGCCCGGCCACCGCAGACCGCCTGATGCGGCACGCGCGCCAAGCGACTCCCTTCCAGGACGCTGGTGCCTTTCTCGACCTCGACCGAACGGCCATCGGGATAGCCGATCCGGACGCGCTCGCCGCGCAGGAGCACGGCGCGAGCGGCGCGCAGCAGGAGCACGCCGGCGAGCGGCACCAGAAACGCGACGACGATCGCCGTTTCGATCCACGCCGGCGCGCCAGCCGTGCCGCCCGGACGGGCCGACGAGGGAAGTCGCGCGACCTCGCGACCGGCTTCGACGAACCCCAGCAGGGAGAACGTCGGCAGCAGCACGGCCGCGGCGAACAGCAGGTAGCGGTAGGGATGCAGGCCCTGCTTCGACCGGAGCCAGAAGTAGAGGCCCAGGCAGAAGTGCAGCCAGGCGATCAAGAGGGCGGCCGTTTGGCGCAGACCGGCCGTCGGATTGTCGATCCAGAAGGCGCGCATCACCTGCGGATAGGTCGTCTCGACACCCGTGAAGGCGAAGTCCACCCGCGTTCCGACGACGTGGCCGACGAGCAGGAGCGGCAGCCCGAGGCCGAGGGCGTATTGCGCGCCTTCCTTCAACGACATCCGCAGCGAACGTCGACGATGCAGCGAGGCGAGGATCAGCGCGAAGTGCACCGCGACCGCGCCGTAAAGCAGCACCGTGGCGACTTTCGTCCGCCAAATGCCGGCCAGATACGGCCGCGCCGCTTCCATTGCCTCCAGCGACACGAGACCGAGCGCGTGGTTCGAGAAATGGCAGAGAATGAACGCGCCGAGCACGAGACCCGACAGGAGGCGCATCTGCCGCGCACCCAAACGCGGCATCATCCGCACCCGGAACAGGGCAATGCTCACCGATGCCGAAACCGTGTCGACCCGTCGGGGACGCCGCCGCGTCGGAGCAACCCTATGTGCTGCGGCGTGACCCAATCAGAGACGGAACCTCGTCGTGCGTACACTTCTCGTCGTCTCGCTTTCGGTCATTCTTGCCGGCTGCGCGGTTTCCGACCCGACCACCTTCGACGAAACAGCCTATGGCATCAACCGCCGCCCGAACACGGCGCCGCGCGGTTCGGACGCGTTCTGTCGGACGTATGGCCAGCAATCGGCTGCGAACCGCATCGAGTCGTCCCGCGGCACGAACAACCAGGGACCCTCCGGTTTCGACAAGTTCATCGCGCGCGAGGAAGGCGAGCGAGCCTATCGCCGCTGCGTTGCGGGACGAACGAACTGAAAACGATCGACGGTAGTCGCGACCCTGTAGGTCACCGGCGTTATTACCGGACCCGTCCCGAAAATGACGAACTGGCAGATGTCGCGTCGAGTTGGGTCTTACGGAAGCGATAAAGTCGCCGTCGACTGGAGTGGTCGAATGAGCAGCCTAGTCACGGAAAGCCGCAAGGCTCAGTCCGCTCACCATACTGGAAAACGAACGCTTATTCGGCTGAAACACTGCTTATCGAAGCGTTGGTGGGTGCACTAGGGATCGAACCTAGGACAAGCTGATTAAGAGTCAGCTGCTCTACCAACTGAGCTATGCACCCGATCGGACGTGGCAGCGAACCGTTCTGCCCGTCGTTGGAGGCGTATATATGCGGGCTGCCGGGACCTGTCCACCCCGTCGCAAACCGCTCCGCCGACGGTCAGTTCCAGGGCAGGTTCCGCAGCAGCGCATCCGGCAAGCGCTCCGGATCCAGGCGCCGGATGCCAGCGCTTCGGTTCTGTCCCTCCGGCTTGCCGGCCATGACCGGGGGCGGAACGTCGATCGACCCATCGATGAAGTGAACGCCCGCGAGCGGTCCGCGACGATAAACGAGGCGAGCCAGGCGCGGCGTCCGGTCCTCGCCGATCCGCAGATCGAACTCCTTCGGCAAATGGACGTTCTCGTCGAGCGTCAGGAGCGCGCCGGTCGCCGAGTAGTTGCGCACGAGGCAGTCGAAGGTCGACGAGTTGTTGTTGAAGATCACCTTCGCCCGCTTCAGGACGCGGGTTCGCGGGGCGATGCGGCGCTCGGCATCGCCTGCCGATGCCGCCGGTTCGTCATAGAGAGTCATTGCGCTCATGCCGGATCGCTCGCCGCTGTTCGCCGCGCGCTATCCTTCAACGTCAAACGTTAAAGATTTCGCACCATCACAGAATTTTTGTAGGCGCGGTGCTGGCCGCGCCCTGCCCGTTCGGCAACCGCCTCAATTGCGGGCCTTGTCGACTAGTGCGTTGGACTTGATCCAAGGCATCATGCCGCGCAGCTTGGCGCCGACCTCCTCGATCTGGTGCCCATCGTTGACGCGGCGGATGCCTTTGAAGCGCGCGGCGCCGGAGCGGTATTCCTGCATCCATTCCGACGTGAAGCGGCCGGTCTGGATGTCCTGCAGCACCCGCTTCATCTCGGCCTTCGTTTCCGCCGTGATGATGCGGGGGCCGGACACGTACTCGCCCCATTCCGCCGTGTTGGAGATCGAGTAGTTCATGTTGGCGATGCCGCCCTCGTAGATGAGGTCGACGATCAGCTTCACCTCGTGCAGGCACTCGAAATA